>JBJTQJ010000129.1:0-16567 GCA_046075565.1 Verrucomicrobiales bacterium | reverse complement strand
TGGCTTCCCGGACTACCCGATGAGGCAAAACTGCTCTTGAGCGGATGAAAATATCCCGCCGAACCTTTCAGATTTTAACATGCCCCGCGCCTCCATCAGAGGTGGCATTCCAACGTGCCCATTTTCCTTTCTAGGCTTATCCGTGTTCTCCGTGTCATCCGTCGTTCTCATGTCAGGATAATTCGGTTGTCCTCGAGGAGTCTCTTTTCATAATGTGATGTCGTGATCACCACACTTCTCTTACGACTCCCGGGTTTGCTCATGGGAATCCTCGCCCTCGCGGCGACCACGTCTGTCTCCGCTGACCCTTCTCCGCCGGCACCGCGCCCTTTCTTCGTCTTTGATAACGGATTGACCGATATCAAATCCCCCGCGGAACAAGCCGCGCTTCTCAACGAACTCGGCTACGATGGGATTTGCACCCGACCGGCAAATGCCACCACGGAATGGCTGGACGCGATGGACCAAGCCAGAGTCAAAATCATCGCGAGTTACGTCGTCCTTGCCGCGAAAGAAGGCGAAACCGTGCCTGCGGAAATTGCCGCGCATATCGGGAAACTCAAAGGACGCGGAACATTGATCTGGCTGGGTCTGTCGAACCCCAAGGCGGATGACGAAACGGCGGTCCGGTTGCTCCGCGAAATTTGCGACCTCTCGGCGGAAGCGGGGCTCGAGGTCGCACTTTATCCCCATGTGGGATGTTGCACCGACACCTTGGAGAAATGCGCGCGACTCGCCGACCTTGCGGACAGGAAAAACCTCGGGTTGAGTTTCACACTCTGCCATTTCCTTGCAATGAACGACGAAAAGGAAATCGAGGCAAGCCTCCGCTCATTTGGCCCGCGATTGAAGTGCGTGCAGATCAGCGGTTGCGATGTCGTGCCTCCCGGGAAACCGGATTGGACCCGCTTGATCCAACCGCTCGGTGAAGGAACACTCGATGTCGGCAGGGTGATCCGCTGTCTCGATGAAATCGGCTACCGTGGCCCCGTCAATTTGCAGTGTTATCAAATCAAACGACCCGCCCGCGAGCATCTCACCATCTCGATGCGTGCCTGGCGAAATTTCCACCAAACCAATCAGGAAAAGAAATGAACCCGCAATCCTTGCATCGCCGCCGTTTCCTCGGCCAAGTTGCCGCAGGCTCGGCCTTCACCATCCTGCCATCGGGCCTGTTGCGAGGGCAGGATACGCCGTCCAAGCGGGTGAACGTTGCCATGATCGGCACAGGCCGGCAGGGCGTGCAAGTGAACCTGCGGGGGTTTCTGAGCCAGAAGAATGTGCGCGTGGTCGCGGTGTGTGACGTGGATCGTCTGCGCGCCGGTCACGCCAAATCACTCGTCGATGCCGAATACGGCACCCAGGATTGCCGGTTGTTCACGGATTTTCGCGAAGCCTACGACATGCCCGGCCTCGACGCGGTGATGATTTCCACGCCGGACCATTGGCATACCATCCAGTCGATGATCGCCCTGAAGAAGGGATTGCATGTCTGCTGCGAAAAGGCCATGACCCTGCACTTCGAGGAAGGTCGGGCACTGGCCGACCTCGCAAAAAAATCCGGTCTGGTTTTCCGCCTCGATAGCGAATGCCGCTCGAGCGGTTACATGATCAAGACCGCGGACCTCGCGCTCAACGGATATCTGGGAACTCTCCGCCGTTTTGAAGTCGGGGTGCCGAAGGAGCTAACCGAGGGATTCGGCAATCCAACCCCGATGCCGGTGCCCGCACATCTCGACTATGAAATGTGGCAGGGCCCCGCGCCCGAAAAACCTTATGCCCTGGATCGAGTGCATAACACCGACCCGCAGACCGGCGCACCCATCGGGCGACCCGGTTGGTTGCGTATTTCCGATTACGCGGCCGGCATGATCACCAACTGGGGCGGCCATCTCATGGACGTGGCCAATTTCATCAACGGCACCAGCCACAGCGGACCGGTGAAGATCGAGGGCACTGGATCCTTCCCGGAAGCCGGGGCGCTCTGGGACACCATCACCGCCTTCAAAGTCCATTACGAATATGCCAACGGGGTGAAACTGGATTACAAGATCGACAAACCCTACCTGCGTGTCGAAGGTGATGAGGGCTGGCTGCAAGCGAACTGGCACAGCAAGGGAGGTCTCCAGGCCAGTGACAAGAATTTCTTGGGCCTCAAGTTCCGGGATACGGACCAGCGGGTGCCGACCCGGCAGGACAAGGAGGATTTCATCGCGGCGATTCTCGGCGGGAGCAAAGTCATGATCGACGCCGAAGCCGGCCACCGCGTGAACAGCCAATGCCTGCTCGGTCTCGCCGCCATCAAGGCAGGCAAAGCGCTCGCCTGGGACCCCATCGCCGAAAAGATAACCAACCACCCCGAGGCCGCCGCCCACATGACCGGAACCTACCGCGAACCTTGGGACTTGAAAAAATTCATCTAACAAATCCATCACGTGAAAATCGAATCCATCGAGGTCTTTCCCCTCGAATACCCGACCAAACTCTACTTCAAGTTTTTCACCACCCCGCTCGGTGCCTCGGGCCGGCCGGCGGTGATAATCAAACTCACCACCGACGACGGCAAGATCGGCTGGGGCCAGGCGGTGCCGATTTCGACCTGGAGTGACGAGACGCTGGAGACTTCGACCATCGCCCTGCGTAACTACTACGGACCCGCTCTCAAGGGCCATGACGCGGAGGACAGCCCCGGTGCCCATACGATCATGGACAAGGCGATCCGTCCGGGTTTTACCACCGGGATGCCGCTGACCCGCGCCGCCGTGGACATGGCGCTCCACGATCTGATCGGAAAAGCCCGCAACCAGTCGCTGGCCGAAATCTGGGGACGTCCTCGCCGGGGTAAACTCGAACTGAGCTGGACGGTCAATGTCACTTCGCTCGATGGCGTCGAGGCATCGGTCAACGAAGGCAAACGCCTCGGCTACCGGCACTTCAACGTGAAGGTGGCTCCGAATCCCGCCTTTGATCTCGAAGTGGTGAAAATGGTGCGCGACGCCTCGCCGGATGGCTTTCTCTGGACCGATGCCAACACGGCCTACGATCTCGACAACGCGCTTTGGGTCGCGCCAAAGCTCGCCGATCTGGGTGTGCAGGTCTTCGAATCGCCGGTGCCGCCGAATCGCCTCAGTTGGTATCAGGCGCTCAAGAAACAAGGAGCCTTGCCGCTCTACATGGACGAGGGCGTAATCAGCCCGGTGGAATTGGAGGAGTTCATCCAACTCGGCATGCTCGACGGCATGGCGATGAAACCCGCCCGCTGTGGCGGGCTGACCTCGAACAAACGCCAGATCGAACTCTGCATCGAGCACGGTCTCAAATGGGTCGGCAGCGGGCTCTGCGATCCAGATCTCTCGCTCGGAGCCGCGCTGGCTCTCTACGATGCCTACGGGTTGGAAGAAGCCGCCGTGCTCAATGGCCCGCAGTTTCTCGATGCTTCCGTGCTCAGCTCGCCGGTGGTCATCCGCAATGCCGTGGCGGAAATCCCCGAAGGCCCGGGCCTCGGCCTGGAAGTGGACGAAGACAAACTCCGTGAGCTTTCCGCAAAGACCGTCCACGATTGGAAAATAAACCCGTAAAACGCAAATCACCATCCCATGCCCATGAGCGCACCCGAAATCCGAACCACCACCGTCGGTTCCTATTCGCCCATCGACTGGCTTGCCGCACTGCCGAGCGAACAGGCCGTCATCGACGCCACCTCGGTGGTCATCAACATCCAGAAGAACGCCGGCATCGATCTACCCACCGACGGTGAACTTTACCGCTTCGATCCGAACCACCCCGACACCAACGGCATGATCGAATACTTCGTCAGCCGGCTCGGCGGGATCCGTTCGCAGGTCGGTCGCAGCGATGGGATCGCCTTCCGCGCGAAGCAGGAAATGAGTTTCCGCCGCAAGCCCGCCGCCGTGGTGATCGATGCAATCAGCGAGGGCACCCTCGATCTTTACGACGCCTGCGCGCGCTCCGCTTCGGTGGCGAATGGCCCGATGAAATTCACATTGACCAGCCCGTTCATGCTGGCCCGCACCCTGCTCGACCACCATTACCCCGACCTCGAGTCCCTGACCATGGCCATCGCCGACACGCTGGCCGAGCAGGTGGCGGATCTTCCCTGCGCCTGTGTCCAGGTCGATGAGGCCAATGTGCCCGGCAGTCCACAACATGCCCCGCTCGCTCAGGCCGCGATCAACCGCATCCTCGACAAGGTGACCGTGGAAAAGGCCGTCCACTTCTGCTTCGGCAACTACGGCGGACAGACCATCCAGTCCGGCGCGTGGAAACCGCTCGTCGATTTCCTCAATGGCCTGCACACCGACCACATCGTGCTGGAACTAGCCCACCGCCCGTCCTCCGATCTGGAGGCGCTCAAACAAGTCGGCAATCACATCGCCATCGGTATCGGCGTGATCGATATCAAAGTGAATCACGTCGAGACCCCTGACGAAGTCGCCTCACGCATCGACGCCGCCGTCAAGGCGCTCGGCCCCGGCCGGGTCAAATGGGTGCACCCGGACTGCGGGTTCTGGATGCTGAAACGTTCGGTGGCCGATCGCAAGATCGAGGCGCTGGTCGCCGGCCGGGATTTGTTCCTGGGAAGGTAAAGGCTTCAGAGTGGAAAATCCCTGGTTTAGATCTTCCCTTCAAACATGAACCTTCTCCTCCGCAATGCTGCGGCCATTTTGTTGGCCTGTTGCCTCGCCCTGCCCGCGCGGGTAGCGGGTGATTTGGAGTCCTCTTTCAAGTCACCACCCGCCGGGGCGCGGCCGTGGGTGTTCTGGTTCTGGATCAACGGGAACATCAGTCGCGAGGGCATTACCAAGGACCTCGAGGCCATGAAAAACGTCGGCATCGGCGGGGTGATCTGGATGGAGGTCAGCGGGCCGCGTTGGGCTCCACGAGGGCCGATCGAGGCGGACAGCAAGGAATGGCATGATTGTATGCAGTGGGCCATCACCGAGGCCGACCGCCTCGGGTTGGCCTTCACACTGAGCGTGGATTTCGGCTATGGCAGCGGCGGACCCCACATCACGCCGGACACCTCGATGCAGAAGCTGGTTTGGTCGGAAACCAAGGTGCGGGGTGGCGGACCGGTGACGACGAATCTGCCGCAACCGGTGGTGGAGACCAGGCCGCCACCGGTTTGGTTGCACCCCGACGAACGCATGCTTCCCGATGTCGCCACCGCCATCGAGCGGGCCGATTCGTTCCGCGATGCCCGCGTCTTTGCCTATCCGGCGGCGCAGGCGGATGGCTCCCGCCTTTTTGAATCGAACCACAAGGAAGATCCCCTTGAGACCTACGACGGCCGGGGCTGGTTGACCGACCCGCCACCGTTGGCCGGAAAATCCAAAATCATCCCGCTGCACTCCGCCAGGGTGGTTGATCTAACAGATAAGATGAACACCGATGGCCATTTGCGTTGGAATGCTCCACCGGGCGAATGGACGGTCGTCCGTCTCGGCCATGCCACCAACCTCAAGACGACCCGCCCCGTGCCCTCCGGCGTGCTCGGCCTCGAATGCGACCGCCTCCATCCGCGCGGTATCGACGCGCATTTCGAGCACCGCCTCAAGCCAATCCTCGATGCCGCCGGCGAGAAGTCCGGGCGCACGCTGCAATACATCCACATCGACAGTTGGGAGGCCCACGGCCAGAACTGGACCAGCGGGTTCGCCGGGGAATTCAAAAAGCGCCGGGGCTACGACCTCACCCCCTGGCTGCCCGTGCTCACCGGCCATGCCGTCGGCAGCCTCGATCTCACCGAACGCTTTCTCCGCGACCTGCGCCGCACGGTCGGCGAGGTGACACTGGCCAACTACATCGACCGACTGCGCCAGCGCATCGAACCCTACGGCGTGAAATTTTCCACCGAACCTTACGGTCGCCTCTGTGTGAACAGCCTCGACTACGGCGGCCGCGGTGATTTTCCCATCGCCGAGTTCTGGACCGAGCGGGAGTTCAAGGATCGCAAATACGACGGCCGCTTTCCCGACTTTCACTCCTACTGGTATCACTCGATGAAAGGACTCGCCTCGGTGGCCAATACCCATGGCAAGGCACGTGTCGGAGCCGAGGCCTTCACCGGTTGCCGCGGCTGGATCGACCACCCCTATCTGATCAAAGGCATGGGCGACGAGGCCTTTAGCGAGGGGGTGAGCCACTTTGTCATCCATCTATCCGCCCACCAGGCCTACGATTCGATGAAGCCCGGCCTGACGCACAGCCGCTGGGGCCAGCACTTCAACCGCCACCAGACGTGGTGGGAATTCAGCAAGCCGTGGTTCGACTATGTCGCCCGCTGCCAGTTCCTGCTCCAGCAGGGCCGCCGCGTCGTCGATATCGCCTGCCTTTACCATGGCGATTCTCCGCTCAACTTCAATGATATCCAATTTGACCGCCTGACCGGATACGATCATGATTTTTGCTCGGAGGAAGTCGTCATGCGTCTGACTTTTGCCGACGGTCGCATCCACCTGCCAAGCGGCATCAGCTACCGCTACCTCGTCCTGCCGCGCTCCGGGCGCCTCACGCTGCCGGTCGCACGCAAGATCGGGGAACTACGCGAAGCCGGTGCCGCCATTTTCCTCCAGGCCCCGATCACCGGCACCCCGGGACTCGAAGGTTACCCACAGGCCAACGACGAAGTGAAGAAACTCGCCGCCAACTGGCCCCTGCTGCCCAAGAGCGGATGGAACGAAGTCTTCACGGCGGATCGGATCCCGCCGGACTTCGAGGGCGAGGGACTGAAATGGCTCCACCGTCGAACCGGGAACACCGAGATCTACTTCGTCGCCAATACCCGGCCCGAGCCGGTCGAACGCGAATGTCTCTTCCGCAGCACCGGAAAAGCTGGCGAACTGTGGAACCCGGAAACCGGCGAGATCCACGCGCTGCCGAGCACTCCCGATCCGGACGGTCGCACGCGCGCGAAGCTGCGCTTCAGCCCCGCACAAAGCTGGTTTGTCGTCTTCCGCGATCAACCCGGCGCCGCTCGCCCGACCCACAACCCCTTCGCGGAATGGAAACCCATCCAGCCCATCGATGGCGCCTGGTCCCTGAGCTTCGATCCCGCATGGGGGACCAAGGAAACGCTCAAGCTTGACCGGCTTGCCTCCTGGTCCGAGCACACCGACCCGCTAGTTCGATATTACTCCGGCACCGCCACCTATCGCACCACCTTCGAACTGTCCGATGCTGTGCCCACCGACGGACGTATTCCCCTGCGCCTCGATCTCGGACAGGTCGAGGTCGTCGCCCGTGTGAAACTCAATGGCAAGGATTGCGGCATCGCCTGGAAGCCGCCCTATCAGGTTGATGCCTCCGGAGCCCTTCGGCCCGGTTCCAATGCCCTTGAAATCGAGGTTGCCAACACCTGGAACAACCGCCTGATCGGCGACGAACACCTGCCCCTAGACTCGAAATGGAAGAATCCCGAGACCCTGCTCGAATGGCCGGATTGGTTCAGGAAAGCCCAACGCGCACCCGGCGGACGGTTCACCTTCACCACCAACCGCCACTACACCAAGGACAGCCCGCTGCAACCCGCCGGCCTGCTCGGTCCGGTGCGCATCCTGTCCACACCATGACTTCAGGAAGCGCAGGGTCCCAGGGATGGCAACCTGCTTCGACCACAGCAAAATAACCGGTCCGGGGCGAACGGGAGGACAAAAATCTCTTCAATTCATTGACACTGAGGCGAATACGACAAGCTTCGGGCATGCCGGTTTTTTTTGTGCAGTCCCTTCGAAATCAGTTCAGATTTTTGTAACACCAGGAGTGACTTTTGGAGAAATCATGGGGGTGCTAACCACGGACCAACAGGAGAATTTTATCCAGCTATGGACTCAGTCGCAGTCCACGGTCGCGTGCTTTGTTCACACCAGCATCCGCGACCGCGGGCAAGCGGAAGACCTTCTGCAGGAAATCGCGATGACGTTGCTCCGCAAATTCGCCCAATACGACCCGTCGAAAGCGTTCCTTCCTTGGGCCATGGGGGTCGCGAAATTCGCGATCCTGGGCAGCAAAAGGGACTACGCGAGATCACGTTTGGTTTTCGACGAGGCGTTGCTGGAACGCATCTCCAATACGTTTATCGAAGTTGCTCCCGCCCAGCGGGAAGAGGGGGCGGCTCTCGACGTTTGCCTCACCAAGCTCTCCCCCAAGGCGCGCCGGATGATCCGGCTGCGCTACTACGATTCGCTCGATTCACGGGAGATCGCCCGTGCGCTGGGCGCAACCGAAGTCGCCATCCGCGTTGGCTTGCTGAGAATCCGCGAGGAGTTGCGCAAGTGCATCGAAAACCAAATCCAGTTGGAAAGGAGCCACGCATGAACCGATTCGAGAATTTAACCTCCCGCTACTACGAGAATGATTTGGACGACGGCGAGTCCAGCGAACTCCGTGACTTGCTTGATGGTAATCCCGAGCTGTTGAGGGAATTTGTCATCACAGGAGTCCGCGAGGAGCAACTCCGGGCCGCCCTGCGCGGCAGCTCCGCCGTGGAAGACTCCATCCAGTTCATCGATGCGCGGGCGCGTCGGGGAAAACTCCGGATTCTGGGGCTCGCGGCCGCCGCCGTCATCGCCATTTCGATCGCGACCTGGACCCACATGACCCGGGGCGTCGAGGTCGAAGTTGTCGCGGCGAGGGATCTCAAGGTCTCAAACGGCAGCATCGCAACCGAAACCGGTAGCCGGAGCCGGGTCCGGGACCTCACCATCGAAGAGGGATTGCTGGAGTTGCGTTTGGCCAACGACGTGTCGATCGAGCTGCTCGCACCGGCTCAACTGCATTTCATCAACCCGATGCATGTCCGGATCCATTCGGGAAAGGCGACCGTGGATGTCGGCCCGCAGGGCAAGGGATTCATTCTGGACGCGCCCCAGACGCGGGTGGTTGACCTCGGCACCCGCTTCGGGGTGGACGCATCCGCCGCCGGTTCGACCGGCGTCGTGGTCATCGAAGGCAGCGTCGAACTGCACTCCAAACGAGGCGGGGTCAACCGTCTCGCCGAAGGTGAGGGCGTCGTGGTGAACACATCCGGAACCATCGGCAAGCTCGAACAGGTCCGATTTAATCCCCATACGGGGCAGTGGAGCACGGGTGCGCTTGATGACGGCAGTTCCCTCATCCGCTCGGTCCGCAACAATCAAAAGGGCCAATCGGTTTACCACATTGTCGCGGGCGGTCTGGTCGAGTCGGTGCCGGCCCACCACAACCGGAATGCCCGTTGGGTGAGCCTGTCCGAACGCCCCATCCCCGCGTGGTTGTTTGGAGCGGATCTGGTGCTCCCGGCCCACGTCCACCGCGATCGGGCGAACCTTCGGGTCACCGTGACGGTGGCGCCTTCCACCTCGCTCTTTGTCTTCCAGCGGCGAAACCAGCCCGCGCCACATTGGCTGGTCGAGGGATTTGTCCCCACCGGCGAGCGGATTGGAAAGGTCAGCATCGAACCCCACCGCGAGAACAGGCCCGTTTCGTTTGATATCTGGCGCCGGGACATGCCCGAAGGTGGCGAGGTGGTGCTGGGCCCTGCCGCCCGGCCCGAATCCATCGGTGCCGGCACCATCCTTTACGGTATCGCCGCCTTGCCCACCGCAGCGGCACCCCGGCCAAACCCTTAGCAAACCGACATCGGTGCCTTGATGGAGCACGCCGGTGTCCCATGAACCGCAGCACCCGCATCCGAAGTATCTCCCCGCCACGCCTCGCCCGTCCCACGTATCGTCAACAAAGTTCAACACCGTAGGCAAAGGCGACCTCCCCCGCTGGAAAACCCAACTCCCCTCCCCATGAAGGCCCGACCGCGACAGGCCCGATTCGCAATTTTCCGACAAACCCAACCCATGAAACCGCCCTCCCGGATCCATGTTCTCGTGCGTTGCCTGCTGGCGCTCGCGTTTTGCGGGGGCAGCGTGACCTCCGCCGAGGACTTCTACGTCGATCCCGTTTCCGGAAAGGATACGAACAACGGCACGTCGCTCGCTACCGCGTTCAAGACCTTGGAGAAAGCGCGCGCGGCGGTGGATGCGATCAATGGCAGCATGACGGAGGATATCACCGTCCATCTCCGCGGAGGCATCCACCGCCTTTCCGCGATGCTGACGCTGGATCCGGGTGATTCGGGAACGAATGGCTTCAATGTCGTATACCGGAATTACGGCAGCGAGGTCCCCGTCATCAGCGGCGGCGTGGATCTCTCGGGCGGCTGGGTGCTTCATGATGCAACGAAAAACATCTATAAGAAAACCGGGGTCAACTTCCCGTTCCGGCAACTCACCGTGAATGCCTCCTCTGCCATCAGGGCGAGATTGCCGAATCAAAACGCTGCGGACCCGTATTTCAACATGATCGGAATCGACGCCGCGGCCAAAGAGGCGATTGTCCATCGGCCGGACGTCGAAGGTTGGAGAAGTATCACCGGCCTCTCCAACGTGGAAGTGGTCATGCACCCGCACTGGTATCAATACCGCGGGAGAGTCGATGACCGCCTTGCCGCAGACGGTGGTTCCTATCAAAATGAGACTCAGGTCCGTTTCAAATTCCAATCGCCTGAGAACGGTTCGATTTTCGCCAAAGGCGACAGTTTCTGGGATAGCCTTACTTATCCCGTTCCTTACTTCGTCGAGAACTCGATCGATTTTCTCGATGCCGAGGGCGAGTGGTTCCATGATACCGCCAGCTCGACACTTTACTACAAGCCGCGCACGGGTGAATACATGCCCACCGCCACCATCGAGGCGCCAAAGCTGGAAAGGCTGATCCAGATCTCCGGCACATCCTCCAGCACCAGCGGCAAGGTGCGCAATGTCCGCTTTGAAGGGCTGACCTTCACCCAAACCGGCTGGAACGGGCCTAGCACCAAAGGTTCCGCCATGAGCCAGGGTGCCAGGGAACTCATCTCACCCTTTGCGAAGCATGGAGCGATCACGGCGCAGTATGCCGAGAATGTGGATATTGCTTTCTGCAAGTTCCGGTTCCTAGGCTTCACGGCCATTTCCTATGTGAAGGGCGTCACGGGCGGAGCCATCCGCAACTGCGATTTCCGTTGGCTCTCCGGGAACGGCATCGTGATTCATGAGGATGGCGATCAAAGCCCGGCCGCAGGTGAAGAGTGCCAGAATATCCGCATCGTCAACAACGGCATCTCCCGGTTCGGCCAGCAATACAGCAACGGCGTCGGCATCGTCAGCTATTTCGTGAAACGCATGCTCATCGCGGACAATGAAATCTCTTACGGACCCTACATGGGCACCCAGACGGGCGGGCAGGCTGGTGGCAACGAGGAAGCGGGCATGAAGGACAACATCCTGAGAAACAATTACGTGCATCACGTGATGCAGTTCCACGACGACGGCGCGGCGTTTTACACGCTGGCCCGCCAACAAGGAACCCATATCGTGGACAACTGGGCGGACACGATCCAGTGGGCCCAACTCACGGGTGCTTATCCGGTGGCCGGGATCTATGCGGACAACTACTCGGAATTCATCACCTTCGAGCGCAACGCCAATGTGAATTGCTCCGACGACATCAACCAGAATACCAGCGGCGGCGTGCAGAACATCCGTTTGATTTCCAACGTCACCACTGCAGACACGACCATCACCGATTATGCGGGCCGCAAGTCGAACTATGTCATGCCGACCAAGGTCGAGGCCGAGAACATGACAATCACCACCGGAACCGCCGAGTCAGGAGTCTCCGCCTACTCCAATGATGCTGGAGTCACTTTCAGCGCGAACGGGAGACTCACGACCACCTTTACCGGTGCGGCCGGAACCTACAACCTCCACGCCGCGTATATCACCGGGTCCAGCGCTGCGGCCAGCTACGTGCTGCGCGTGAACGGAACGAGTGTTGATTCGTGGAGCGCGGAGCTGACGCCGGCCGGCACGGGCCTTCAAATCCGCCACCGGATCAAACGTGCGGTCACTCTGCCAGCCGGTGCAGAGATCCGGCTCGATGTCACACCCGTTTCCGGCACTCCGGCCAAGGTGGATTACGTGGAAGTTTATGGCAGGCAAGAAGCCGGTCCCCTCGCACCCGAGAGTCTGACCGCGAACGCGGCATCCGCCACGAAAATCGCACTGGCCTGGGAGGGCTGGACGGGGGGTACCACGTCGGCAACGTATAGTATCTTCCGTGCAACATCGCTGGCGGGTCCGTTCACCAGCATCGCCGCGGGAGTCAACGGCACGACTTGGATGGACTCGCACTTGGTGCAGGGCACCCCGTATTTCTACAAGGTCACGATGACCACGGCCCAGGGCACCAGTCCGGACAGCGCGGTCGCGAGCGCCACGCCGCAAGCGCTTTCCGGCATTGCCTCACTGGAATCCAGCGCGGATGCCTATGTTCGGGCAGGCAGCAGTGCCGCGATCAACTTCGGCACTGCGACGCAACTCGTCGTCAAAAATGCCACCACCGCCGACAATTATCGGAAGGCATACATCCGCTTCGATCTTACCGGGCATGACCCTAAGTCCACGCCGAACGCTTCCCTGCAGTTCATGGTCGAGAGTGCATGGAATGACACGACGCCATGGCAGGTCTATGGATTGAAAGATGCCGACGCCGGGGAATCCTGGGGCGAGAGCACCATCACGTGGAATAACGCACCGGCCAACACCACAACGTCGGGAGATGGGCTCACCAGCAGTCGGGTGACGCTACTCGGCACGCTTGCCGCCACCGGACCTCAGCCCTTGGGGAACATTCTGGAGCTGCGGTCCGCAGCCCTCGATTCCTTCCTTTTGGCGGATACCGACAACAAGGTGACATTCATTCTCACCAGAGCCAGCACCGCATCCGGCAACTCCATCGTGGCATCGAAAGAACACGCCACGATCGCCGCTCCCACACTTGAATTCGACAGGCTCGTGCTTGAAGACAATGCCAACACCCAACGCTATGAGACGTCCACGACCGCGACCACCAACACCATTTCCAACTTCACCGTGCCCGACGGCAGCTACCGCAAGCTGGTGCTGACCGCCAGTTGGGAAAACGCGAATCCGGGCATCAGCGCGACTTGGAAAGGGACTCAGAATTTCACGGTGGCGGTCAACTCCGCAGGCGGCAGAAATTCGGCGATCCTCTACCTGGACGACCCAGCCACGGGCTCTGGCAACATCGTCGTGACCTTTGCTGCGGCCACCCAGTCACGCGTCGGGGTGCTGAGCTTGGCTGGCGCCGCCCGGGGTGTGGCGAGAACCTCGACCACCACTGGCCTTACCGGCAACTTGATCATCCCGGTAAATGGGAGCCTTGTAACCGGCGTTTACACGTCCAACAACTTACCCTCGATCACCGGTCCCTTCGCCAGCACCCTCCATAACGGCGATTCGGGTTCGTCCGCGGGCAACGCGGGCTACCAGATTGTGCCAACAGCGGGCTCCGCCAATTACACTTGGACGGTCAGCGCCCCGTCGGGCGACAACAACGCCCTCGCCGTCTTCGTGCCGTCGGCTGCCGCACCTGTCATCACCACCACCAGCCCGGCGGACGATGCGACCGGTGTGCTTGTCAATGCCAACCTTGTCGCAACCTTCACCGAACCGGTCGTAAAGGGAACCGGCACGATCACCCTCAGGAAAACCTCCGACAACAGCATCCTCGAGAGCTTCGACGCGGCCACATCCTCCAGGCTTACCTTCAGCGGCCAGACACTGACAATCGATCCAACCAACAACCTGGCTACGGGAACGGGTTATTATGCCCTGATCCCCTCCACCGCGATCATTGACAGCTCCGGCGGCCATGCCTTCGCAGGCATTTCCAGCGCCACCGCATGGAACTTCACCACCGACTTCGCCCCCACCCTTGTCTCCCTAGCACCCGCAGACAATGCGACCGGTGTGCTTGTCGATGCCAACCTCGTCGCAACCTTCAGCGAACCGGTTGTAAAGGGAACCGGCACGATCACCCTCAGGAAAACCTCCGATAACAGCATCGTCGAGAGCTTCGACGCGGCCACATCCTCCAGACTTACCTTCAGCGGCCAGGCACTGACAATCGATCCAACCAACAATCTGGCTACGGGAACGGGTTACTATGCCCTGATCCCTTCCACCTCAGTCATCGACACCTCCGCTGGAAATGCCTTTGCAGGCATTTCCAGCGCCACCGCATGGGACTTCACCACCGACTTCGCCCCGACCCTTGTCTCCCTGGCACCCGCAGACGATGCGACCGGTGTACTTGTCGATGCCAATCTCGTCGCCACCTTCAGCGAGCCGGTCGTAAAGGGAACCGGCACAATCACCCTCAGGAAAACCTCCGACAACAGCATCGTCGAGAGCTTCGACGTGGTCTCGTCAACCAGACTCACCTTCAGCGGCTCCACGCTCACCATCAATCCCACCGCCAACCTCGATTACGAAACGGGATATTGTGTCATCATCGATGCCACCGCCGTCATCGATACCTCCGGTGGAAATGCCTTCGCGGGCATTTCCGCTCCGTCCGCCTGGAACTTCACCTCCGCCCTCCCCACCTTCTCCGACTGGATCTCCAACCCCGCCTTCGGACTCGCTCCGGCCGACCGGGATCTCGCCGACGACCCCGAAGGCGACGGCATCGACAACGGAGTGGAAAGTTTCTTCGGCACCCACCCCGTTGCCTTCACGCAGGGACTCACCGCCGGCATCAAGAACGGCAGCACCTTCACCTTCACCCACCCGCAGGGCTCGCTTCCCGCCGGCCTTACTGCGAGCTACCGCTGGTCGACCGATCTTGCCACCTTCCACCTCGGCGGTGCCACCAGCGGCGGAACCACCGTGAATTTCACCACCGAAGCGAACACCCCGGCCCCCGGCTTCACCCGTGTCACCGCCACGGTCACCGGGACGCTGCCCGCCCGTCTGTTTGTCGATGTCAGGGTGACGGGACCTTGAACGTTCATTCCCCCGGTGGCCTACCAGGCGAACAAAAAGCTCCGTGATTCTCAGACCAATTCTCTTCACCCTGCTCCTGCTCGCCAGCGCCACGGGCGCCGAGCGGCCGAACATTCTTCTGATCACCGCCGATGACCTCGGCTTGCAGCTTTTGTGTTATG
The DNA here is from genome assembly GCA_046075565.1 of Verrucomicrobiales bacterium. Classification (GTDB taxonomy): domain Bacteria; phylum Verrucomicrobiota; class Verrucomicrobiia; order Verrucomicrobiales; family SLCJ01; genus JBJTQJ01. The sequence goes on along the minus strand of JBJTQJ010000129.1, from coordinate 1,503 downwards.
GCGACAAGCACATCCAGACACCGCATCTCGACACCTTGGCCGCTTCGGGGGTGCGGTTCGAGACGGCTTACATCGCGCAATCCTCATGCAGTCCGTCGCGCGCCTCCATTTTCACCGGGATGTTTCCGCATTCCCACGGTCACATCGGCCTCGCCAAACCCAAGAACCCGCCCCTGCATTCGCAACTGCACTCGCAGACCATTCCCGCATTGCTGAAGGCCACCGGCTACCGCACCGGCATCATTGGCAAGTTGCATGTCAATCCCGCCAGCGCCTTCCCCTTCGACTTCAAGGTCAACAATGAACAGATCGGCGAAGGCGGATCCCGCAATGCGCAGGGCGTCGCCCGCGAGATGGCAAAGTTCCTCGCCCAGGACCCGAAGCGTCCATTTTTCCTGATGGTGAACGATGCCGATCCGCACCGCGTCTGCGAGCCGCAAATCGGCGGCCTGCCGGAAAAGCCCTTCCTGAAGGGTGCTGTGCCCGAGTGGCCTTTCCAGAAGGTGCGGGACGACCAGATCCTCACCGACGCGGCGAATTATTACAACTGCGTGCGCCGACTGGACACCTGCGTCGGACTGGTTCTCGCCGAACTGAAGAAAGCCGGCAAGGAGCAGGAGTCGCTCGTCATTTTCCTCAGCGACAACGGCCCGCCGCTGGCCCGGAGCAAGACCACCTGTTACGAGGCCGGACTGCGCACGCCGTTTCTCCTCCGCTGGCCCGGAGTGACGAAGCCGGGTCTGGTGAGCGAGTCCTTCGTCTCCTCCGTGGACATCCTGCCGACCATCCTCGATGCCGTCGGACTTCCCGTCCCGGCGCAGGTGCAGGGTCGCTCCCTCCGCGGGGTGGCGGGCGGAGACAACACCGGCTGGCGCACCACGCTGGCGGGCGAATTCCATCAGCACGGCGAAAGCCCATTCTTCCCGCGTCGCTCCCTGCGCGACTCCCGCTACCATGTCATCCACAACCTGCTCGCCGGGAAACTCACCCTCAACATCGGCGTGGACGGTGCCACCGCCCCGCAGGTCGCCGCCAGTGCCGCCTACAAGGACACGCCCGCCCAGCAAGCCATGGCCCGTGCCGCCAACCCTCCCGAATGGGAACTCTACGATCTCCAGAGTGATCCCGGGGAGTTTCAAAACCTGGCCGACGACCCGGCGCACGCCGGGACACTCAAGCGAATGCAAGGCCTCTTGCTCGAATGGCGCAAGGAAACGCAAGACTCCTTCCTCGATCCCGCCCTGCTCGAGAAACGCCACCGTGAAGTGAACACCGCCAGCGATGCCCCGGATCCGAAAGCGCCATCCAAGAAGAAAGGCAAAAAATCGGCAAAATGAAACCCATCCTGATCGGCGGAAATCCGCAGCGGCCAACGGATCACTCCAGCCGGAAACATCACCACCGAAGTCCTAGCCGAATTTCATCACCTCATCACACGCAATATCCTGCGCCACATCAAACCAGACCATCATGAAACAAATCAAGCTCCTTACCTCAATACTG
>JBJTQJ010000128.1:0-12257 GCA_046075565.1 Verrucomicrobiales bacterium | reverse complement strand
ACGGGAAACTGGCGGGCATAGAGGGTGTCCCGCACCCCAATAAGGTTCAACGTGCCACCGTAATCTCCGGCGGCGTCACATAAGACGGCAACGAGTAATTCCATGCTCACCGCATAGGGCGGAACTGGCCCCGCCGCAAGTGAAAAGCGAGAAACCTGTCCCGGAAATGGAAAAACAGGCCGGCGACCGGGGCACCTCCGTTCTGGGGCCTGTGGCGGGCCAGACCCGGTTGTCCGAGAGCGTCGATGTCGAGCGTTCCCAGGCTTTCTTCCCCGGAAATGAAAGCCGGACGCTACCCAGGTGCGTATCTGGACGCGCCATGAAAACCCACTTTCTCCTTGGATGCGCCTCCCTGCTGTTGTTCGGCCCGGGCCGGGCGGAAACCATCTTGATCGAAGCCGAACAATTCGCCGACAAAGGGGGATGGGGAGTGGATACCCAGTTCATCGAGAGTATGGGTTCCCCCTACCTCATCGCCCACGGTCTCGGCCAACCGGTCGCCGACGCCAGCACCAAGGTGCAGATTGAAAAGCCTGGCACTTACCGGGTCTGGGTGCGCTCCCTCGACTGGACCAAGCGCCTCGGGCGCGCCTCCGGAGCCGGTGCCTTCGAACTTCTGGTGAATGGGAAAAAGTCCGGCGACACGCTCGGGGTCGGCCCCGATGTCTGGACATGGCAACCCGCCGGCGAAGCCGCCCTTTCCACCGGCGAGACCACCATCGCCCTGCGCGACCTCACGGGCTTCAACGGCCGCGTCGACGCCATCTTGCTCAGCAGTGACCCCACTTTCGCGCCTCCGGCGGAAAATCATATCGCCGACCGCGCCCAGTGGAAATTCCGCGGAGCCCCCGGCAACGGAGAAACCCTCGAGGGCTTCGATTTGGTCGTCATTGGTGGCGGCTACGGCGGATTGGGAGCAGCGATCTCCGCCGCCCGCATGGGGGCCAAGGTCGCGCTTATCCAGAACCGCGAGGTGCTCGGCGGCAACGGGTCCTCGGAAATCCGCGTCTGGGCCAAAGGCAACCTGCCTCCCAGCCAATACCCGTTGGCCGACATCATCCGCGAGATCCAAGACGAAGCCAAAGCCTCCCCCGCCCCGGCCGAAGAGTTCGTGGATGACAAGAAAGAGCAGGTCGTGCGCGCGGAAAAAAATATCACACTCTTGTTAGGACATCACGCCTACGGACTCGAAATGGACAACGGCAAGATCGCCGGAGTCAAGGTGCTGGAAATCGGAACAGGTAAAATCAAACGAATCAACGGGCGTTTCTTTGCCGATTGCACCGGCCATGGGTTTATCGGCCAATGGGCGGGCGCCGACCTCACCATGACCGACAAGGGCCGCATGGGCATGAGCAACATGTGGATGTGGGAGAACACCGATGGCCCGGTCGCTTTTGCCGAACAGCCATGGATGCTCGCATTCGAATCGAAGAGTTTCCCCTACCCGAAACGCGGTCATGCCGAATGGTTCTGGGAAAGCGGTTTCGACAAACACCCGATCAAGGAACTCGAAATCACCCGCGACTGGAACCTCGTCAGCGCGTTCAGTGCGTGGAACGCCATCAAGAACCGCAAGGCCCATGCCGAGCGCGACCCCAATGGCCATGCCAATGCCAAACTCTCCTGGCTCGCTTATGTCGGAGGAACCCGCGAGACCCAGCAACTTCTCGGCGACATCATCCTCACCGGCGACGAGATCGTGGCGAAAAAAGAGTTCCCCGATGCCGTGGTGCACACCACCTGGAGCATCGACCTGCACTACCCGCAGGAGGAATATGTGCACGCCTTGCCCGAACATCCTTTCATCGCCCGCGCCGACCACGGCAAGGGCGTGGATCGTTCATCCGGTTATCCCATTCCCTACCGTTGTTTCTACTCGCGCAACGTGCCGAATCTTTTCATGGCCGGCCGCAACATCAGTGTCGATCGCCGGGCCCTGGGCACCATCCGCGTGATGAAAACCATCGGCATGATGGGTATCACCGTCGGGCGCGCTGCCGCTCTGGCCACCGCGCGCGACTGCACACCGCGCGAGGTTTACGAGAAACACCTCGACGAGATCAAAACCCTCTGGCGCATGCCCGGCAACCAACGCTTCAACAATCTCGATGAGCTGCGCGACGCCCTCGGCGCCCAAAAGCCCTAAACGCGGGCTGCGACGGTTGATGGTGGGTGTCTTTCGACTCGCCCTCATCGCCGCCGCCATTTTTGCGCTCGCGCCACCACCGGGCAAGGCCCCGGGCAGCGGCCCTGAGGCTCTCCTCGCGGGCGCACGCACGGTGATGCCGGAAGCAATCGCGCTCGGCGGGGAATCCGATGGTATGTTCGAGTTGCTCAATGCCGAAGGCACTACACTCGGCTGGGCCACCAGCACCTTCCCCGACGCCGCATCGATCTCCGGCTACAACGGCCCATCGGAATTGCTCGTCGTCTTCGATGCCATGGGGAAAGTGCGGGGCGTTCGTTTTTTGGATAGCGCCGATACGATCGGGCATGTCGACAAAGTGAAGGCCGACACGGAATTCTGGGCGCAATGGAATGGCAAACCCGATGCCGCGCTCGGCGACCCCGGCACTCCGCGTGTTGTCAGCGGGGCCACCCTGACAAGCGAAGCGATGGCTCGCGGCGTCGCCGCCCGCTTCGGGGCCAAGGGAATGGATCAATGGTTCACGCTCCCGATTGAACCCGCCACCGTCACCCGTTGGTTCCCCGGAGCCGACCGCATCCAAGCGGCGGAAAAGACCGGAGTCCACCGCGTCTTCGCCGGAGAAAAAGAATGCGGACTCGTCCTGCGGGCCAGCCGCATGGGAATCGGGGCGCGAGGATTCAATGGCGTCAGTGACGTGCTGGTCGCCCTTGAAGGAGATACCATTCTCGGTGTCGCGCTCTTCGAAAGCCGCGACAACGAACCATATGTCGGCGATACGAAAGATGAGCTCCGTTTCGCCGACCCTTTCGCCGGACAAAAGATCCAAGACTTCCTCGCTACCGGAGATGACTACACTCTGGTTGTTAGCGGGGCCAGCGTTACCGCCAATGCCGTCAATACCACCGTGCAGGAAATGCTGCGCCGCCATCTCGCCGAACCACCAGAACGCGCCTTCCCCTGGCCGCTCGCCCTCGGCTCCACCTGGCTGGCCATCGGCCTCGCTCTAGGGCTGGGTCGACGATGGTCTGGACCAAAAATACGAATGGCCTTCGCTCTGGTCTCCGTCGCCGCCGGACTCGGGCTCGGATGGATGCTCGGACAGGACCAATTGATCTCGTGGGGAAAAAACGGACTCTTCCTTGCCTCCGGCCTTCCGGTGCTCCTGCTCACCGCCGTGGCCTTGCTCGTGCCTGCCTTCACCGGCAAGAATGTTTATTGCAGTCGTATTTGTCCCCATGGCGCTGCCCAGACCCTGTTAGGAAAGATCCGCAAAAAGCGGTCCAGCCTGCCCGGCCGTTGGCACCGTGCCCTCCAAAGTCTCCCATGGCTCACTTTGTTCGTGATCTGGACTCTCGCTTTTGTCGGCAGCGGCATTCCCTTCGCACTCTTCGAGCCCTTCGAAGTCTGGAGCGCCGGATTTTACGCCTTCATTCCCGCCGCTATTCTGACCGTCGGGTTCATTGCGGCCGTTTTCCTGCCCCAAGCCTACTGCCACTATGGTTGTCCCACCGGCGCGTTGCTGAAGTTCCTCAGTCATTCGCCGGGAGATTTCACCCGCCGTGACGCCGTCGCGGCCGCGCTCGTCGCCCTCGGCTGGCTCATCCGTCTTCTGCCATGATCCGTGCCTTGTTCATCGGCCTTCTGGTCCTGCTTTTCGCGGGTGCGCTCGTTTGGAAAACCCGGGCTCCAAAGCCGAACTCGCCGATGAACGGAAGCGCCATGGGCACGAGCTGGACTCTCGCCTGGCGGGGCGACGCCCCGAAGGATCTCCGGAAACACATCGCCGGCGTGCTCGAACATTGGGAACAAACCCTCAGCCAATGGCGCGCCGACTCCGACCTCAGCCAATTCAACCGGGGCAAACTGGCCAGCCCGGACCTCCAACGTGTGCTCGATCTCGCGGAATCCATCCGCACCGCCAGCGGAGGAGCCTTTGATCATCGGATTCTCGCCGATGTGCACGCGGCGGGTTACGGACCATCCGGAAATGGTGTCGATCTCTCGGCCATCGGCAAAGGCTTCGCCGTGGATCGTGTCGGGGAGAAACTGCGATCCATCGGTATGCATGATTTTGTTTTCGAACTCGGAGGTGAAGTGCTCGCGGGCGACGGGGAATGGGCCGTGGAGATCGAACGTCCGCAAAATGGAAAACGTGAAATCTCCCGCCATCTCACGTTGCGCAAACGCGCACTCGCCACCAGCGGCAATTACCACCAACCCGGCCACCTGATCGATCCACGCACGCACCAGCCCGTGCAGCGACCGCCTTGTTCCGTCTCCGTGTTGGCCGATGATTGCGCGACTGCCGACGCGTGGGCCACCGCCTTGTTCGTCCTCGGCCCTGATTTCCGCGATTACCCGAAAGATCTCGAAGTGACCTGGCGATTTGCGACCGAAGACACACGGTGATGACACACAAACGTCCACCGGCCGAAGTCGCCTTCGGGATAACGGAATCAAAGTTCCGAATGGATCGCGGGCCAGCAACCACGCAGGCTTGGAAGATGAATTCGGAGATTCGGATTTCTCCCAATCCAGCCCGCGCTTCCCCGGTCGTCCACAAAGGCAACGCCTATCGGCATGTCTAGCCGGGTATCGGCAAGGCGAATCATTTCAACCTCGGCTTGATCGCAAATTTCAGTCCACTCCGCCTTCATGGCCAGCGGGTCAAGGTCGCGAGCCTTGATTTCCTCCAGTGTTCCGGGCACGATTTTGGCAAATCGCCGCATCATCTTCAATAGATAAAGCGGACTGAATCCCGGGTCCTTTCCACAGGCTGCCCAGACGATGGCTTCGAGCGGGTAAACCCGCGCGAGGTCGAGGATATCCACATAATCCCGTGTCTCCGAGCGCGCGGCCAGGGCCAGAGCCTTGTTCACCGCCACATCAAAGAGATGGAGTTTCCATCCAAGTTGCTCATCCTCCTGTATTGGAAAAAACCGCCAAGCGGAGTCATGAGCCCAGTCGAGGGTAACGAAGTCACCGCCACGGGTGACAATCGCCTGGCGAAACGAGGCGGGTTTTCGCCACTCGTCGGAGCGCTCCAACAGAGTGACCTCGAATCCGGCATCACGAAGCGATTGCACATCCCGTTCGCTGTGATTCGTGAGATCTTGCACCGCATCGTGGAAAACATCGAAGTCTTTCGAATAACGCGAACTACCGTCCGGCGCGTTCAGCACCAGCCCACCGGCGAAATGGCTGGCCTCGGAGCGATTGGCTACCAAGACTGCCAGGACTTCTCGTTGAAATTCCGTGAGAGGCATGTTTGTAATTCCTGGGCGTCTTCCCACTCCTTCCATCCGCCGTATTCGCGGAGACGCTGAACGACGAGACGCACATCGTCGAGGTAACGGATGCGCGCATCCGGGTGGCGAAACCAGAAACATCCCGGATATTTTTCCACAAGCGCCGACGCCCGAGCCAGAAGTTCGGGGGGCGCGGGTGTCCTTTCCGCAAAGGTCTTGGTGGTGGTGCTCACTCCCGGAGCTTACCCGAAGTCGGTCGCCCATGCAACAGGGGGGCAAAACCCAGCATATAACCCCAACCCCGAGACGTTCACTGTCCGTTCGGCACTGGACCAATGGAGGCCTTCTCGACAAACATCGCCTTGGAGAAGCTTTTGCGCCGGTCGTCCTTGCCCTTGGCAACGTTGCCGACCCAACCTACGATGCGGCGCACCCATGGGCTACTTTCCCAGCGGATGCAACTGGCGGGAGGCTCGCACCATTCGAAGACGAAGTCATCGTCCGTGCAGATCAATGATACATCCCGCGGTGCGAGAATTCCCCGCTGGGCAAGGTATTGCTGGGTCCCGATATACTCGCAAGCCCGATCGAGGATGAGCGCTGTCGGCGGGCTGACCGCGAAGAGGGAATCAAGGCATCGCTGGAGCCCTTCCGGAGTCTGCTCCCAGTCCGGCAGGTTGTAACGCCCGGTCTTAATCCCGTGGGACTCCATTTCATCGAGGGTTTCACGCAGCAGCAGCCCGGGTGTTGGCTTCCTCATGTGGTCGGGTTGCAGCAGCACGACGCGTCTGTGGCCCAGCTCCGCCAGCCGACGAATGGCAGCCCGAAATGCCCCCACCTTGTCGGGGCCGGTCCCCGCCATCGGCAGGGGGCGGAAGCGACCGCATAGGGCGAAAGCAGGCATGGACTGCGCCACAAACCATTCCAACACTTCCATGGTAGCCGACATGATGATCCAAGCATCGGTCTTGGTTTGTTCCACCATTCGGGCGATCCGCTCGACTTTCATCCCCAAATCCACCAGACTCCGGTCGGCCAAGCTTACCTCATGGCCCTCTTCTTTCAGACGCTGTTGTATTTCCGCCACATGGCTCAACTGCAAATCTTCGCGCTCATAGAGCAGCAAGGTAACCCGGAACGCCGGGGTGGCCGCATGTTCGGGGAGGGTGATGAGGTTTCGGCGTCCGTGGCCTTGCTGCTGCACAAAGCCTTCCCGCTCTAGCTGCTCGACGGCGGCGGCGACCGTGGTCGAACTCACGCCCAACTTGGTTGCCAAATTCCGGAACCCGGGCATATGTTCAGTCATCTCACCCCGGGAAATGGATTCCCGAAAATACGCGACCAGCTGATCGACCACGGAAAGCGGTGTGAAAGGCTCCATGGCCGCGACTGTCACTTATGAGAGACAGTAGTCAAGAGCTTTAACTTTTGACAGGCTATATCCTAGTGGTTCATGAATCGAATGAGTCTATTTTTCGTAATCCCGAAGGCACTATGGAAAAGAAATACATCACCCTAAAGCATGGGGCACGGCCAGCCGGCTTTGCCCTGGTGGCGACCCTTTCCATCATCGCGTTGCTCGTCATCCTAGTCATGGGGCTGCTCGGTCTCTCGCAGACGTCCTCGCGCAGGAGCCAGCAGGACAAGGCGCGCGCCCGAGCCCAGGCCAATGCCCGGCTGAGCATGGCGCTGGCCATTGGCGCTTTGCAGAAGCACGCGGGCTCCGACACCAGGATCACGGCACCAGCCGACATTTTGAGCCCGGATAATCCTCCACTTGTCGGTGTCTGGCGGAGTTGGGAAGGAAGCAACCACCAGTCCTCTGGCATCCTGACCGGGCGGCCCACCAAGCCCGATTACACCGCGAAACAGAAAAACACCACGGAAAACGGACGATTTCTCACCTGGCTGGTTTCCGCCGCCACCCCGGTGAGCAGTCTTGGCGGCGCGGTGAACCTGGTGGCAAAAGCCCCTGCGACCGGCACCATCCCTTTGCTCTCCTCCGGAAGCCTTGCCCCCGGTGACAAGCGACAGGTCCATGTCGTTCCCTTCACCGTGAATGGCAGCGGCTCCTTCGCATGGTGGGCCAGCGGCGAAAACCAAAAGGCACACCTGCCCGAACCCTCTCAACCGAAAACCGACATGGCATCCGCCTGGTCGGATCACGCCCGCAGCCATGCGGTGGGAGACCCGGCGGTATTCGGGCTGGAATCCCTTCTCACCGACCCTTCGCCGGCCCGGAAATCCCCTAACCGGAATACCGTGGATCTCTTCGCGGACAAAGCCGCCGCCGCTTTGCCCTCACAATCCTTCCACGATCTCTCGGTTGACTCCATTGGCCTCCTCACCAATGTCGCCACCGGCGGCTGGCGGAAAGATTTTTCCCTGCTCACGGAAAAATGGGACGAGCAGCCGGCCACCGGCCTCGAGTTTTTCAAACTCTCACCCACCCAGCACCTCCCATACACCCGGCCTGCCAACGATACGGATTACCGACCTGCGAATTGCATGCTGTATCACTGGGCAGATTTCCGAGTTAGACCGGGTTATCGAGAGTTTTGGGAGGAGCGCGGACCTATCGCAAGCTGGGCGAAGATCAAGACCTACGCGACACTATACAAAAGCATGTCGAACACGACATCCAATGCACCGAACATCAACCATAGGAGCTGGGAGGACAGAGGGTGGTCCAGTCCGGCGCGCACGGATCCAGCAGTGCGTGCAATTGGGCACGAAATTTTCCATAATGTGCGCCTCGTGCCCCAGACTGCCAGGATTCAATTCATCGTCTCCCACTATGCCATTCCAGGCGGTACTCCGGGAAAGTTCCGTCCGGCTGTGCTTTACACCCCGGTTGTCACCATTTGGAATCCCTACAACACTAGGTTGACCCTGACTAACACTCTTATTTGTGACCCGGCTTTCACGCTACCATTAGCCCTACGGCATCAGCTCAGCGGGGGGCCAGTGATCGCCTCAGAATATTGGTCAGTCCAAGGACAGAGCACGCTTGGCTTCTCTGGCCCACCCTATAATAACAAATGTTTAGGAGCCAACATGCCAAATTATAGCTACAGGTTAACTATCAATCAGGTGCCGCTTATTTTGGAGCCCGGAGAAACCCGCATTTTCAGCCCTACTTCAACCACCCCCTTGAACCACACACTACTCAACCATAATGGAACCAATAACCATCCGACCATCGCTTTAACACCCGGCGTCAGAACCGGCGGAGGGATCTACTATACGCTGGATAGAAAATTCAACCCCGGAGTCAGTCCGACCCCTATCGTCGAAATGCCTGGGTCCGTAGGCATCAGTGCCGATGCCAAATTTGACGTGCCAACACTCACGAATACTTCTACCGGCCTTCCAGCATGTGGAACCACCTACCAATGGGGGATCGGCGCCTTGAGTAGCGGAAGATCTCACAGTTGGTACCAAATTGCATACAATCAATCGGAAGCCGATACCCTTTATCCTCCAAAAACCGGCCTTGCCTCCACCACCTTGGCTGAGTGTGCCGTAAGACCAGTTCCTTTCCTATCCGCGATCCTTGGCTCCCGTATCGCCAATCATCGTGCCACCAGCACGAAGGGATTGGTCCAGGCAGATCCTGTGGTTGATTTCTTTAGCCCATCCGTCCAACTCAGGTGGACAGACATCTATCCTGGTAATGATAATCTGATCAACAGCCCTTGGGACTTCAGCATCGTCGAACATGCATCCGCAGGCGACGACATGCTTCCCAACGTGGATAACACCACTAACAGCAGTTATATCGTAACCGGAGTCCGCAAGGCAGATGGAGTCTCCCGTATGGTTTCGGCAGAGCTGCCAACGCGTCCTCTGGTCTCTTTGGCGGATTTGACCCACATGCAAATTCGAGGGATCAATCCTACCCCACCTTACAGTGGCAACATCGTTGCGAATTCCGACGCATCACCTCTGATTTCTAAAGATAACGTTGTCAATACGGCTAGCGGTCGTGCCGGTCGGCGCGATAACGAACAACAGGACGATTCCTATTGTGCCAACCACGTCTTGTTCGACGATTGGTTCTTCTCATCCATCGCTCCCAAACCAATGGACTTCGGCCCTTCAGGAGGAACCGATTTGCGACAGACCTATCTGGATCTTCTAACAGCCAAGGAATCTCTTATCAACCGAGCCTATCAACCGATCTTGGAAGATCGCGTAGCCAATGATACCGAGGCAGCCGCAAAATTCACTACCAACGTCCACCCCATCACCTCTTGGAGAACCATCGCCTCGCGCCTCGAAGTGGAGGGCATGTTCAACGTCAATTCCACCTCCGTCCGCGCCTGGCGCGCCCTGCTCGGACACGCCCGCAACCAGAAAATCCCCTACTCGCAGTCCAACGGCGCCATCGGCCTTTCCGCCGCGACCGATCACGCTTTCACCCGTACCAGCATCGCAGGCGACCGCGCAGCGGGCCAGCCTCCTCAGACCCCTGGCGAATACGCCGATACCACCGAGTTCACCGGCCATCGCGTCTTCACCGATGAGATGTTGGACAAGCTGGCAGAAAATATCGTCGCTCAAGTGCGCGCGCGAGGGCCCTTCCTCTCTCTCTCCGAGTTCGTCAACCGGCAACTCTCCACTGACAAAAATCTTGCCTTGGCCGGAGCCATCCAGACCGCCCTGAACCAACTTACGGCCGATTCATCATTGAATCCCTTCGAGACCATCCAAAACGAGTCGGTCCCCTCTCTCGGGGATCCTCCGGGAGCGGATGGCTATGTCTTTCGTGAAGCCGCCGTCGGCCACAATACCTACGGCCTTCCCGGTTGGACGCGCCAGGCCGATATCCTCCGCCCGCTCGCCCCCATCCTCTCCGCCCGCGACGACACCTTCACCATCCGCGCCTACGGCGAATCGATGGATGCCGCCGGCAAGGTGCTCGCCCGCGCCTGGTGCGAGGTAACCTTGCAACGCACCCGGGATTTCCTGGATCCCAAGGATGCCCCGGAGATCACCACGCAGCCCACCGTGCCAGCGAACCAATCCTTCGGCCGGCGTTTCAAGGTCGTTTCCTTCCGTTGGCTGAATGGCGATGAAGTATAATCCACCGCGGTTAGAGCGCATGCCTGGCAATCATTCCAAAACATGAGACTCATCCTCCTGCTTCTATCCATGGCATCCATTTTGTCCGCCCAGGATGATGGACACACTTGCCGGATCCTCTTCCTCAATGCTCCCCCGCAGGCCCCGGGAAAGTACTATCTTTTCGACGGTGAAAATTCCCAGGAAGTCACCTTGCCCCGCCTGAGCTTCTCTCCGGTTTACAAACTCCGTCCCGGCGACATCAAGATCTGGCTGCTGACCTCGCCTGTCGGCAAACCCGAGGAGGTTCCACCGGGGGCTCCATCGGTTATGGTGAATGCGTCCACAAAGGATTTCTACCTGCTCGTCGCCCCTGACCCCGCCAACTCCGTGCTCCCATTGCGAATGCACACCGTCAACGCGAACTACGACAAGATCCGGCTCGGGGAGATGCTCTGGATCAACCTGACCCCCAAGCAACTCGCGGGCAAGATAGGCAGATCATCCCTCAATCTCGGGCCGAACGATTCCGCTTTGGTGCGGGAACCCGCCAGCTCACCGGGGGACTATCCCGTGGAAATTTACTTCCGTGTCCCCGATGACGACCGCACTCACCCTCTGATCGAAAGCCAGTGGCGTCATGATCCTCGCTCCCGTTGTGTGGTTTTCGTCTATGACGAAGGCCGGCGGCGCGCTCCCAGGGTCATGTCATTCTCCGATTTCCGCCTGCCCGAAGAGAAGAAGGAGTGAGAAACAACACCGAACGATCCCCAAGGAGGGGCGGACTCCGATCCGCCCGGCGAATGTGTAGCCCATCAACAGCCGGAACCACCCCGCATGGACCGCTCCCTCCGGCCCGGAAAAGTCTCACGCAAAGATGCCAAGACGCAAAGGTCGGGAAGAGGGTCATGAAGCCCGACCAAGAACCAAGGCCGTGTGCACAGCGCCCAGACGCGCCGCAGCCGCCCCTGGGAACGCCGACAGCCTGCCCGCCAGTAGCCTTCCTGACCTTCGTCGCTGAAGCTATGAAGGACAGGCCGCGAAGCGCGAAGCAAATGAATCGCGCATGCGCCCAACCAAGACGACGCCGCGCAGGCAAATGGGTTCATTCCATTTCCTCGGGGTTCAGGATGTCTGAGCCTGCCGGACCCGCGCGGTCCGCCATGAGAACCGCCCGCCCCCAAAGCCCGGCCCAGCACCCAACGTCGCCCCAAAGGGCTAAGCCGGCGCAAGCCAAGCACAAAGCACGCGGCAAAGCCGCCCCAACTGGCACTTTTGAGAGACAGTCACTCGAACACAAATTTCTTCCCACTTCGGCTTGACGTGCTAGTTTTTTACTAGCTGCCCCTCTTTTTTGCCGCCAAATCGGCCTCGGAGAGCATCGGAATTCCGCCAATCACCCCTCCGCCAATCACCCCTCCGCCAACCACTTACAAACCCAAAACCATCCCATGAAATCTCCCTTCCGCCGCCGCCGATTCCTCGCCATCGCCGCCGCCGCCGCGCTGACAACTACGCATGCCCAGGCCGCCGACGGCACATGGAATGTGGATGCCAACGGAAACTGGAGCACTACCACCAACTGGTTGTCGGAGATAGTCGCCGACGGCTCGGGCTCTGCCGCGAACTTCACCAACGACATCACCGCCGACCGCACCGTGACCCTAGACAGCAACCGCACACTTACCAGCATTGTGTTTGGCGATAGCGACACATCCTCAGCCGGCAGCTGGATTCTCAGCGGTTCCAGCACCCTTACCCTTGCCGGCACCACACCGGGCATCACCGTC
>JBJTQJ010000127.1:0-6183 GCA_046075565.1 Verrucomicrobiales bacterium | reverse complement strand
AATGCCGAGATGGCAATCCCGAATTCGAGCCAGGCATACAACCGGAGCGGCCTGGCGACCCCGGACACCCGTTTCCCCCGCCACCAGCTTCCTGCGCTCAGGCCCGCGAAAAATGCGGCCAGTGTGACCGCCGCTGCTTGCGATGTGCTCCCGAAGAGAAGCCCAAGCTGCTTCATCCACAGCAATTGGTAGACCAATCCGGCGAATCCCGAGGCAAAAACCAGAGCCGCGAGCCATGGTCCCCCGAGGGAGCCCACCGGGTCCTCCGGATTCCGATGGTTTGTGGGTTCGTTCTTGGCTCTCGTCATCAAGCCCCAGCCATACCATCGGGCGGGTCGTTTGGCAACCTGTGGGCCCGGGTCCGCTGGGTTGAAACTTCCCATTTTCTGCCGATTGCGGTTGCGCTTCGCCTTCCCCCGCCCAAGGTTTGTTCCCCCTTGAGTATCCTGCACAAGGGATACCGCATCAATCAAAGGACCAGAATGAGTTTCCAGACCGATTTCAGCCTCGCCGAGTTGGCCCAACGTCGCAAACGCCTCGCCGAACGCCTGCCCGAAGGCGCGATTGCCTTGATACCCGGCGCCGAGAAACCCCGGGGGTCCAGCCTCTTCCGCCAGTTTAACGACTTTTACTACCTTTGTGGGGTGGAGGAACCTGGATGTTACCTCTCCATCAGCCACACCGGAGAATCGGCCATTTATCTCCCGGAAGACAATCATGGTTCGCAATTGATCCCCGGGAATGCCGAATTCGTGAAACAAACCACAGGTTTGGACATCGTTCGCCCGCTCTCGCTCCTGACCCGTCGCCTCCAGTGGGATCGTCTGATCTATCTGCCGGGTCGCGAAGGCGAAGGGGAAAAAGAATCCTGGGATTCCCTCGAGCGCTGGCGGCAAGCGACCCTGAATGACCCACTCGACGGCAGACGCAGCCGCATGGGCCAGATCGCGGCCAATCTCCGCGTGGAATTCCCGCTCGTCGAGTTGCGCAATCTTTCCCCGATCATGGACGATCTCCGCGTGGTGAAAAGCGAGACGGAAATCGCCCTCATGCGCCGGGCCGGTGAATTGACCGCTCTTGGTGTGCTGGCCGCGATGCGCGCAACCCACCCGGGCGTCTTCGAATACGAACTCAATGCCGAGATGCAATACGTTTATCTGCGCGGCGGTGCCCGCGGGCAATCGTATGCCCCGATCGTTCCGGGTAGCGCCAATGCTGGAGATTCGCATTACATGGCGAATGATTGCCGCCTGGACGATGGCGATATCGTGCTCGCCGATTGCGCGCCTGATTACCGTTATTACACTTCCGACATCGGACGCATGTGGCCAATCAACGGTGTGTTCTCCGCCACCCAGAAGTCCCTTTACAACTACGTCCTCGCCTATCACGCGACTTTGCTCGATTTGATCCGGCCGGGCGCGATCCGCGCGGAAATCCACAGCACGGCGATAAAGAAGATGCTCCCCATCTTCGACAAGTGGGAATTCGCTTCCAAGGAGCAAAAGGAAACCGCCGCCTGCCTTTTCACCTACGACGATCACATTTCCCACGGCGTGGGCATGTGTGTGCATGACGTGGATCTGCACCATCATCGCCCGTTTGAGCCGGGCATGACTTTTGCCGTCGATCCGATGGCTTGGGATCGGAAGAACCAAACCTTCTATCGAGTCGAAGATACCGTCATCGTTACGGCGAGCGGTTGTGAAATCCTCACCTCCGCGTGTCCTCTGCGCATCGAAGATATCGAAGCGGCCATGCGCAGGTGATATCATCCAATCGCCGGCGAATCACTCGAACCGGGTGAGATCGACCTCGTGGGTTGTGGAGAATGATTTCCCCTCGTTGCTGCGGGCCTCCAGGCGCAGAATGAGCGATTTGTCACCCCGGACCCACTTTTCGACGGTGACGGATCGCGAGGCGAGGTCGGGATCCTGAAGTTTGAATCCAGCGAGAAATTTATTGTAGGCATCCAAGATAAATTCCTCTTCCGGAATGCGGCGGAAACCTCCGGACGGCTCGTGGTGGAAGAGCCGGGTCATGGTGAATTCCTCATTGAGCTTTTCGTCCACCGCGAGCCATTCCTTGCTCGGTGAAAACCGGGCGGTGAAAGTGGAAGATGGCCCTTCGATGAGTGGCTCCATTTTCCGCCGGCTCCCGGCTTCGAC
This sequence comes from Verrucomicrobiales bacterium, assembly GCA_046075565.1. Lineage (GTDB taxonomy): Bacteria > Verrucomicrobiota > Verrucomicrobiia > Verrucomicrobiales > SLCJ01 > JBJTQJ01. Next base: position 4,015 of record JBJTQJ010000127.1, on the reverse strand, counting down.
AACCCAGAGTTCGCGGATATCATCCCCGCGATCGCTTTTGAAAACGGCGGTCTCGACATCAACAGCCTGCTGGCTGGAGGTCTGGCAGCCGGCCGTGAAAAGCCCGAGCAGGGCGGCCGTGAGAATGGGAAAGAGACGCATGGGTGGGAATGGGAACGGACTCCGTTAGCAAACGCGGGATAGCGCGGATTTGCAAGCCCGGGATTGACAAGGTTCCCGGCGGGAGTTTCGATTGGCGCATGTCGGCTGTTTCGCCCGGAGTTTTCTATCAATGTCAGCGCTGCACCGCCTGCTGCCGCTGGCCGGGCGACGTGCGGGTGAGCGGCTCGGAAATCACCGCCATCGCCGGTTTTCTGGGCATGGAAGAAGAAAAATTCATCCAGTCATTCACCCGACTGCGGACGGATCGACAGGGATTGTCGTTGATTGAGAAGGAAAACCACGAGTGCATCATGCTCGACGGCCAGGATTGCCGGATCCAGCCGGTCAAGCCGGAGCAATGCCGGGGATTCCCGAATACCTGGAACTTTCCCGGCTGGGAAAAGATTTGCCACGCCATCCCGGTCGCCGTGCCCATGGTGAAGTCACCGCCCGTCAATCCACGCGGGGAGTAGGTAACGTCGAATTGCTAGGTCTTGCAGTTCGGAAGCGGGAGGGACAAAAGCTTCCGGCATGGGTTCGACATGTTCGGCCAGAGCGGACGCGAGATCGCAGGCAATGCCGGGCAACACAGCCGAGCCTTGCAGGCTGCCTTGGTGTAGGACGCCATCACGCGTGCGACGCTGACCAGCACCCGCGACCTTGCGACCATCGATCAATACATCATGGCGCACGGGAGCTTGGAAGCAGAGCGAGCCGGGAATCTGGCTTCCCTCCCCTACCCCGATCGCGTGCAGACCTCGGGCACGCAGGGCAATGGCCACGGCTTCATGCACGGTCGCATAGACAGCCGCGCTGTTCTGCCAATCGGGAGCGCAGGCGCGCGGCAGAATGAGAGAATATGTGGCGTCCTCACCGTGTTCGACCACGCCTCCACCGGTCCAACGGCGAGTCATTTCCCGCTTGGGGTAGAGCGCCCGGATGGGAGCCACCTTCTCCGCGAAACCGAAAGTCACCGCCGGCTGCAGCCATCGGTAGGAACGAAGAATAGGAACCGGTGATTGGCAGAGCAACAACCACTCATCAACCGCCATGTTCTCGGCGGCAGCGCGCGGTAAAGGGTCATCCCACCACCACAGGCGCGGAAGCGGAGGGAGCAGCCTTTCAGCGCTGGAAACGGCGGCGCACATTGGCTCCCAGATCACGGAAGACGGTTCCGATGTCACGCCCGACTTTGCCCATTTGCTCTTTCACAATCTGCCAGTCGAGGCGGTCCTGACGGTTCATGCCGCCCGCGCCGGGTTTGCCCGGCCAATTCTGGCTGACCAGACGGCCATTGATGGCGTCGATCTTGAGGTTCCCAACCACACGTTTCCCGGCATCCTTGAGTTCAAGTTGGTAAACTGGCAAACTGGTGGTCCGGTCGTTCATCAACCGGTAGTCGAGACTGTCGAATCCCACCATGGCCGCGCGGGCCGAGGTGTCGGCCGTTTTGAAGGCCGTCTCGGAGCTTATCTTCACCGCATTCCAAGAAAGCACGGGAGCGGCCCAGACCTTGCTGCGCTGGGGGTCGAGTTTGACGGCCATGGTGATCTTTCCGCCTTTCACCACGAAGTGCGAGATGAGATTTGGCTCCTTTAAATCGAAGGCGAAAAGGTGCCACTCCTTCGGCTGATGCTGACCATCCACGCCCGTGATGGCCACCATGCGGGAGCCATAAGCTATCCCATACTGGGTCTGCAAAACCCCCACTGCCTTGTCGGCGGTCTGCGCGACCACCGGCGAAACACCCGCGAAAACGGCGAAGATCAGGCCGAAAAGGACTCGGGAATTGGTAAACATGTGTTAAGTATGCTCTTCCGCGCCGGAATTGCAAGTCCCGGGGTTGGGGGTGAAAACTGCGGTCAATTCGCCCCTCGGAAAGCGAGAAACCGCGGGGGAAAGGGAGTGGGAGGTGGGGATTATTCCCCCAGCCGGTCATCGTAAAGTGGAAGCCGGCAGCGCTCGGCGACGCGGACGCTTTCGGCGATGGCGTCCGGCCATGGGGCGAAGATGTCGTGGGCGAGGTGATCCGGCGGACGCAGTGCATACCCTTCCGGGCGGTCCGGCTTATCGGGGTGGGCCTGATCAATGAGAGTGAGGGTTCCGATGCTCGTGAGAGAGGAGAGCAATGGGCCGTCTTCCGGACGGGCACAACGGGCCTCGCTCGCCGCGAGGGCAGGCACGCCGAGTCGCGCGGCGATCTCGGCCAGCCGGGAAATGCGAACCGTGTCGCCGGGATGCTGGTGGAAGAGTTGGACGCGGAAATGGTCCGGTCCGGAGATTTCGAGCAGGGAGTGGAGCCAACGATCCGCCTCGCGCTGGCGTCCGGATTCAAGCAACCGATGGAGCAATCCTTCTTTGCCCGCTGTCGCGATGATGAGACCATCCAGGTGACCAGCCAGATCGGCCGGGCGGAAGGCCTTGAAGGCGGAATGACGGGTGAGCAGGCGGCAAAGCGAACGGTAACCGGTGTCATTTTCCACCCAGACGAGCAGTCCGCCTTCCTGATTGGCGTGGGTGACGACGATCTCGCAACCAAGGACTGGTCGGAGCCCCCGGGCGCGGCATTCTTTCCAGAATTCGATGGCCCCAGCGATGGTCGCGCGGTCGGTGAGCGCGGCGGTGGTGTAACCTTGGGCGGCCAGGGTGGTGGTCATTTCCCGAACCGACCAAGCGGCACGGAGCAGGCTGAACTGGCTGCGGAGGTGGAGGGCGGGCAGGACCATCGGCGTGAAAAAGTGCCACGATCCGGGGCGTGGGGCAATTCCTCGCGGGAGAAATTTCCCGTTCGTATTGTTTGGAAATTCCCAGACAGCCGCGCCATGTTGTCCCGCTCGTTCCAATAACCGCAATCATGATCACCCAGAATCCGACCAACCCCGAAGAAATCGCCGCCGCCAGCGCATGGGTTTCGCCTCTCAAGGAATCCATGGCCACCGTGCTGGTGGGCCAGGAAACGCTGGTGGACCGGCTGTTGGTCGGTTTGCTCTGCAATGGCCACCTCCTGCTTGAAGGGATGCCCGGGCTGGCCAAGACGCACGCGGTGAACTCGCTGGCCAGTTGCATCAGCGCGCAGTTCCGGCGCTTGCAGTTCACTCCCGACCTCCTGCCGGCTGACTTGCTCGGGACCATGGTTTTCCATCCTCATTCGGGGGAATTCAAACCCCGCCTCGGGCCGATTTTCGCCAACCTGATCCTTGCCGACGAGATCAACCGCGCTCCGGCGAAGGTGCAAAGCGCTCTCCTCGAATCGATGCAGGAACGCCAGGTCACCATCGGCGACACATCCTACCGCTTGCCCGATCCCTTCCTCGTGCTCGCGACCATGAACCCGATCGAGCAGGAAGGCACTTATGCGTTGCCAGAAGCACAACTCGACCGGTTCCTCTTGAAAATCCATGTCCCCTACCCAACCCGCGATGAGGAAAGACGTGTGCTTGATCTCATGGCCGGCACGGAAGCTCCGCCACCGCCGAAACCCCTCGTGACTCTCGAGGCCATCGCGCAAGCTCGTAAACTTTGCAACCGCATCCACATGAGCGACCCCATCCGCGACTATATCGTTGACCTCGTTCATGGCAGCCGCGACCCGGGCTCTCTCGATTCCTCACTGCGTCACCTCACCCGCGCCGGCGCATCACCGCGCGCGACTCTGAATCTCGCCAGGACCGCCCGCGCCCGCGCCTTCCTCGATCACCGCGACCATGTCGTGCCGGAAGACGTGCGCGCCATGGCTCCCGAAATTTTCCGCCACCGTATCTTGCTCTCGTTCGAAGCCGAAGCCGAAAATATCACTCCCGATGATGTGATCGCGCGACTGCTCAACCGCATTCCCATTCCCTAATCGGAATTCCCCACCCCGTGGACGACATTC
>JBJTQJ010000126.1:0-2870 GCA_046075565.1 Verrucomicrobiales bacterium | reverse complement strand
CCGAAGAACTTGAGACCCCGGGCCATGGCTTCGGCCACCACAAGTCCGAAAGCTTCTTCCGATGGAAAATGGATGAATCCACGACAACGATCCATCGTGGCGACCAACTGCTCCGTTTCCAGAAAGCCGGCGTATTCCGCGATGTTTTCCTTTTCGGCGGAGCGAAGTTCCATGGCAAACTGCCTCCCGTATTCCGTGTTTTCGGACAGCCCTCCCGCGAAAATGATTTTGAAGGAATGCCCCTCACTCGCGAGTGAACGAAGCCCGCGGAGAATTTCAAGCTGACGCTTCCGTGGCGTGACCAAACCGACATTCAACAGCAGGGGCACGCCATCGCCGTCCGGAACCGGGCCCGATGGCTTGAAGAAGCCGCTCCGGATCGGGTTCGGAACACGCCATGTGTTCCTGGCACGGGAAGCAACAAGAGCCTCCGTGTAAGCAGAATTGCAGAAGACTCCCCGGCTGCGGGCCAAGGCATACCCTTCGAAGATGGACGCCAACTGCCCGAAGACTTTATGCCCGTGCAGCCCCAGACGGTGCAGTTCCCTCATGTTGCCGTGTATCGTCACGACATTGGGGAAGCCCGAGTGGACCGCGCACATCGCGCAATCCTTCTCCGTCCCCTGGCCATGGACCAGATCGGGTCGAATCCCGGCAATCAGGCGCCTGCTCTTGAGAATGCACCCGGCATAGGCCGTGGAAATCCAGCCCCTGCGTCCGACCCTTAAGGCGTGAAAATTGATATTCTCGGCCAATTTGGGAGGTGACAAAACATCTTGCCTCAGGCATGAGACGACATGAACCTCAACACCGGGAAGCCCGGCGAAGCCTTCGAGCAGCGCCTCCGGAGCGGCCCCGAAGGCAGGTTCACCGCTATCGTAGGTCCGGTAATGTTCGCGGCTGTCGGTTGTGATCTGGACGATTCTCATCACCCGATTCTTTGGAAAACACGATTGTGGCCCACCTGCAGGATTTCGCGGAAGTGATCTGGACTGATCTCGCGCGCGAGCCGCGACGGGCCAGGATGCCCGGCGGTAGCGAAGGCGGGAGGTTGATACCGCGTGGAAAGTCCGGAATCGTCCAACACAATCAGTCCGCCGGGTTTGACGGCAGCGGCGCAGGTCTCCCAATCATTCTTTACCACATCATAATCATGGTTCCCGTCGATGTAGATGCAGTCCCATGACCGGCTCCGCATCAGAGCAAGCGCATCCTCGTCGGTTGAAAACGCTTTTATCAAGCTAGGGGCCGGCAGACCAAAGTGTCGAAAGTTGGATAAAGTATCCTGAAAGTAATCCACCTCCGGAGCATAACGGGAGACCGAATCTCCCGCGCTCGAAAACGGTGAAATTCCATACACCGAACATCCGATGGACTCGATTTGCGCAATCAATGCGACCAGGCTAAGGGTCTGCCCGCGATACACCCCGATTTCCAGGAAGTCTGCCGGCTTGAATCGCCGGACCAGATGCCACCACATGGTATGGAACGCATCCTCGCCAAACCCGCGGCGCGCGGCCTTGAAGTATTCGCGGTGTTCCCGAAGCTGGACCGGTAGAACGCGGTGATAGTCCTGGAACGCGCGAATGTAGAAGCCTGTTGGATCGATGAGACTGGCCTCGAAATCTTCGGTTTCGACACCCGCAGGACGATCACAAGAGAGCGCGGCCCGTTTTGCCCGCTCCGACTTGCGCGCGAGCCAGATGGCTTTCGCATATTTCAATGGATTCATGATGCGCGAATTTGGAATAGGAATACTGGAGGGAAGACTGGTTTTCCGGAACGGAGAATTCTGGCGGCGAAACAACGAAAGGCGGTGTCAATTCCGGCGGAAGAAAAAGATGTTCTCGGGATACCACCGCCATTCCTTCACGATTTCCGCCCGGGCGGCATCATCGTGTGTGAAACGGAGTTTTCGGAACTTTTCGATCCAATAGGATCTGGGCTGTTCGTTAAAGTGCCCGGTGCCTCCTTGTCCGGGGTGAGCCGCCGAGAGGAGAATCTTGTCCGAATGTCTGGTCAGGGTGTCGAGAAAGATATCGACGAAGTCGGGATGTATGTGTTCCGCCACCTCGAAACACCAGACGAGATCATAGTTTTTATCCAGATTCTGCGGTTCGTTCAGATTCGCCAGCTTGATTTGCTCCGGGACAACGGATGCCGCGATAGCCATGGTCGAACCCTCCAGCCCATCCGCTCTCACGCCCTGCCGGAGAAACCATTCCAAAGATCGGCCGATGCCGCAACCCACATCGAGAACAGAACGGGGATGGACAACCCGCATCACCCCTTGCAACAACGGTTCAGGCAGCAAAGAACAGGCATGGAGATCCTCCTGATCGCTGAAAATCGAAGACTTTTGGAAGCGCATCCTCCAGCCATTCAACGTTCTCCTCGGATGACGGATTGCCACGAGAGCGCGAAAAAAGGAGGTGTCGGTCAGTCCCTTGGTGTGCAGGAATTCGAACAATTTCATGGTGGTAGCGATTGGGGGAAGGAAGGGATCAGAGTTCGGACAGTCGACGCCCATACTCGGCATAAAGCCGCCGGGCGTAGTCCGCCCATGTATTGGAGTTGCCACCCGCCACTCTTCCAGCTTCACCCATTAACCGGTTCTTTTCGGCGTCCAATCCCAATTCGATCATGGCCTCCGCCAATTTCCGGCTATCCCTGGCGGGTACGATCAATGCCTCGACCCCGTTTCTGGCCACGGTGCCGATGCCGGTTTCGCGGGTCGCAGCCTTTGGAGCAAGAGCCACCACATCGTGTGGAACGCATCCTCGCCGAAACCACGGTTCTCCTGTCTGAAATAGGCGCGGTGGGCGCGGAGTTCTGGACAAAGCTGCCCATGGAAAAACCGATGTGCGGCG
>JBJTQJ010000125.1:0-11551 GCA_046075565.1 Verrucomicrobiales bacterium | reverse complement strand
CTCCGTCGCGGAAGCGGGACTGGCAGCGGGAGAGGGGGAAGAAGACGCCTGCGACGAATCCCCCTCCCCGTTCTTGAAGGCGAAATAAAAGGCGATGAGGAGGATCGCGGCCGCCGCGATGAGAATGGGCTTGCGGGAAGGAGTCATGTCAAGAAGAGGAGGAAGGGGGCAAGTGTTTGGCTTCGCGGTTGGTCACGTGCGAGGACGCCCGCGCTCCGTTGGATTTCGGCGCGAAGTGGGCAGCGACCGGCAAGAGGTGGAACGTCCGCGGCCAAAGCGGTGTCGTGCTTCGTTTGCCACCGCATTCCGACACATTCGCGGCGCGATGGCGCGCGGGACGGCCGGGTGGGCGCGGCGGATAAGGCAGATCGCGCGGGCAAGAGCGAGACGCTCTTGCTACAGGCTTGAGACGGCGGGGAAGAAAAGCGGGCCGCGCGGGAGCAAGATTGACTTTCAGCAGCCGAGCACAAACTTGCCGGAGTGCCGGAGTGCCGGAGCGGCTGGTGACGTGATGGAGGATAGTCACGCTTTGAAAATGTCTAATACTCGTTTTATACGCAAGAAATATTTTCGACTTCTTTCGGATCAGAATTATCGCCAGACAAATTTTTCAAATCCCTGCCACGATCTCCAGCACGGCCCCAGCGGCGGCGAGGCCGAACGCTCCCGTGACATGGCTGGCCGTGCCAAACCCGGATGCGCAATCGAGGCGGAGGCTGGAGCCGGGTTCCGGGGTCGGACAGACCCGGCCATCCTGCCACGGGAAAGCAGGCTTCTCATCCGAGTAGATGGCGGCGATACCAAAAGGTGTGTTCTCCCCGCGGGGGAAGTCATGCTCCTGGCGGAGGCGTTTGCGGACCTGTTTTAGCAAGGCATCCTGGACGGTGAAGGCGAGGTCGGCAACGCGCACGCGCGTGCCGTCGCGTTTGCCGCCGGCACCTCCACAACAGACGACGGGAATTCCCCTCTCGCGGCACGTGGCGAGGAGAAGGCATTTCGCCGGCACGGCATCAATGGCATCCACGACCACATCCCAGCGGCCAGGCTCCAGGACATCGAGGGAATCCTTTGTTAGGAACCCCGAAATCGTTTCCACCAAAAGGTCGGGATGGATAGCCCTGACGCGCGCGGACATAGCGGCGACTTTGGCCTGCCCGACGGTAGCCGCGAGCGCATGAATCTGGCGATTGGTATTGGTAATGCAGACATCATCCCCATCCATCAACCCGAGTTGCCCGACCCCGGAACGCGCGAGGGCTTCGGCAATCCACGTGCCAACACCACCGATCCCGATGATGAGAACGCGGACCGCACGGAGTTTCTCCGCCGCTTCGACTCCGTAAAGACGGGTCACACCGCCGAAGCGCTGGTTCCAAGTATCTTCAGATGGTGATTTCTGCATGAGCGGAATCAATGCGCCTCCAGCCAGGTCTTACCTTTGCCCATACCCACAGTGACTTCCACGCCCGCGAGTGGCAAGGCCTTGGTCATAGCCTCGCGCACCAGGGGAATCAGTTCATCTTCTTCCTCCTTTGCCATGTCGAGCACAAGTTCATCATGCACCTGCAGGAGCAAGCGCGACTTGAGCCTGGTTTCGCGGATGGCTTTGTCCACCCGAATCATAGCCAGCTTGATCATGTCGGCAGCGGTTCCTTGGATGGGCGTATTGATGGCGACACGTTCGGCGGACGAACGGATATTCTGGTTGGCCGATCGCAGATCCGGCAAATGGCGGCGGCGGCCGGTCATGGTTTCGACGTATCCCTTTTCGGTGGCTTCACGAACCACACGATCCATGAACTCTTTCACACCGGGATACTGCTCGAAATAGGATTTGATGATGGTGTCCGCTTCGCCGCGAGGTATCCCTAGGCGCTGGGAGAGCCCGAAAGCGGAAATGCCGTAGATGATGCCGAAGTTAACCATCTTGGCGCGGCGGCGCATTTCGCCGTCCACGGCGGAAACATCGACTCCATAAACCCGGGCCGCCGTGGCGGTGTGGATATCCATGTCGCGGGCGAAGGCATCGATGAGGGCCGGGTCAGCGCTTAGGGCGGCCATGACCCGCAACTCGATTTGTGAATAGTCGGCGGAGAGCAAGAGGTGGTTCTCATCGCGGGCGACAAAGGCATCGCGGATACCTCGTCCGAGTTCGGTGCGCACGGGAATATTCTGCAAATTCGGATCGCTGGAGGCAAGGCGACCGGTGGCGGCGACCAACTGGTGGAAATGGGTATGCACGCGACCGGTGCGGGCATGCACGTAACCAGGCAGGGTATCGACATAGGTGCCTTTGAGTTTCACGGCCTCTCGGTATTCGAGCAAGTCGCGCACGATGGCATGGCGCGGAGCGAGCTCGGCAAGCACCTGTTCGTTGGTAACGTATTGACCGGTCTTGGTTTTTTTCGGTTTCTCAATGAGCTTGAGTTTCTCGAAAAGAATTTCGCCGAGCTGGCGGGGAGAGTTCAGATTGAACGGCTGTCCGGCGGCATCGATCACCCGATCCTGCAGGGTGACGGCGATTTCCTGAAGTTCACGTCCGATGGCCCGAAGACGATCGGTGTCCACGCGGATGCCTTCGGCTTCCATGCGAGTGAGGACAGGTAACAAGGGCGCTTCGATTTCGTTGAAGACACCGGCGAGCCCCTGGCGTGCCAATTCCGCATCGAGGAATTGATGGAGTTGCAGGGTGATGTCCGCGTCTTCGCACGCATAGTGACAGACATCCATGGGACGTTCGGCGAATACCTGCCTCATGCCCCGCTGCTGCGGTCCTTTTTCTCCGATCAAACTCGTAATCGGAACCGGTGAGTATCCGAGCAGACTCTCCGCCATGTAATCCATGGAATGCCTTTGCTCTGGATGAGTGAGACCGTGCGCGAGCATGGTGTCGTGGAATGGCCCGGCGACTTCGATACCATGGATGAGCAGGACACCGAGATCGTATTTGAGGTTTTGACCGATCTTGAGGCATCCCTCTTTTTCGAAAACCGGACGAAACAATTCCAGCACGTCGCGGGCAGCAGCGGGTTCCTCCGGCACCGCGACAAACCAAGCTTCTCCCGCTTGAATGCAGAAGGAAATACCGACGAGGGCGGCGTCGCGGGTGTCCAGCGCAGTGGTTTCCGTGTCGAAGCAAAAGCGATCCGCACCAGCCAACTTCGCCGCCAATTCCCGGCAGGCAGATTCAGTTTCGACGAGGTGGTAGTTCACGCTGGTGGCGTCGAGGGTGCGAAGACGAGCACCATCTGGACCGGAGTGTCCATCGGGATCCGCATCGAATCCGAACAACACGCCTTGACCGCTTGAATCGGCAGCCATGCCCTGCTGTGGCGCAGCAGCGGCGGCGGGTTGGCCCCGACCGGCCTTGAAACTATCGCCGAGCACGCGCCGGCCCAGAGCGTTGAATTCGAGTTCAATAAACAATGGAGCCAGGGCATCTTTGTCCGGTTCTTCCACGAGCAATTGTTCCCAGGAGACATCAATCGGAGCATCAATGGCGATCGTAGCGAGACGTTTGCAAAGAAGGGCCTGCTCGCGGTGGCTCTCGAAAGCTTCTTTCTGCTTGCCCTTGAGGTCACCGAGATTATCCAACACACCTTCGACACTTCCATAGGTGGAGATGAGTTTTTTGGCGGTCTTCTCCCCCACCCCGGGCACTCCGGGAATATTGTCCGACGCATCGCCCCACAGACCGAGCACATCGATCACTTGCAGCGGATCTTGGACCTCCCATTGCGTGCGGATTTCACCGGGCCCGAGGATTTCCACCTCGCCTCCCTGGCGTCCCGGTTTGTAGATGCGGACCTTTTCCGTAACAAGCTGGGCGAAGTCCTTGTCGGGAGTCACCATAAAAACCTCGAATTCGCCGGTGGCTTCAGCCCGGCGGGCCAAAGTGCCGATGATGTCGTCGGCTTCCCAACCATCGGCCGTGAGCACGGGAATGCGGAACCCTTCGGCAAATTTCCGCACGAGCGGGATAGCGGCGGACAATTCCTCCGGCATCTCATCGCGCTGCGCCTTGTAGGCGGGAAATTCCTCGTGACGGAAGGTTGGCTTGTCGGTATCGAAAACGAGCCCAAGATGGGTGGGTTTCTGCTTTTCGAGAAGATCGAGCAAGGTGGTGGCGAAGCCGAAAATCGCCGAGGTGTTTACCCCCTTGGAGGTCCGGATGGGATTGCGGATAAAAGCGAAGTGGGCCCGATAGACGAGCGCCATGCCATCAAGAAGGAAAAGCCGGTTGGGGGCGGACATGGGGGAGCTTAGCAGGGTCGCAGGCCTGTCGCAATCCCCGAGCGGCCCACCAGACCGAGCCGGGCATTGCCGGAAATCCCCCCATTGACGGGAGGCGGGATGTGGTGCAACCTAGTTTTGCGGTGGGTGGCTGTGCTCTTCCTCCTTGGTTTGCCGGGGGTCGGGAACCCGCATCGCCGCTCTTGCCATGAAAACACTGTTATCTGATGTCGGGGAAGACGCGCTTCTCGACCAGTTCTCCCGTTGGTTTCAACCCGGTGGTGCCTTGCGTGTCGGTCCCGGGGATGATTGCGCGGTGGTGTCCGGCCACCGGGATGATGTGCTCCTGAAGACGGATGCCCTCGTCGAGGGTGTTCACTATGAATCCGGGGAAGACGCGGCTCGCCTCGGTCACAAGGCGGTTGCGAGGGTATTTTCCGACATCGCTGCAATGGGAGGAACGCCATCCCATCTGCTGGTGACCTTGGCTTTGCCTGTAGGCACGGAAATGGACTGGGTGGAGGCCTTTTACGATGGCGCGCGGGAACTGTGCGCACGACATCTTTGCCGGATCGCGGGCGGGGAATTGACCCGTTTACCCGGGAAATCGGCGGCGGTCATCAGTGTGGCGGCCACCGGACGGGTGGCGGTTGGGCAGGCGCTCCTGCGTTCGGCGGGCGAACCGGGGGATGTCTTGGCCGTGACCGGAGTTCTCGGCGGAACACTGGCGAGCGGGCATCATCTGGATTTCGAACCCCGCCTGGCCGAGGGTCAGTGGCTGGCACGCCGGCCGGCGGTGCATGCCATGATGGACTTGAGTGACGGCTTGGCGAAGGATCTTCCGCGATTGGCGAGGGCTTCGGGATGCTCGTTCCAATTGGATGCCTCGGCATTGCCATTACGCGCGGGCAGCAATGCGTCCTCGGGCATCGGCGACGGGGAAGACTACGAGTTGCTCGTCTCCATCCATCCTCGGGGTTGGGAAAGTCTCCGCCGCGAGTGGAAGGAGGCCTTTCCCGACGTGCCATTGACGGCCATCGGACAGCTGCTGCCACCCGCAGCAGGCAACTCGCCGGTTCTGCGCGGCGGATGGGACCACTTCGGCTGTTAGAACAGAGCCAAGAGTTCTTCCTGCCGGGCAGACATGGCGGCACGGGCGTCGGCCGTGGTGTCGTCGTATCCTTGCAGGTGGAGCAATCCGTGGATGCAATAAAGCAACACCTCTTCGGCGATCGTGCGACCGAGTTCATCGGCGACGCGGGCGGCGGTATCGAGACTGATGACAATTTCCCCGTGCTGGAAAGTGATCACATCGGTGGCCCCGGGAACACCCATGAAATCCATGTGCACGCGCGCGATGGTGGAGTCATCCACGAGTGAGATTTCAACTTCGCCCAATTCTTCTAACAAAACCGGCGCCTCTTTACCGGGAAGAGCGAGCAAAGCGGGCAAAACGGCCGACAAACGGGCGGTTAGGTCGTCCACATTCCAGGCAATCGCCGGGTGGTGGCAGGCGACGAGCAAGTCAGGCCCCGAGGGCATGGCTGGATTCCGTGGGTGAACCGGTGGAGGTTGGCACCGGGGCCTCTACCTTTCCTCCGGGCAAGGGGCGCGGCCCGCTACTTCCGTCTTCGCGCTCCGTCGGATAAGGCACGCGACTGTGGAGCAGGCTGCCGAGGGTGGAGGCAAAGCTCTGGCGCACGCGGGTTAGTTCTTTGAGGGAGAGCGGGGCCTCGGTGAGTTGACCATCGCGCAACCGGGCATCGAAGATGCGTTCGATGAGTGATTCGATGGCCTCGGGAGTGTGTTCGCGCAAGGTGCGGGAAGCGCTCTCGACGGCATCCGCCAGGCTGAGAATGGCGGACTCACGGCTGGATGGACGCGGACCGGGATAACGGAATTCGTCCTCGTTGATCTGGCAGACATCCTCTTCCTTGCGCAGACCTTTGCCGACTTCCTCCAGTTGTTTGGTGTGCAGGTCGATGGCCTTGCGGTGGAAATAGGCGACCAGGCTGTCGCCGTGGTGTTCGCGGATGCCATCGAGGATGTGGCGGTTGAGTTTTTCCTTCCGACCGAGGGCAACGCCGTCTCTGACATGACTGATGATCTTCAGCGCGCTCATCGACGGGGTGAGTTGATCGTGCGGGTTCGGTCCCCCACCCTGGTTCTCGATGAAGAATCCGGGGTTCTCCAGTTTCCCGATGTCGTGGAAATAACTGCACACGCGCACCATGGTGGCATTCGCGCCCACGGCTTCGGCGGCGGCTTCACCGAGGGTGGCGACCACGAGGCTGTGATGGTAGGTGCCCGGGGCCTCGATGGTCATACGCTTCAGCAGCGGGTGGTTTAGATCCGACATCTCGATCCAACTGATATCGGTGGTCATATCCGCCACTCCCTCGAAGACCGGCAACAGTCCGCTCACGAGAATCACCGCACCCATTTCGATGGCGAGCACGCCGAGGCTTTGGGTAAAGAAGGCTTTCCAATCGGCGTGGGTCGGGTCCTCGAGCACGGGTATGGAAACCCCGAAAGCCCAGCAGAGCACCAGATGGGTGATACCGACAAATACCCCGGCGCGGATCAGCCTGCTGCGTTTGCGCACCTTGCGGGTGGCGGCGATGCCGACCAATCCACAACCAAGACCGATGATTACGAAAAGGAAGGATTCTTCGGGATTCACGACCGTGGCAGTGAGAAGGCTGCCGTGGATAGCCGCAAAAATACCCATTCGTTGGCCGAGGAGAACACAGAGCACGACCGGGGCCAGGGCCATCGGCACAAGCATCAAGGGGCTTCCGATTTGGCTGGCCTCCGAGAGCCAATTTCCAAACCTCGCCAGGAGAAGCTGCAACAGGATGAGTCCATAGACGACAAAGATGCGCCGGTTGCGCTGGTAGATGCGCTCCCGGTGGCCGAGGTAGAGGTGGAATATCGAAGTGCCGAGAAAGAACAGGGCGAAAATGGTCGGGCGCAGCCCGGTGGCCGTAAAGGCGTCTCCTCTAGATTCCAAGGTGGGCGGTTGCGCCACGAATGAGAGCACGAGCACCCCCGCGAAAGCGAAAAGAAGAATTCGAAGCACCCGGCTGTGGTCCAATCGATCCACATGCACGGCCCAAGAGGATGGAAGCATGGAGGCGTTCGAGCCGCCGTCCTTGCGGAGTTTGTCGAAAATTCCCAAAGTGATTTGGTGGTTGAAGGTCGACAACCGGTGAGGGACTGGCGACTCCAAAAGATGGCATCATGTCTCCGAAAATCAACCGTGGTCTCTAACCAAAGCCCAGAGAACTGCGACAGATTGGCACACTTGCCTCGTAGCCCACTAACTGAGGAATCCAGCGGCATCGCAACGGCCGCGTGGCGTTATCCAGATTCCTCCAATCACAGACCGTGCGTGAACATGGCGTCGCGCAGCTTCGGCTCGAACCAGGTGCTCTTGGGCGGCATGATACCGCCAGCATCCGCGATGGCCATGAGGTCTTCGATACCCGTCGGGAACATCGAGAAGGCGCAGGCATAGTCGCCACCGTTGACCAGTTTCTCCAGTTCGCCGGTCCCGCGGATTCCACCAACAAAGGAAATGCGTTGGCTGGTCCTGGGATCATCGATTCCGAAAAGCGGGGCGAGCACATGATTCTGAAGCAGGGAAACATCCAACAGATCGACCGTGCTTCCGTTCGAGGTGAGCATGTCTTTGAAGCGGAGGCCATACCACTTCCCGCCGAGGTAGAGACAGACCTCATGTTTGCGGGTCGGCTCGGGTGATGCGCCGGATTGAATGTCGAAAATTTCCGCGAGGGCCGCGAGCAATGCTTCAGGGCTGTGGCCGTTGAGATCCTTGAGGGCGCGGTTGTAGGGAAGAATGCGCATCTGGTTGTGGGGAAAGACCACACTGAGGAACCCGGCGCTTCCTCCGGCACCCGCGCGTGATTGGAAAACCCGTCCGGCGGCGGCACTGCGGTGGTGGCCGTCGGCGATGTAGAGAGCATCCAACGAACCGAAAGCGGATTTGAGGAAACGGATCTCATCGGCACCGGCAATGGTCCATGAACTGTGCCGGACTCCATCGGGAGCAGTGAAATCAACATCCGGAGATGTGGCGATGGTCTTTTCCACGAGCGCGTCGATGGCGGGCACGGCGCGGTAGGTGAGGAAAACCGGTCCGGTCTGGGCATCGAGGGTTTCGATGTGGCGCACACGATCGTCTTCCTTGTCCGGACGGGTGAACTCGTGCTTCTTCACGATGCCATCGAGGTATTCCTGGCAACTGGCGAGAGCGACGAGACCGATCTGGGTGTGGCCCCCCATGATCTGACGGTAAAGGTAAAATCGTTCGGCTCGTTCCCGGCGAAGCACACCATCGGCAATGAGCTTTTGGAAATTCTCCCGTCCTTTTGCATAGACAGCGTCAGAGTAGAGGTCGGTGCCCTCCGGCAAATCAATTTCCGGTTTGCTGACGCGCAGGAAGCTGAGAGGATTGCCCTCGGCCATGACTTTGGCTTCGGCGGAGGACATGACATCGTAGGGAAGCTCGCACACACGGGCGGCAAGAACCGGGTCGGGACGAAGGGCGGCGAAAGGAGAAAGGGTGGCCATAGGATTCGAACCGCGAACCATAGAGAGCCGGAGCCGCCATGCAAGAGCGCGACATCTGGCGCTGAACTCCGGATTCCGGGCTCAAATCACCGGGGGCCCGAAGTCGGATCAGGCTGCCGGAGTTTGCCCTGAGGAGTCAATTGGGGGGCGATCGGCGCGATGGGCTGGCGTCCCGGATCCACAAAAGTCTGCACCCGGGCCGGCAACTGCTTGCCATTCGCGTCGTAACCGTAGACGGCCCGACGAACCATTTTCCCGGCTTTGTTGTAGGTGCCTTCTTCGGTTTTGCGTCCGAGTTTGTCGAAGGCGTAGCGGATGCGGTAAACCAGATTCCCGTTGCGATCAAAGACCTGGCAAGCGACCGCCTCGCCGGCGGCATTGGTGCGGAAGATGTCCTTCCGCACGACCACGCCTTCGAAGTCCAGCGTCCGGACCTCGAGCGTGCGGGCCTGGGGATTGCGGATGATATCGGTGCGCGCGCCTTCTTTGCCCACGAGCATTTGCGCGATAATCATGTCGGCGCGATCCACGGCCGGGGCTGTTCCCGGAGCGAGAAGAAACGCTGCGAAAAGGATAGAGGCAATTGCGGCACGCATGTTTCGGGAGTATACACCCTCTTGTACGCCCGCCGCAACCCCACATGCTCTGGAAACTTCCCCGTCGCCCTCCCCTGGATCTCGGGAACCGCGCCTTGATCATGGGTGTGGTGAACGCGACCCCGGATTCGTTCAGCGAGGCCGGGCAATTCGCGAGCGCCGACGCCGCCATCGCCCAGGGCATACGCTTGCACCAGGAGGGTGCTGACATCCTCGATATCGGCGGCGAATCCACCCGCCCCGGAGCCGAAGCCGTGGACATCGCCGAGGAAATGCGCCGCGTGCTTCCGGTCATCCGCGGTTTGGCTGAAACCCTGCCGGGAGTCCTGCTTTCCATCGACACCATGAAGGCGGAAGTGGCGGCGGCGGCCCTCGATGCCGGAGCCTGTATCATCAATGACGTGACCGGACTGACCGGCGATACGGAGATGCCGGCGCTGGCCGCAGGCACATGTTGCGGAGTGGTGGTCATGCACATGCAAGGACGTCCGCGGGACATGCAGGTGGCACCCGTTTATGACGACGTGGTGGCGGAAGTGCGGGACTACCTCGGGAAAAGATTCGACGATCTCGTGGCTGCCGGCATCGCACCGGAAGCGATGGTATTTGATCCCGGTATCGGATTCGGAAAATCCATAGCACACAATCTTGATCTCCTGCGCTCGCTCGATTCGCTCGCGCCCGCGGGGCGTCCGCTTTTGCTCGGGATCTCGCGCAAGTCGATCCTCGGAACGCTCCTCGGTGGTGCTCCCGTTGGTGAGCGCTCATGGGCGACGGTGGCCATGACGAGTTTCGCCCGCGAACGCGGCGCCCGGATACTGCGCGTGCACGAAGCAGCCCCGAATGTCCAAGCCCTCAGGATGACCGAGGCCATTCTCGGTGCAAGTGCCTGAGAGCCGGAACGGTGAGCTTCTCCTCACAAGTCCCCCAAAGGCGCGAGGGGCTGGAGCACCGATGGGCGCGCCGGCAAGGCCCCTGCTGTTGTCTGGCACGCTGGCGTCGCATCCTGCAGGGTCTCTTTTCGGAAAGTCTCGGCGATGACCGAACGCCGCCGCGTCTTGAAATATTCGTCCATGATGAACGGCTGGACGACACTCATGCTGATGTATTTCAGTTTGATGTCATCCGGCAATTCGCTGAAGTCGGCAATCTCCGAACGACAACAGGGAGCGCCGCAACGGCAGCGCATGCGGAATTCCTCTTCCTGAATGCAGGTGGAATAATCGAAACGGCTCTCCTCGCCCACGTTGATCGGTTGGAGTGCGATAATCGCCAAATCATCCCTGATGCCCGCGTTCGGTTCGCAGGAATGGTTGATGAACTCCGCCGGGTATCCGGGATCGACATAAAGGTCGTGCCCGATCTGGATGGTGCCATCCCCTTGCCCGGGCAAGGCCATGACCTCTTTGGGCGTCAGCAGTCTGCCCGTGACGAAAAAAATGACCTCCCCTTCTTGTAAGGGAACCGAGGCGAAGACCCCGATGTCAATGTTGCCCGAACGAATATGGATTTTTGATTGCATGGCCTTGCCTCCTTCATTCGAATTTTGATGACAACAGCAGCAACGAGCCGACCGCCATGGCCACAAGGTCAATCGCAAGAAGGTCCACCGCATCATGAAACTCAAAGGCTGGACCCTGCCCAAACGCCGCGCCGGCAAGCACCCGCGTGTCAAAATCACCAAGTCCATCACCGCCCAACCCGATCAGCGCTGGGCGACCGACCTGGCCCTGATCCATTGCGGTCGCGATGGTTGGTGTGTCTTTGTTCCGTTCATCGACTGCTGCACCCGCCAGGTTCTCGGCCATGCCCTGGAGCGGACCGGAAGGGCCAAGACGGCCGAACGGGCATTGGAAGAAGCGCTGCTGGCCCGCTTCGGCACCCTGCGCGGCGCGCCCGCGGGCATGCTCTTGCGCCACGACAACGGACTGGTCTTCGGCTCCCGCCAATACCGCGCCGTAATCCGCGATTACGGTCTGACCCAGGAATACATCACCCCCTACACACCACAGCAGAACGGACTCTGCGAGCGCTTCATCAGGACCTTCAAGGAGGAGTTGTGCTGGTGTCACCGCTTCGAATCCATCGAACACGCCCGGCTCAAACTGCGTGCCTGGCTCCACCAC
>JBJTQJ010000124.1:0-74952 GCA_046075565.1 Verrucomicrobiales bacterium | reverse complement strand
CTTTCTTGCTCGGCGGCGGGGGTGGCAAGGCTTCCGATGCCATGGCGTAAGCCTGCATGCCGGGCACCTCGTATTTGGCCTGGGTAATCGTGACCGAACGATCGGTTGGGATGCCGGGATCGAGGTTTTCCACATCGCGGTATAGGGCGGTCAGGGTTCCGCCTTCCGGGAGGTGGATTTCCGAATCGCGTTCCGGTTGTCCTTTGACCGGGAAGACTCGCCCGATGAATCGCCCGCTCTGATCTTCCGTTTCCACGGCCTTGATGGTGATTTCGGCCCCCGCACTGCTCTTGATTTTGATGTCCACGGTGTCGCGGGTCGGGCCGCCATCGAGATCGGCATCGTCAACGACCAGGGCCACGGCGTCGTCATGACGGAAGCGGCGGATGGGTTCGAGCACGAGGACACGTTCGCCTTCCTTGTTCATTTCGTAATTGAGGAAAGACGCGGTGAGGGTGCCGGTGTTGAAGGCGGCGGTCAGTCTGCCTTCATGACGCTCGCGGCGCGGGGTGGCGGTGACCGGATCGATATAACGGACGGTGATTTGATCGCCGGGCAGGACTTCGAGCTGGGAATTCTGGCGGAGTTCAAGGAAGTCGCCGGCCACCGGCAACAATGCGGTTCCGGAGCGATCGGTCAGCTTGACCTTGGTGATGGTGGGAACCAAGCCTTCGAACCCTTGGATGACCAAACGCAGCAGCCGGGTTTGGGTGTTTTTTCCAAAGGTCACATCGAATTTGCCGGGCGCGGACGATGTGATAACGGGCGGCTCGGGAAGTTGGGCGCGTAATCCTTCGGGGAAGCTTGCGGGATCAAACATGGAATCCGGGCAAGGCACCAATTCCTGTTTGCCCGGTTCGTCGCAAAGGATCACCGGGCGGCGTTTTAGGAAATTGTCCCGGCCCTCGCGGTGCCAGAATTCGATCTCGTGGAGACCGGGAGCCAACTCGCGGGTGATGGAAAAGGGATCCTCGGAGTCGGCTTCGGCGGGCTGGCCATTGAGCAGGAAGATGGTGTTGATGGTCTTTCCATCACTGCCGGGAAGCCCCGCCAATTGGAAACGCCGGACGGCGGCAGCGGGCTGGTAAAACAGGGCACGATACCTAACAAGCGCACTATACCCGGGATGACCGGTATCGACCACGGGCAAGTTGCCATCGGAGAGTTTGGGCACATAGGCGGCGAGATACTTCATTCCGGGCCGGGCGGACTTCAGTTCCAGGTTTTCCTTCCAATCTTCGGGCAAGGTGCGATCGACCGGATCCGAGACCTCGAGGCCGGAGCGGAAAATGGGAATCGAGGACAAATGCGGACGACCATCCCAGGGAGCGGGGTCGGAGGGGAAACGCACGCCGGTTTTCCAATGGGTTCCGCTCATTGATGTCTGAAGGACAAAGTGGGTGAGCGCACTGCCGGCACCACCGGATTCAATGGTCATCGTGCCGGGAGCGGCATTGTCGTTCAGATCGACGCCGAAAATGCGGGTGACATCCTTTTTGCCGGCTTCACCTTGCCATCCTGGATACTCGCGCGAACTGATGGCCATGTTCGGGTCGCGGCCGGGGGCGCTTTCGGAGGCAAAGGCGAGGGCCTGGCCGCCGCTGGTCGGAACAGTCGCTTCGAACTCACCACTGTAGGGAGAAGTTTCCTTGAGCGGCAGTTGGCGGATTTCATCGCCGGAGGAAGTGGTAATGCTGACAGCAATTTCATCCTGGCCGCTCGTCACGCTGCGGTCGGCGTCGGTCACGCGGATGAAAACCGGATTGCCGGGCCGCACGCTGCGGGTGCCGAGGGCGGCCTGGGCGGTGGACAACCCGAGTTCCTCGATGGCGAGTTTGCGTTCCCCTTCCCGCGGAGGGAAGGCCCCCGCGGACACCGCGAGATAAGCATCGGAAGCGACGCTGATCACGGTATCCGGATCGGCGGGCAGGTCCTTCATCTTGGCCCGGAACTCTTTCGAGTAGCCGAAGCGGATTTCATCCACGCCGAGGATCTGTAGGGCTTTGTCGCCGGGAGTGGGCGGGCCGAGGGCAGTGGGGATTTCGGCGCGGAATTTGTCCTTGCTGTCACCGAGTTGGTAAAGCATGACCCGTTCGCGGTCGCCGGACTTGGCCCAGATCTCGACTTCGATGTCCGCTCCCATGCCGGAGACGCGGAGGGTCGGGTCGCGCAGGTTGATCTTCACCGCTTCGCCGGGCACGATCACGGTGTCGGTTTCCGAAGGTCCGAGTTCGATCTCGCTGGCCTCGACCAACTTGCGGATGAAGAAATTGATTCGTCCTTGGAGAAGCAGGGCGTCGGGATGTTTGGGTTCGCGGCGGAGGACGGTCTCGATTTCATCGAGCGCTTCCTGGTAACTCTCCTGGTCCATCAGAACCTCGGCGCGGGCATAACTGACACGGCTACGGAAGGCGGGATTGGTGAGTTTGGCCAGTTTGTCGAGTTCGGCCATGGCGGCCGAATAGTTCTTCGAAACTCGATCCACTTTCACCGAACCAAGAGCGGCGAGCAGATACATTTCGGTGCCCTGGTATTCAGCGGCATCCGCGACCCGGCGATACCAGGCCCGGGCGGTCGGATAAGCACCCTTGCGCAGGGCCAAATCAGCATAGGCGATCCTCAGGCGGGCATCCTGTTCAGCGGTGAAAGTCCCTTCGGCCTGGCGCGACCAGATGGTCAGCTCTTTGATCAGTGCTTCGGCGTCTTCGGCGCGGTTGGTTTCCATGTTCCGCTGCAAGAGCCAGAACGAATAATCGACCGGCAATTGGCGCAGCACTTCCGGAAGTTTGGCGGCATGGGCGGTGTAAAGCTCCCACGCGGAATCCAGGTTTCCTTGCACGAATTCGGCCTGCGATTTGTAAATGGGGAAAGCGGGATCGGTTTCGTCCACCGGAATCTCGAAGGCACCGATGGCACCGGCGGCCATGCCGACCGCTTTCTGCAAGCGCGCGCGCATGGTGGCCAATTTTGGTTCCGTGCGGGTGGTTAGATTTTTCACGGCCGTGCTGCGTAATCCGCCGCGGGCGATGGTCATGGCGGAGGATGGCGCGCCCGCTTCCAAGGCCGCTTCGGCATAGGCGATCATAGCCTCGACGGCATCGTAGGTGCGCTCATCGTCGGTGGCGGCGGCGGCGTGCCAGAGCCCGGCGGCCCAGGGTTCGATGGCGCCCCATTGTTGGCCAGCCTTGAGTTCCTTGGTCGCGCGGATCACCATGGGCTCCCATCCTTGTTTGGGCGGGAAGGTTCCGATGGGGGGGTGTTTGCCGAAGAGTTGGGCGGCGAGATCGCGGGTTTGGGCCGACCATTCGGGCAGTTGGGCGACCTTATGGAGTGCGATGGGCGCAACCGGCTGTGGGTTGGTGGCCAAACGATCGACCACGGCCTTGAAGGCGGCTTCCACTTGAGCCGGGTTCGCGTTGCCGGGGAGATCGATCAATTCACGGCTGATCACCGCGGGAGAAACCGTCGCGACGGAAGCCGATAACACAAGGTCGGGGAAAAGATTGCTATCGCCGGCGATCTTCAGATAGTCCGGATTGAGTTTGGCCATGGCCGGCGAATTGAGCAGTTCCTTGAACAAGGCCTTGGATTCCGGTTTGCCGACATTATTGGAATGGAGCCAGACTCCGAAAATCGTTTCATTGATCGTTCCCGCCTGCATTTGCTGGCGCAGCAAAATTTCCACATGGGCGAGAAAGTCGGCTCCCCCTTTTTGGGTCGGCCCCCGGTGGTAGGCAAAGTGGTTGCCATGCAAATACGCTCTCCAAGGCAGGCGGCCGCTCTTGCTAATCGTGGTGTTATCCAAAGTGAACCGGAAGAGCATTTCGCCTTCGCCCTGCAAATTCCCGGAGAGGGTCTTGAGCATGGTATTCAACTCGGCATCCGGCGCATTGGCGAAAAGATCCTTCCATCGTTGCAGTAACCCGCTGGTCGATGGCGAGGGTGAAAGAAGTTCCTTGGAGAGTTTCTCAAAGGCAGCGCGTCGGTCTTCCGGCTTGGCAGAGGCCTGGACTTGGGCAGCCAGTGGGTCAGGAGCAGCTTCGGGGACATCCTTGAGAAGTTGGTTCACTTTTCCTTCGGCAATCCTGTTGTCGGTCAGCGCTTTGGCAACATCTTTGATCGTGCTGAACCGCCAGGTCTCGGACTTGATCAAAGCCGGAACAAGAAGCTCCGGTTCGAGGGAACCGGCGGCGGCGATGGCACGGATGATCGCGGCCTGCGGGTGCGGGTTGCGGGCGAGATGGGGAGCCAGGGCGCGGGCCTCCTCGACCGTGAGGGTGGGATCCAGAAGCGGGACATCAACCGCCAACAACGAGTTGAAAGCGGACGGAATCTTCTGGACCAACGACCGCAATTCGGCGGTGGAAAATAGCATCGAGATCGGGCGCCCGCGCGGGCATCCCCGGGAAACGAGCACGGAATGAACTTGCGCCGGGGACAAAGTCGCGAGTGCCGCGAGGAGCGGCGCGGTTTTGAACTCTCGATGTTGGGCGACATAGTCCTGCAAATTCGGGGTATGACCCTCGTTCATGTTCATCCAACCCCGGGCGACCGAAATCGAGCCCTCGTAAGGTGAGGCAGCCAAAAGCGCCGCGGCGGCCGCGCGCGGTTTATCCAGCAAGGTCTCCGGAACCGGCTTCTTGGCACGGAAAAGTTCGGTGGCTTCCGTGCTGAATGGCAGAATGGCCATCGACCAGCCGATGCGGGCTTTGATGGCGGGGGGAACATTCGGCAATCCGGCCAACTTCCCGGCCGCTTCGAACCACGCCTCATCGGGAGCGGCCAGTGTTTCAAGCTGGGTGCAGACCCACGCGAGGTCGGCGGCATGGGTGGTGGCTTTGCCAGCGTCCTCGGCCAAGATGCTGGACAACCGGAGGCAAAGCGCGGGCACATCGGAGCGCGACTTGGCCTGTTCGATAAACCACGTGTCGAACTGCCGGGCGCGTCCGTATCCGCGCAAGCGATCACCGGCCTCGCGCATGTAGAGATACGCGCCTTCCGAATCCGCGAGATGGTTGATCAGCAGCACATAGGTGGCAGGCACGACCTCGGCGGCCAGCGTAGCATCAAGCGTCGGTTGGTTGAGAAACTTACGGTAAAACCCAACCGCGTCGGACCACTCCCCTGCCCTTTCCGCGACCTGTCCGGCTTCGAACATGGCCTTGGGCGAAAGCGCCGGTTGGGCGCTCAACCAAGGTTTGACCGCGGCATAAGCCTGTGCGCTGCGCCCCTCCTTGAGCCCGGACTGGAGAATAACGGAAACCGATGCCTCGGTCTGAGCAGCCGCACCTTTGAAAGCGGTGATTTGATCGTCCAGAGGCGCGGCGAAGGCTGACACGGCAAACCACGAATGGACACCAATGAACACGAATTTTTTCATAGAACGACCCTTTTCCATTCCAGTTTTGCGTTTTTAAAATTCAGGATTACCGCGACCCGGAGGCCTGTGATCCTCAGATAGTTCATGACCTGCCCTAATTCATGACTCGTGATCCGATCAATGACTTTGGTGTCGATGACGATTTGGCCGTGCGTGATCAGATCCGGAACATACTCGCCCACGTGGACACCCTTGTAGTTGATAGGAAACCGGGGCTGCTGCTGAAAAGGGATCCCTCGCCTGCCGAACTCAACAACCATCGAGTTTTCATAAGGTTTCTCATGCAAACCATGACCGAGTTCACGCAAAACATCCAAAGCGCAGCCGACGACGGCAAACACTTCATCCTTTAAGAGCAATTCGTGTGAATTCGTGTCCATTCGTGGTTCGAGTTTCATTTTTTACCCTCCAACCGTTCGAGTTCCAGATTCGTTTCCAAGTTGATCATGCTCTCCTGCGACAACTGGGCGCGGGCGAAGGCGGCCCATTCACTTTCGGGGAAGTCGTAGGTCAGGCGTTTGAAGATGGCGTAGGCGGCCATCTGTTGGCGCAGTTTCTGGTAACACATGCCCGCCCAATACATGGCCTGGGCGCGGATCTTCACGCCATCGTAGTTTTCCTCGTCCACGACCTTCAGGAAGGCATCGAGGGCATCCTGATCGCGGCGGGCGCGCATGAAGGCCTGTCCGGCGCGCAATCCGGCTTGGCCAGCCAGTTGATTGCCGGGGAACCTTTCCTGAAGACGCCCGAAAATGCTGGCGGTCTTGAGGTATTCGGCTTCGGCCATCTTTTGCATGGCTTGGCCTTCGAAGAGGGCATCCTGGTTTCCTTCAGCTTCGCCTTTGGCCAGCAGGGGTTTGGCTTTTTCTTCGTAGGCGCTGGCCAACTTAAGGAAATGGCTTCCGAGCCGGGCCATGGAAGTGGCGACAAATTCCGATTCCGGATACTTGTAGGCCAGCTTCACGTATTCTTGGGCGGCGATTTCCGGTTCCTTGAGCGCTTCGTAAATTACCGCAATGCGATACTGGGCCTTGGACGCGTGCAGGGTGTTGGGATAACTTCCGGTCACATTCAAGAAGCGCGAGAGGGCGGCGCGGTAACGGGTTTCCTTGAGGGCGGGTTCCGTCGTGGTGTCGGCTTCCTCGGCGGTCAGGTTGCCGAGCAGATATTCGGCCTGGGCTCGGGTCTCGGGATCGGTGAACTGCTCCATGGCCGAGGACAGCAGTTGTTTGGCCGTGGTGTATTCCAAGGCGGCGGCCTCGTGCTCCCCGAGCAGGCGGTGGCGTTTGGCCAATTCGAGATAGGCTTCGGCCATCGAGAACTGGGTGCGCATGGCCACCTCCTGATCCTGATAGATCTTGGAGAATGGTTCGATGCTGCCATCGGCCCCCTTGCTGATCGTCACAAGATGGGTGTCGGTCTTGAGCCCATTGGCATCGGTGTAGCGCACGGCCACGGTGTCGTCGTAGATCACAGCGAGGGTTTGGCCTTGGGAAATGGTCGGGGGGATCTCTTCTTCAGGGTCGGACTTGTCAGACTTGTCTGACCCGTCGGACTTGTCGGACTTTGCAGCCTCGATCGCCTTCACATAAGCGAGCTCGACCCCGCCCCTGAAGATGCCGGTGTGCGGGCCGCTTTCGCGGAGCTCCACCCGGCCTTTGGCTCCGGATTTGGCTTGGATGGTCACGGAGAGGGCGTCCACGTTGTCGGTGGTGTCGGCACCGAGATCGACGACACGCAGATAAAGTGTTTCGCCGACGAAGGCGCTGGTCAGTTTGGTGCGGTAATCATCTGCCATCACGTCGAGCACGGGATGGGTAATCACTTTGGCGGTGGTGGCGGCCCATTGTTCGGCCCCGGCGGCATCCTGGTAACGGAATCCGAGATGGACACGATCCCCGGGGCGGACAACGAGACCACGCTGCATCCCGTAGGCTGCCGACTCGCCATACATGCCCATCAGCCGTTTCCGCAATTCCGCTTTTTCTTCATCGGGGACAACCCCGTGGTCGGGAAGCATGGCGGCGATGAGCGGGACGGAAACCAGGAAACGATCGGTGGTGAGTTGGTTTCCGGACGGATGGATTGGGCCGGCGGCGTAACTGGGGATTTCCATGATATTCGACCTGGCACCTTTGAAAGACAATGGTCCTGGCAAGATGCCCGTCAGCTCCATGGTGCCGGGAACCGTGATATCAAAACCAGCAGCACCTCCACCACCGGCTTTGCGGCCCGAATCAGTCTGGGCATACACCTTGATTTCGGAAAGGACACCCAAGGCCAACTGGGGAGCGACCACCTCGAGATACATCTCACGCCCGTGGACCACGGCGACACCACCTTCCGGAGCTTCTTCCGGGGAGAGAAGTCTGTGGTCGATTTTCCACCGGGGTTGGATGAGCCCCATGCTGGCCAGTTCGCGCTGGGATTGTTCCTCAGTGTTCCGCCAGAATCCGTCGTGCAAATGAACCGGACCACCGGCTTCTTCGGCGGGCAGCGGACTCACTTCGGCATGGGCCACCCGGATCACCGGCTTGGTGAAAGCCGCGTGTTCGATGGAGGCCAGCCGGTCGGTCGGGACACCGGGCCGGTTGTTGTCGATATCCCGGTAGATGACACTGATGGTGCCGCCTTCCGCAACCTGGAATTGCCCTTCTCCGGCGGGAGTGCCGGGCACCGGGGTGATAACAAGCTTGAAGATCCCGGTAGAATCTCCGGTTTCCATCGCCTCGAATTCGCGGGTGCCTCCGGCCTGGCTGGTCAGGCTCACCTTGAGTTTGTCCGGTTGCACGGTCACATCCATGTCAGCGTCGAAGACGGCAAGGGCCAGCGGCTCGTTATGGCGGAAACGCAGCAGTCGCTCGTAATACGGCGCGACCTCGCCCTTTCGGCTGTCAAACCGCGGGGTCATGTCGGCGAACTCGACCTTCGCGTCGGCGAAGGAAACCGTGAGGAAACGCTCCTGATTGGCCTTGGTTTTTGTTACAAAACGATCGTCGATATAACGCACGGCAATCTTGTCGCCACCGAGGATTTCCAAAGTTTCGTTCTTGTTGAGGGCGGCGAAGTCTTCTTTGACCGGAAGCAGCTTTTTCCCGTCGGGGGTGGTCATGGTGATTTTATTGAGCGCGGGCACCGGGCCTTCCTGTTCGAGGAAAACCAGACGGATCAAACGGGCGCGCGAATCGGGAGCGAATTTGACCGTGAAGCGTGTTCCATCGTCGCCGGGTGTGAGAGTGGCGGGGGCGTTGCGGTGTTCGAGCAGCCCGGCCGGGAAGGTGGTCGGGTCGAAGAAGTTATCCGGGCAATCGACCATTTCGCCGGCGGGGGAAAGATTGGCCAGCAACTTGATGGAACGACCGAAGCCAATCGTGCAATCCCAGCCGGTCGCCCAGATTTCAAACCGCTGCAAGCCGCGGCGAAGCTCGATCTCGCCCTCAAGTTCATCCGGCTTTTCCTTGCTGGTGATAGGCTTTCCATTCACCGCCAGCAGGAACTGCGGGGGATTCGACACGCTCGGATGGGTGCCGGCGGGGACTTTGTAGGGCCCGAGTTCCAGTTTGAACCGGCGCATGACATCCGCCGCTTCATGGAAATAACCCCTGAAACGATAAACTACATGCGCATTGTGGTGCTGATTGTTGCGCAACCACTTCACTTTGGCCGGAATGGCGGGATCCATCGCCGCCGACGGGCCGGCCACGTTTTCCGCGATACCCGCCGCGAATTGCTGGGTCATCCAGCCGCGATCGATCTGCGCTCCGAGTTCCCCCAAATCATAGACCGATCGATCATTGTTGTTGTGATAACGATCGGCGTCGTTCATGATCGTGACCGACGGTCGCCATGCATTCGGAATACCCCCGAAATGCCGCGGATAGGCCGCCACGGTTGTCATGTCCTGCGGGTTCATGCCGGTTTGGATCATGAACTTCTTGAGTTTCGTTCCCGGTTCGGCGGCGAGGATGTCGAGCTGGCCGATAGGATGATTGTCGTTGAGATCAACGGTGAAGTCGAAAATGCCGGAACGGTCGGGAGCAGCCTTCCATGCCGGATAGGATTCGACCGGACTAATGACCATGTTCGGGTTGCGCCCGGGTTCGGAGGCGCGGGCGAAGGCCATGGCCTGGGCGCCGGCGGTCGGGACACTGCCCTCGAACCATCCGGTGTGGGTGCCGGTTTCCTTGAGCACAATCCGGGAAATGCTGTCGCCACTTGAACTGGCGATGCCGACCGCGAGCTCATCAACTCCGGCGGTCCGGCTGCGATCCGGATCGATGACCCGCACGTTGATCGGGTTGCCGGGTTTGACCACGCTGACCAGGAATCGTCCGAATTCCTCCTCGTCCATTTCCCCGGATCTTTCGGCGCGGGCATCGGCATCGAGCGCGCGCGCGGCCATCTTCTTGCGCGCCTCTTTTTCGGCTTGCTGATCGCTTCGCACGTCTTTCACGGTCTCCATGAGCGCGTTCAAATCAGCGGTGCGTTGTTCGGCCTCGGTGAGCAATTTGCGGGCGGAGGCCATGAGCATGGAATCGGAAGCGATGGTGATCGGTCCGCCCCGTTTTTCATCCTGCTGGTTCATCCGCTCGCGGAAACTTTCGGCATAGGCGTAGAACACCTCGTCGTCCCCGATGACCTGGAGGGTTCCATCGCCGGGCACGGGAGCACCCAGCGCGGTGGCCACTTCCCCGCGGAACTTGGTTTTCTGATCGCCGAACTGGCGGAGGAAAAACGTCTCTTTGTCACCGGAGACCGCCCAGACCACCACTTCGATGGCCGTGCCCGCGCCGGAGACGGCGAGGGTCGGGTCATTCAGCGTGACCTTGAGTTTTTCGCCGGGCACCAATGCATCCTGGCTGCTGGTCGAACCGAATTCGAGTTCGGTGGCATCCATCAACTTTTGCAACTTGAGCTGCACTTTGCCGAGCAGGATACGGGAGTCCGCGTGGTTGGAATCGCGGGCGAGGATCGATTCGACATCCGCCTTCGTGCTTTCGAAATCTTCATTGGCGAAATGGACTTCGGCGCGGGCATAACGGACATCCGACCAGATCTCCGGAACCCGTTCCATCTCCAGTTCGGTGACGGCTTTCAATGCGCCATCATAATCCTTGGCCAGACGCAGCACGGCTACGACCCGCAACGCAGCCTGATGACGGACGGGGAGGCCGAGATTGGCTTCATTGGTCTGGATGCGGGAGAAAATTTCCTTCGCTTCGGGAAGTTGTCCGCGTTGCACGGCGATGTCGCCGTAGGCCATTTCGATCATGGCTTTTTCCACCGCCGTCAGCGGGCAACCGGGCTCGCTGCTCCATCCGCGCAGGGATTTGATCAAAGCTTCCTGGCGGAGGTCGTCGCGGGCGATGATGGTCCGGCGCAGTGTCCACATTTGGTATCCAAAGGACAACTCGCGATGGATCTTGAGGAAGTGCTCCCAATTGGCGTCCAGCAGATTCCACGCGCTGTCCTCGTTGTCGTTCAGCCAGTCGGCTTGGGATTGATAGACCGGAAAGGTTGGATCATCGGGGGTGACGGGAATGACCACGAGGCCGAGTTTGACGGCGGTCTTGCTGCGGGCGGCGCGCAAGCGAGGGACATCGCTCTCGCGTTTGAACCACAAGTGGCCGGTGCGATAACGATCGATGGTGCCCAAGCCGGTGCTGGCGAGGGCATTGGCGGCGGACGGTTGGTCATCGGCGAGCGAGTCGATGCGGGCGAGCATCGTCGGGAGGTGGTTGGCCACTCTTTCAACTTGCCGCCAGAGATAGGGAGCCAAACGCAGCAAGGCGGCGGTGTCGGCTTGTTTGAGGGCGTGGGCCAGTAGCCGGTCACCGAAAGCTCTGGTCGGTTCGAAGGAATGGAGCGAATCGACCAGTTCCAGAATGAGCGCTTGGACTTCCCGAGCGGTGAAGACCTCGTCGCTCACGGCGGCGAGTTGCTCAAGGCCCTGGATTTCCACCCGCATCGGCGCGGACGTCAACGCTTCGATGGTGGATTTCAATGCGGCCACGGTGGTCGCGGTATCCGCTTCCTTGGGGAGAGCGAGCAAGGCTTGGGAAAGCTTGGCAGGATCACAGCTCTGCACGAGCGCCCATTCAGCTGGAGTCATGGCGTTTTCTTTGAACCATGAGCGGGCGGCAAAGCGGGCTTCGGTGGGCAGGGTCTTCCAGACCGGAGATTGGAAGAGCGTCTGCATCAACTTCACCGACTCGGCATTGTTTTCGGGAAACTGCGTGTTAATCCAAGCCATGACCAACCATGGCTCGACTTTGCCTTGTGGCAGTTGCGCTGCCAACGCGGCACGGAGCGCCGGTTCCATCGGATGGGGCGCAATCCATTCCTTCCTGCTTTGCTTCAAACGTTCAAGGCCACCATGGAGTGCGATCAGACGCGAAAACCAAGGGCTGTAAACCGAGGAGGAAATGCCCCTTGCACGGTCATCGCGTTCCAGTATGCCCGTAGTGTCCTGCAATCCAGCTGCAAGGGCGTCACGGACGAGGATCTGCGCTTCCGGGCTCGCATCCTTGAGCAATTCCGGCACCGCTTCCGGCGTGACCTTCAAAACGGCAACCAGGCGGGTGAAAACAGCCGGGATTTTCGGTTGGGACGATTTAAAATCAACCCAGAGCATGCGAAGGGCGGCCAGACGTTTGTCGGCCGGGTCTTCCTTTTTCACATCGCCGGCGGCGAAGGTGGCGGCCAGCGCCTTGGCCTTGGCAATCTCCGCGTCCCGCTTGGCCGCCTCGCCCGGACGACCGCAGTAATGCCAAAGGAGATCGGCATATGGGCCGTTCAATTCGTTGGGCCCCAGGCGCCAGACCTCCGGTCCTAACAAGGCGGCCATCACCTTGTCCAAGTCCTTGCCCCCTGCCGCGATGGACCGAATCAACGAAGCCCTTGGATCCGTTGCCTTTTCCAAAGACGGCGCCATTTGCTGCGCCTCTTCCGGCGTTAATTTGTTCCACTCCTTGTCCAGGATGAGCAAACCATCGCGGCTATTCATCAATGCGGGGTTGGCGGCGAGGAAATCGCGCACGGCCTTGACCGAGCCGACATCAGGGAAACCGGAGTAGGCTGATGGTTTCCATGATTGCAAAAGATCGGCTTGTTGAAGTGGGCTCAGCTTCGGAAAAGCGGCGAGGATGGGGGCCATCTTCGCATCGATATCGGGTGTCCAATATTTCTTGGGGTCGCCCCGGTAGTATGGGCCATTGCCACCGCCGGCCCATCCATCCTGCACCCACTTGGCATGGCCGGGATACTTCGTCAAAAGCGCGGTTGCCTCGGCGATGGGAGCAGCGGTCGGTTCGAGCTTCTCCGTTTCCGCCGCGGGTCCCTGCTTGCGTTTTCTTTTCCCGACCCGCTTGGTATCGTCGCCAAGCAAAGAAAGATTGTAGGCTTTGACGGACGCCGCCCAATCGAGCCGGAGTTTCATTTCCTCATCGTGTTTGATGACGGCGGCAAGTTCGGTGATGGCATCGAAAAGATCCTGGGTCAGCGGAATGGAACCCGGACGATCGACATAACCATCAACGGTCTCGAGCAACCAGCGGAAGTCGCCGTCATAAAAAGTTACCAGTTCGGCCTGCGGGGCACCCGCCTTGATGATGGCTAACAAACGGATGGCCACACCTTCGGCGTCCTGGCGCTCCTTGGCCAGATCGAGGAACCAGCGATCATATTGGCGGAAGCGCGGATTGACGGCCAGACGTTCCGCTTCGGCGCGCGCGAAGGCGTAAGCCGTGCCGGGATCGGCGAGTTGGTTGAGCAGAAGTCCATGCAGCGCGGTGATGGCGTCACTTGCTTCGGCGGATTTTGGATCGGCTAATTTGAGGAATTGCTGGTAAAGCGCGGATGCCTCCTTGGCATCGCCGCTCAATTGGGCCGCGCGGGCGGCCAGACCGAGCATCCGGGCATCCTTGGGAAGATTCTGGCGCATCCACTGGCGGACCAGCATGATGGCGGGCGCGGGCAGGTTCTCGTCAAGCCCGGCCTGGAGCAAGGCAGCCATGTCGGCCTCCGATTGGATCTCCACGGCTCGCGCCACCGATGCACGGCGTTCCTCAAACGGCCCGGCCGGAGATGGGCTAACAAATACCATACACCCGATAGCTAGACCGGGGAGCAGGGGGAAAATTCCCGTCCTCCGCCGTCTCCTTGCGGCGGCAGGTGGGCTCGGGGGTTGATTGTCGGATGAAGGAAGTCGTCCCATCGGATGTGCGGGTGAAGGGTTCGCTCGCTTCCTTATTCCTTGGCTCCCGCACCGGCGGCGGCTCCAGCCTCCCCGGTCGGGGCATCGGCACTGCCTGCTTCCATGCAGGCGAGCCGCTTGCGCGCTTCCTCCACATGGTTGCTTGCGGGATACTCGAAGAGAAGCTGGCGGAGTTTGCCTTTGGCCAGTTCCATGTCGCCCATGCGGAAGCCGACATTGGCCCAGAGCAACAGCATCTCATCGAGGAAAGCCGCGTCGGGGAAATCATTGAAGACACTCTCCAGTAGCTCGACCGCCTGGGCGTAGTCCTCGCTCTCGACAAAATATCGGACCACCCGCCCGAGGGCCTCCGCGGCATAGGAACTTTCCGGATAGGTCTGGAAGGTTTTGCGGTAGGCGGCGATGGCCGGGCTCATCATATTCTGCAGCGTGGTTTTGCCCAGTCCGGCGGTTCCCCATTTGCTGTTGTGGGCATCGGCGGCCTTGGCCTTTTCCTCGGCTTCCTTCTGCAAGGTTTCGCCGATGCGGAACTGGGCTTCGGCGGCCGAGATCGGGTTCTGAAGTTGCAGCACCCGGCCATAAACACCAACGGCCTGGGCGAAATCTCCTTTATCAGCCAAACTGCGCCCGAGCGTCATCAAGGCCTGGTCGGCGAGCACGGATTCCGGATAAAGGCGGTTGAAAGCAAGGCAGGTGGCGGTGGCGGCGGCAAAGTCGTTCTTGAGCAGCTCGCTTTCCCACTTGAGGCGGAAGGCATTTTCCACCAATTCGCCGGGGAGTTTGCTCCGGTTGAGAATGATGGGATCGATTTTGTCGAGGGCCTCCTTGGCGCGCATGGAGGCCCGTTGGTCGAGACCCATGTCCTTGTAAATGGCTCCCAGGCCGACGAGTGCCTCGGCTTCCACCGAACCCTTGCGCGCCTTGAGTTGTTCCTCGAAGACCACGTATTGATCGGCGGTCACGCCCGAGTTCACCGAGCCAGCGACCTTGATCTTGGCTTCGCTGGTGCGGGATTCATCGCCATAGAGGTGGACATCATCGGTGTAGGTGACGAGCAACTCGTCGAGTTCGTCACAAGTGAGCAAGGCATCGGCGGTATCGGGTTCGGCTCCCGGGACGACGGGGGCAAGGTCGATTTTCCCGAGGAACGCGCCGGAGCGGATCTGCGGGCCTTCGCCGGTTTCCACCAGTTTGATGGTCACGCGGTCCCGTTCTTTCCACGACACCTTGTTGGCATCGTCGAGGGCGAAGATATCGAGGGCGTCGGCATTCTCGGCCGGCTCCTCCGATTCTACCTTGTAACGGGAAATGATGGTGAGCGTGGTTTGCTCGGCGGCGGGTGATTTGTCGAGATCGGCATCGCGCAGCATCACGACCTGCGGCTGGCCGGGATACGCCAGATAGGCGGGAGTGGAGTTGTCGCCAAGGAAAAAGCCGACGGTGCCGGTGCTGACCGCGCGGACCTTGCCGACACGCTCGATGCCTTTCTGTCCGTCCTGGGTGCTGTCGTCCACGTAAACAACGGTCAGGGTATCGCCGCCGAGCATCTGGATAACTCCATCGCCCGGCTTCGCTTCGCCGAGCACGGTTGGAGCGGAAGCGAGCATTTCATTGGCTTTGCCGGGCACCGGAGTGCCGGTAATGGTTTCCGCATCGCCGCTGGAAACCGTGACCTTGGCCGTGACCGCCACATTGAGCTTGCGCATGATCGGGACGTCGGCGTCCACGATCTTCGAATAGAACCTTTGTCCAATCTCGATGCGCCCGAGATCGTCGGCAGCTTCTTCGGTGTCCTCGACTTCGGTGCCCACCAGAGACAAGGAATCGATGGCCTTATTCCAGTTCTTGAGGTTGTAGTGGCTCATCCCGATGTAGAAGTAGGCTTGGTTCGCCCACTTGGTTTTCCCCGCCACTTCGGTCAAGCGGCGCAGGAGCGGGAAGGCGGCCGCGTATTGACCGGCCTTGTAATGGCTGAATCCGGCTTGGAAAAGCGCCTCGTTAAAGAGTTCGCGCAGTTCCGGTGATTGTTGTTCGCCGGGAACAGGAGCAAGCAAGCGGGTGAGCAGGAGAAAATGGTCGAGGGCTTCTTTCTCCTTGTTTTGATCCAGATGGTGTTTGCCCATGGCCATGTGGGCCATGTAGGCGATCAAGCTGCCCTGGTTGTCGCGCACCACGGTTTCCAGCATGGCGACGGCGCGATCATATTGTTTGTAATCCATCAACTCGATCGCCTGATCATAAAGTTGTTTGGCCTCGCGATCGAGCTCCGCCGTTGCCCGCGGACGTTCAGTGGCGGCTTCCTGGGCCATGCCTGGCGCGGCCACGGACAACCAGCAACCAAGGGCGGTTCCCAGCACAAGATGTGGGGAAGATTTCCGGCTTATGGAGCGACGGGATGGGGAGAATGGGATTGGCTTCATTGGATGGCGGGAAAGTGAGAGGAGATGGACGGGAACGGAACCACGAATGGGCACGAATGGGCACGAATTTTCAAAAGGTTAGAAGACAATGAAAACTACGAAAACGAGCGAGCGAAGTTTCTTTGGTAAACATGCGGTTTTTGTTTTCTTATTCGTGTTCCTTCGTGTCCATTCGTGGTTTTAAAGATTATTTCAAGGCTTCGGCTTCGCCGCCGATCAACTTTACCCCGTAGCGTTCCAATCTGGTGTGGGCTTCGCTGGACTGGGTGCTTTTCGGGTAGCGGCGAAGGACGATGCGGAGTTGATCTACTTCCTTGCCCTTGTCGCCGCCGCGTAGGTAAACATTGGCAATTTCCAAAGCGGCGCGGGAGGCGGTGCCGCCACCCACGGATTCGAGTTCCTGATATGTTTTGATGGCTTCGGGAAAACGTTTCAGGCCTTCGAGGCACTGGGCAATCTCCCAACTGGCCTCAGGCTCCTTGTTAGACGCGCGGTAGGCCTTGATGGCCTCTTCATAGCGCCCGAGCCCGTGCAACAACTGCCCCTGCTCCCAGCTCAGGACCTGGCCGGCATACTGCGGGGATTTCTGGAGCGCGGGGATTTCCGCCAGCGCCTTCTCCTTGAATGGATTGTTCCTATGGCTCCGATCCCGGTAATAATCGAAGCGGGATTTGGCCGCGAAGACCGGGTCCTTCATCCGGGAAAAATACCGGAGCACACCATCCTCGGGCTCATGGGCGGCGGCGGCGAAGGCGAGGTCGCGCAAAGTCTGGTCGTCCATGCCCTCCGGGCTGATCGTGGCCAATACCATTCGCGCCTCTTGCGGCATGCCAAGCGGGTGGCCGAGCCGGTTAACCAGTTGGATTTTTTCCGCCGGTTTGAGCCCGCCCAGAAGTTCCTTGGCCTGGGCAGCAAAAAACGCGGACCGCAACTCGGCCTCTGATTTGGGGTAGAAGTCGCACCATTGGAGAACACGATCCATGGTGGCGGGTTTGGCCTTGAACTGTTTTTCCATCCGCGCCACCCAAGACTCCTTGGATTTTTCAGTGGCGAACTGGGCATCGAACCAGAGTTTTCGGAGGCCATCCTCTTCGACGAATCGGTCACCCATTTTCGCGCTCCAGTAGGCGCAAGCCTGTTCCCTGACCGCCGCATCACCTTCCATTTTCAGCACCCGGGAAAGAACCGTGATCCAGTATCTCGGGTCATCTTCCGGTAGGGTGGTTTTGTCACCCCTGCCATCAAAGCCACTGGCGGCCACATAGAACTCCTTCAGCTTTTCGTGGTTAGGGGCACGGGTGGCGAAATGGACGAGCACGGCCTCCCGGGCGGTGGCCGCCGCCGTCGGGTTACTCTTGAGGAAGGCCACGGCCGTCCGCCATTGGTATTCGGCAGCCTCTTCGAATTTCCCGGCTTTTTCCATGGCGGTTCCGAGATAGGCCAGCGCCGTCCCCGAATTCGGCTGGGTCACGTAGCCGTCGTCCTTGACCATCTTGGCCCAGACGGAGCTTTTTTTGGCCTCCTCTCCATTCTGGCCGTGGCATTCGCCGATGTGGTAAAGGGCGGCGGCGGCGAAGGGCACATCGTCGGGGTAATAATCCACCACGTCTTGGTAGGCCTTGATGGCGGCATTACGCTTGTCGAGTTTGTGCAGGCAGCGTCCCATCCTCAGCATGGCGTAGGACGAGGCCTTGCTTTTGGGAAACTCCGCCGCATAGGCCTTGTAAGCGGCAAAAGCGCCCGCGAAATCGCCTTTGGTGAACAATTTGTCCGCGTCCTCCAGATTCAAGCCCTCGAATGTGTCGAGTTTGGCGAAATCCTTGGCCGGATAGGTTAGCTCCTCCGCGGCATCCGCCGGGATGCGGGCAAGGAGGGCCAGCATGCCCAGCAAATAGAATGTGCGCTTAAACTTCCTAATCATGGCGGCCTTGCTACGTTTGGGGGCTCCGGCTTGTTTCACCGGAATCCACCCTACAAATGGAATCCTGACCCGCACCGGGACAGGTGAAACGATCCCGCTCTTGCCGAAAGCCCGTCTTGGCGCGATGAATTCCCCGAACCGCCATGCTCAAACTGCCACCGCCACCCTCCCGCCAGAACCTGAACCGCAAGGAGGCGGTTTCGGCTTACAAAAAATACCTGCGGGTGCAAGAGCAGCGCATCCGCATGAAACACAACGGCGGGGCGGGCGGCATCGAAGTGGCCGGGGCGAGGGCGCGCCTGTTAGACGCCATCTTGACCGCTCTCTATGA
Source organism: Verrucomicrobiales bacterium (assembly GCA_046075565.1). GTDB lineage: Bacteria > Verrucomicrobiota > Verrucomicrobiia > Verrucomicrobiales > SLCJ01 > JBJTQJ01. The sequence goes on along the minus strand of JBJTQJ010000124.1, from coordinate 56,685 downwards.
ACATGCCGCCGCCGGCACGCAAGGAGCCGCTCCCTGCCCCCCCTTCGCCCTGGTTGCCACCGGAGGCTATGGACGCGGCCTGCTGAACCCCCATTCCGATATCGACCTGCTTTTCCTCCACCAGATGGCCCAACCCTCGTCGCGGCTCAAAGAAGCCATTGAGGAAATCCTCTATATGCTCTGGGACATCGGCTTCAAACTCGGGCACGCCGTGCGCAACATCCCCGAGGCCATAAGCCAGGGAAACAGCGACTTCCAAACCCTCTCCGCCCACATCGAGTCCCGCCCCATTTGCGGGGAGACGAAAATCTATGACGAATTCATGGCCGCCTTCCGCAAGAAGAGCATCAAAGGGCGGGAGGATATCTATCTGGACAACCGCTTGCAGGACCTGAAAGATCGGCACGAGAAACAACTCGGCACCATTTACGTGCAGGAACCGAACGTGAAAAACGGCGTCGGTGGCCTGCGCGACTATCACAACGCTGTCTGGACGGCCTTCGTGAAACTCGGAGGCACGGATCTCCGCATGTGCGTCGATCGCGGGCTCCTCACGGCCACCGCTTACAAACAACTCCAGAATGCCTACGGATTCGTCCTGCGCGTGCGCAACTCCCTGCACTATGCCGAAGGCCGCGCCCGCGATGTGCTAACCCTCTATCTGCAGGGAGTGGTGGCCACCGATTTCAAATACCCCCAGCGAACCATGGTCCGGCGATGCGAGGCCTTCATGCGGGATTACTACAGCCACACGCGTTGCATCCGGCAGATCACCTCGCAGATCCTCGAAGGTTTCGACATCGAACGCGTGCGCCGCACCCGCAAACGGGGCATCATATCTTTCCTCGCCCGCAAGCGCCCGACCCGCGAGGAATTTGATGGCTTCTACCACGAGGATGGTCGCTGCTATCCCGTAAACACCCGCGTGTTCAAAGAAGATCCCCATCGTCTCATCCGCCTTTTCCAGCACACGCAACTCCGTCACCTGCGCCTCGCCCCCGAGTTGAAAGACTTGATCGAATCCAGCTACGGATTGATCGACAAATCCTTCAGATACAACAAGGCGGCGCGCACCACCTTCGAGGCTATCCTTTCACGAAGCGGCGATGTTGGCCGCACCCTTCGGCAAATGCACCGTGTGGGTGTGCTCGGTCGTTATCTTCCGGAGTTCGGCGGCCTCGACTGTCTGGTCCAGCACGAGTTTTTCCACCGCTACACCGCCGACGAGCACACCCTGCGCACCATCGACATGCTCGACACGCTCGCCGACACGACGGATCCTGCCCTTTCAACCTTCCGGAATCTCTTCCAGGAAATCGAAGATCCCTTCATTCTCTACCTAGCCCTGCTCCTACACGACACCGGACGCGCCGAAAACGCCCGCCACCACGAGGATGCCTCTGCCGTGCTCGCCTCCCGCCTGAGCAGCAGGCACCAACTCTCCGGATTCCGCCGCCGCCGGTTGCTCTTTCTCGTCGACCACCATTTGAGCTTCTGGAAAACCGCCACCACGAAAAATCTCGAGGACCCGAATACCATCGCCGAGTTCGCTTCCATCGTGCGCAATGCCGATACGCTCAAATATCTCTATCTGCTCACCTACGCGGACGCCAACGGCACCTCCGAGGAATCATGGAATGGCTGGAAGGCCACGCTCATGCGCCAACTTTACCAGCATACCCTCTCCTACCTTGAGGATCAGGAAGCCTTCCGCCGTCGCCTCGAATTCGCGGACCCGAATCTCAAACAGGAGGTGACGCGCCGCTTGCCGGAAAGTTACGCCCGCGAGATCGATGTCCATTTCCATCTCATGCCGGAGCGTTACTTACGCACACGGGAGGCGGACACCATCAGCACTCACCTGAAAGTCTTCCGCGAATTCTTCACCAAAGTGCGCGATGGCGGTCAGGCTGCCATCGTGCCGGCCGTACTCTGGGAGGATCGTCCCGACGAAGGCTGCTCGAAAGTGATCGTCGTCTCTTGGAACCGCCCGCTCCTGCTCGCCCGCCTGAGCGCGTGTTTTTCCGCCCAGGGCCTGAACATCCTCGCCGCCGACATTTTCACCCGTGGCGACGATCTCGCCATGGACGTCTTCCGCGTCTGCACGACCAATTGGGAACCGGTTACCAACCCGCGCACCTTGAAGAACTTCAATGCTGATCTCGAGCGCATCTTCACCACCGACGATTACGATTCCGAAGAACTCATCGGCAAGGGTGCCAGCCGGCGCCAAACTCCCGACCCTCGCCTGCCCGCTTTCCCGGTGCGCGTCTTCATCAACAACGATGTCGACCCCCGTGCCACTTTCATCGAAATCCAAGCCCTCGACCGTCTCGGCCTGCTCCACGATGTGCTCCGCACGCTCGGACGCGCCGGCCTCGAAGTCGACCACGCCCGCATCAATACCACCAAGGGCGCCGCCATCGATACCTTTTATACCACACTGCCCGGCGGCAACAAACTCACCGATCCCTCCGCCCTTCGACGCCTGCAGGGGGATCTCGAAACCGCCATCGGTATCCCGGCCCGTCCTGCGACCTCCTGAAAGGAATCATCCACCACATGAAACGGAGGTTCCCCGGTCCTCGGAACAGGAAGATCGCATTGACCCCAATGCCAACGTAAAACCGCGTAAACCGTTTGGGCGGCATGGCAAGCTCACAAAAGCCCTTGAGGCCGGCGTCACGGGACAATGTCCCCGGCATCCATTCCTGCGCAAAATTTTCGAAAAGCCTCTTCTTCCTCCGCCGTCGCGACGCCAGCCACGATGTGTCCGGCCAAGCTGCGGACTGCGGCAGCCTACATCGGGGGAAGTTCCAGCCGCCTGATCACCAAGAGGATAATGGAGGCAAAGGTATTTCCATTGTAGAAGCAGAAAGGCGCGAGCCTGTGATACTTTCGGCAGAGCTGGACCGCCTCAGCCAGTCCCATGGATTTCAGATGCTGGGATTCCCAGAGTTGCCGGGTGGTTTCATGGCCGTCCGGAGCCGGCTTGTGCAACGCGTTCCTTGCCTGGCACAGCACCTGATTCTGGGCAGTCACCATCTCCCAAGTGAATTCGCGGAGCCATGGGCGTTGCAACGTCATCCATCAGTTCTCCGGCCCTTGTTTGGTTGGTTTCGTGGAGGAGACTGTGTCCCACCCTTGACCCTCTCCATCTCGGAAACGCCGACGCTTTTTAGATAACCTTTGCCGGTGCGAGCGTAAACTGGCTCGGCGGCAAAACGGTCCTGAATGGCCAATCCCTCGGCCACCAGCGCTTGGAAAACCGGATTTTCCAATAGTTTCGGGTCCAGGGTCGGATAGTCGGCCTTATCCATCTCCGGCATTCTACCCAATTTCCGGCCCGGAGACAATCCTTGATCTTCATTTCCGCCATTTTTGCTAAAAATTGCTTTTGGAGGACATCCAGTGGGACCGCGTTCTGACCCGACCAGAGGGCATGAAAAAGGTGGTAGCTTACGTGTTGCGGCTCGACTGAGACGCCTGAATCACCCATTTCCATTTGCCATCTGGGCCCGGGCCAACGAGCAAGGCTTCCTTGCCGATCACTATGCCAGACTCATCCAGCCGCTTGAATTTGATGAGGATTTTCTCGCCGACTTTTCGGCAGGCGGGTTCTGACTAATACTTTATCATTGGATTTACCAGTTGCTCCGGGTAGGGCATGGCTTCCAATCAATTCCCATGCTTCGGTAGTATCAAGTGTATGGTGCGCGGCGGCGAAGAATACATGACCAACTCAATGATCTCCCCGTCGTCGTAAAGGTCGATGTCTGATGTGCCGCATGATCTGCCGGACTCTGAGTCGCTTGCCGGGCACTTGGGTTTGGTCAATGTTGAGGTATTCGGGTATTTCGTCATTGCCCCGCCATCCCTTTTCCATCCCGTCCATCGATCACTCCGCTTGCAACCGACTCAATTTTGCGCCTAGTTCCCCGTCATGGCTTCGCACTGGTCCCGCTACTGTTCCCACCTTCTCCGTTACGAAGATCTCGGCATCTCGCTCGACACCTCCCGCATGGGATACGGGGAGAATTTCATCGCTTCGATGCAAGGCCATGTCGATCGCGCGCTCGCCGACATGAACGCGCTCGAGAGCGGAGCCATCGCCAATCCTGATGAAGGCCGTATGGTCGGTCATTACTGGTTGCGCGACAGCAAACTCGCGCCCGCCGAACTCGCCGCGGAGATCGAACGCGACCTGCACGATGTGAAGTCCTTCGCCGCTGAAATCCATGCCGGGAAAATCACCGCGCCGGGCGGGAAAAAATTCACCACCGTGCTGGTGATTGGCATCGGGGGATCGGCGCTCGGACCGCAACTGGTCGCGGATGCCCTCGCCGGTCCCGCCTCGCCGATGAAGATTGCCTTCCTCGACAATACCGATCCGGCCGGCATCGCCAAGACCCTCGCCAGCCTCGCGCCCGAACTCGCCACCACCCTCGCGCTGGTCATTTCCAAAAGCGGCGGCACCCCCGAGACCCGCAACGGCATGGTCGAAGCGGAAGCCGTTTTCACCGCCGCCGGGCTATCCTTTCCGCTCCACGCCGTCGCCATCACCGGACCCGATTCGAAACTGGATCGCCATGCCGTGGCCCAAGGCTGGATCAAGCGTTTCCCCATGGCCGATTGGGTCGGCGGCCGGACTTCGGTCATGAGTGTCGTTGGTCTCGTGCCCGCCGCGCTCCAGGGCGTCGAATTGGATGCTTTCCTCGCCGGCGCGCGCGCCATGGACCAAAAGACCAGGGCCACGGATCCCAAGGAAAACCTCTCCCTGCTGCTCGCCATCATGTGGTATCACGCTGGATGTGGCAAAGGCAAAAAGGACATGGTCGTGCTGCCCTACAAGGACAGCCTCATGCTTTTCGCCAAATACCTCCAGCAACTCGTGATGGAAAGCCTCGGCAAGGAAAAAGACCTCGAGGGCAGGGTCGTCAATCAGGGCATCGCCGTCTATGGCAACAAAGGTTCGACCGACCAGCACGCCTATGTGCAACAACTGCGCGACGGCGTGAACAACTTCTTCGCCACCTTCATCGAGGTCAGGGAAAGCGGGGTCGATTCGCCCCTTGAAGTCGAACCCGGCGCCACTTCCGCGGATTTCCTCCAAGGTTTCCTGCGCGGCACCCGCGCCGCTCTTGCCGGCTCGGGACGCGAGAGCCTGACCCTCAGTGTGCCACGGGTGGATGCCTTCTATCTCGGAACCCTCATTGCCGCTTTCGAACGCGCCGTCTCTTTCTACGCGAGCCTCATCAATATCAACGCCTACCACCAGCCCGGCGTTGAAGCGGGGAAAAAAGCCGCCGCCGGTTTCCTCGACTTGCTCGGCAAAGTGCGCACCCACCTCGCTGCCAACCCTGGCCAAGCACAAACCGCGGACTCGGTGGCCGCCGCCATCGGTGCCGAAGCCGAAGATGTTTTCCACGCCCTCTTGCACGCCTCCGCCAACGATCTTGGTCTTACCCGCGTCGCCGGCGCGAATCCCGCCACCGACACCTTCACACTGGCCTGAAAAATTTTCCCGCCGGCGGCACAATTCCTGCGTTCTCGGCTTTTTTTCTATGCCTCGCTCCCGCGTCTTCCTTGAACAGCATTTTGAAGTCCGCCCCTCCCCCGTGCCCGGAGCCGGGATGGGACTCTTCTCGCTTGTTAGCATCAAACCCGGTGATACCCTCGGGTATTACACCGGCAAAGTCATCACCGACAAGCAGGCCGACCGCAAACCCTATCTTGATTCGCTCTACCTGCTCTACATTTGCAAGAACCATTGGGTCTATGGCGAAGGAGAGCTCGCCAACTACACCCGCTTCATCAACCATGACGGCGGAAACCCCAATGCCGAATTGATTGTCTCCACCCGCTGGAAAACCGCCCGCTTCAATGCCCTGCGCGAGATCCACCCTGGCGACGAAATCTTCTTCGATTACGGAGCCGACTACTGGGACGCCCTCGGGGTCACCCCGAACTCGGTGACTACCGCGGCGTGATTTGAGGAGGAATCCGTTGGGAGGCGTCGGCGCAACGGCTCGGCTGCTGCGCCATGGATTCTCACACATGTCCCCGAAAATTGCTGGTTTCATTCTTCCATTCGGCGATATGTTCCATGGCATTCACCGACCCGATGGACAACAACCAAGCGCGCCCGTTTCCGCCAGGCTTCCTCTGGGGAAGTGCCACCGCCGCCGCCCAGATCGAAGGAGCGTGGGATGAGGATGGACGCGGCCCGTCGATCTGGGACACTTTTTCGCGCCATCCTGGGGCAATCCTGAATGGGGATACTCCGGCCCGCGCCTGTGAGTTCTACCATCGCTGGCGCGAGGATATCGGATTGATGCGGACCATCGGCCTGCAGGCATTCCGATTTTCCATCTCCTGGTCACGTTGGCAGCCGACCGGAACGGGAACGGAAAACCCGCCAGGCGTGGATTTTTATGATCGGCTGGTGGATGGTCTGCTGGAAGCTGGGATCCGGCCATTTGTCACGCTTTACCATTGGGATCTCCCACAGGCATTGCAGGATCGCGGCGGCTGGATGAACCGCGAATCGGCGGATTGGTTCGCTGACTACGCCTCGAGGGTATCCGCCCGCTTGGGGGATCGGGTCAACGATTGGATCACTTTCAACGAGCCGCAGATCTTCCTTGCCTTCGGCCATGGCAACGGAACCCATGCCCCCGGCCTATCCCTGCCGGTGGAAGATGTCTTCAAGGCAGCGCATCATGTGAACCTCGCCCACGGTCGGGCGATGCGGGTGTTGCGGGAAAATTCTCCCGGCTGTGCGGCGGGTCTCGCCATCGCGACCAAAATCGGCATCCCCGCGCGACCGGATGATCCGGCATGTGTAGAGGCGGCAAGACGGTTTACCATCGATCCGGAGTGGACCGGTGATCATGAAATCTTCCTCAACAACACGTGGTGGACCGACCCGTTGATCCTCGGGCGTTATCCGGAGATCCTCGCGCGCCAGCTTCCCGATTTCGCCGCCGACATTGCCGGGGATCTCGCGGAGATTTGCCAGCCCGTGGATTTCTTCGGGTTCAACTACTACTTCGGCTCGATCATTGAAACCGGGGAGCCGGGGTCGTGGCGGCGATTGGCTCCGGTGGCGGGAGAACCGCGCACGATGTTCGGTTGGCCGGTCCATCCCGACGGGATGTATTGGGCGGCCCGCTTTTTCTACGAGCGTTACCGTTTACCGATCCATGTCCTCGAAAACGGTCTCTCTTGCGGCGACTGGGTCGCGCTCGACGGCTCGGTGCGTGATCCGGCAAGGGTTGATTTCCTTCACCGTTACCTGCTGGCCTACCGCCGGGCCGGGGAGGAGGGAGTTCCGATCCGGGGCTATTTCCATTGGTCGTTGCTGGACAATTTCGAGTGGGCGCAGGGATACCGGGAGCGATTCGGCCTGATTCATGTGGACTACGCCACCCAAAAGCGGGTATTGAAAGATTCGGCGGCCTGGTTTGCCGGGGTCATCGCGAGCCATGGAAAATCGCTGGGCTGATTCTTTCGAGTGAACCAATCCGGGGGGCAGGGCGTTTCCACCCTGTGCCGGTTCCGCCCGGTATCGCAAGAACACCGGCCTCAACATGTCCAAGTCAAAGATATCTCGCCCGTTTCATCTCGCCGCCTGCCTTCTCGCCGCTGGCGGCACCGCCTCCTGAAGCCAAGCCCAAGACGCAAAGCCCGTCGCGAATGCACCCGAAGTGAAGACGCTCCCCCCGGTCGTCGTGACCGCGACGCGGGAAATGCGCTCGATCCTCGAGCAACCGAATTCCGTCGTTGCCTTGGATGCCGAAAAATTCCTGGAAACACAGGCCCGCACCCTGCCGGAAGCACTGTTGGAGACCCCCGGAATCCTCGTCCAGCGCACGGGTCCTGCACAGGGCTCGCCCTTCGTGCGCGGATTCACCGGCTACCGCAACCTCGCGCTCATCGACGGCATTCGCCTGAACAATTCGGTTTTCCGCGAAGGACCGAACCAGTATTGGGGGACGATTGATCCCTACGGATTGGCAGGCATCGAACTTGTCAAAGGCCAGGGCTCCGTGCTCTACGGGAGTGATGCCATCGGGGGCACGCTCAACGCGCTGACCTTGCGGCCGACTTATCAAGCGGATACCTCCAAAGTCAGCACTCTATCGGCGGCCGCGCCGCTACCCGATGGTCTTCCGCTGAGAACAGCCTCATGGGCCGGTTGGAAACCACTTATAGCGAAAAAGACCGATTCGGCGTCATCATCGGTGCGAGTTTGAAGTCGTTCGGAGATATGGAGGCCGCCGGACTCGGAAAACTTCCCAACACCGCTTACGATGAGTGGTCGGCGGATGCCAAATTCGAGGCCATGCTTTCTCCGACCTCGCGTCTCACCTTGTTCCACCAGCAATTGCACCAGGATGATGCTCCGCGCACCCACGCCACCGTGGATGCCGTTTCATGGTCCGGGACAACAATTGGCACCGATAAAAAACGCGATTTCGATCAGGATCGTTGGCTGACCTATGCCCAACTCGAGGGCACCACCGAAGGATGGGCGGATTCCTACATCGTCAGCCTCAGTCATCACCGTCAGGGTGAGGTGGAGGATCGCATTCGTAGCGACGGGCGCCGTAACTTGTCCGAAGTGGTGGTCGATACCTATGGGGCGACCGTGCAACTGGGTTCCGAGACCCCCATCGGCTATCTCACCTACGGGGTGAATTGGTATCACGATGTGGTTGAAAGCTCGCGTTCCGATTTCAAAGCCGATGGTTCGTTCAGTGCGCAAGGCATCCAGGGACCGGTCGGGGATGACGCGACCTACGACCTCGGCAGCATTTTCCTGCAGGATCGCATCGATGCCACCGATCGCCTGGAAATCTGGTTGGGTGGACGCGTGGACTATGCCCGCGCGGATATCGGCCGCATGCTCGACCCGGAGTCAGGAAAATCCAGATCATTCGAAGATGACTGAGCGAATCTTTCCGGGAGCGGTCGTGCCGTATACTATCTCGACCAGGAGCGCACATGGTCGCTATTTGGCGGCGTATCAACCGGCTTCCGCGCACCCAATCTGAGCGATCTTTCCCGCCTCGATGGCGCGCGAAGCGATGAAATCGAAACCCCTTCCCCGGGGCTCGATTCCGAACAATTCCTGCTCACCGAGATCGGACTCCGCCATCGGAGTGAAACGGTCGAGGCCTCCTTGGCCTATTTCCACACCCGCATGGACGGTCAGGTCATCGGCATCCGCACCGGCCGCGTCATCGACGGCCTGAACGAGATCACCAAAGTGAACGCTTCCGATGGATATATCCAAGGGATCGAAGCCGAAGGTCGCTGGGAATTCACGCCCGGATGGAAGCTTTTTGGATGGGTGGCATGGCAAGATGGTGAAACGGAAGCACCGAACCGCGTCGGTGGCCCCGTGATCACCGAACCCGTGAGCCGTTTGCTCCCACTGAGCGCCGAAATCGGCTTGCGGCACGAATCACGTGATGGCCGCTGGTGGGCGGAAATCCTCGCGCGTGGATCCGCCGAAGCCGATGAACTCACCACACGCGACATGGCCGACACGCAGCGAATCCCACCCGGTGGCACACCGGGCTATTGCATTGGCACCATCCGCGGCGGTGTTGAAGTCCTTCCCGGCTTTAACGTTGTGGCGGCATTGGAAAACTTCACCGACGAAGACTACCGCGTGCATGGATCCGGCGTGAACTCGACCGGCCGTGGGGTCACGATTAGCGCGGAGTGGAAGTTCTGATTTCACTCTTCCGTCGTCCGGGTCCGGAAGAACTCGCTTCCGCCCGTGTGGGGAACTTCGAATCCCCACGGTGGGCCCGGCGAGCGGGGCAACCCGTTGTTTGCCGGATGCTGGATCCGCGACCAGTTGCGCAGATCCGTGGATGATTCGAAAACGGCGGAACGCCCTGGCCGGGCAACGTGATCCAGCCACCAACCGGAGGGCCGACGCTCGATACCGAGAGTGGGCGCCCGGTCGTTGACCAGAGGGTTGGTAAGCGCGAGGAATTCGAGACGATTGGATCGGCCGTCGCCATCCGGATCTTCGTTGGGGGCACCTTGCGGGGATGATCCGAAAATCCGTGTCCGCCACTGCGCCTCCGACTCCCTTCCGGGAAGTTCATTTTCGATCCAATCGATTAGTAATTGGACACCAGCTTGATCCGTGACATTTGAGCCAAGCGGTGGCATCCGGGTGTAGCCGGAGCGGGCGGCCGCCCGGTGCACGATGATCGATCGCTCTTCTTGGCCCGGCACGAGCAATCGATCATCAGGATGTTGGGTCCCACCCCCGGCAGGCGCATTGACCAACCCGGTCTGGAATAATTTGAGTGCGGCGCTGGCGTCCCAAGCTGCCGGCACTGTTCCGTTCTGGTTGTGGCAGTAAGCACAGTTTACATCCAGGTAGGACCGCGCTCTTGTCTCGAGCGAATAGGCGGTCTCGTGCGACGCGGCATGGCGCGGCAACTCGGAAGGCGCGGTAAACGGACCGGTCAAATAACCGGCTTCGAACAAGCGGGAAAGGAAATTCCCCTGCACTCCGCCCATAGATCCTTCGCGGTTGAGCTGGCGGGTGCGGAAAGAGAGCGCATGCCCGGCCTGCGGGGAATGGCAGACCATACACTCGGCCATCGAGGGGATACGCCATGTTTGGACAAAACTCTGTCCATTTTCCGTAATCGTGATCGGTATCTCTTCCCCCGCCGTGTCCGCCAGCGTTGCGGACGTGCCGGCGGCATTCCATTTGTAGGAGACGCCATAGGCTCCGGAGGCCGTGCGCACGAGCACGCGCGTCTCCAAACGCCGTGCCGTCGCGGGTTGGCCGCGGGTGGTTTCCAAGTCAAAGTGTTTGACCCAGATCGTGCCGGGCGGAGGGTTCCAAGCTCCCTCGCGGGCGAAGGTAATTGGAGTTGTTAGGGAAGTCTGGCCGAACCAGCGGCGTTTGCGGGCGTGATCAGACCAGAAGGGCAAATTGATCTCGTAAGCGTGTAATCCGGGATTCGGGGACAGCGCCACTGGATCAGCGAATAGTCCGGTGGCGGCCAACGTAGGTGGAAAGCCGGTGGTTTCTACCTGCTGCACCAATCGGCGGATGTATCCATCATGGTCCACGAGGAGGGGGTCTCCATTGGAAGGATCCCGTCCAAAAGCGACAATCGCTCCTTCCCCGCCGATTCTTGTCACCACGGCGGGCGTCACCGAAGGATCGAGCGACCACACGTTGGCGGAAACATAGTCGGCGAACAGGTATTTCCCATCTAGTGAGGGAATACGTGTGCCTCGGTAGACGATGCCACCGCTCACGGAATTCCCCTGCATCGCCCCACTGCCGTGGCTGTAGTCATAAACCGGCGGATGCGAGCCGGTCCATCCGGACGGACGGTCTCCCCACTTGACTCCGGTGAGGGTTCCTTCGCGAAATGCCCATTCGTAGTTCCCGCCCTTTACGATCCGATTCACTTCCTCGCGGGCATCCTGTCCTACATCCGCACACCAAAGTTGGCCGGTCAGCGGATCAAAACTCATGCGCCATGGGTTTCGCAGCCCGACAGCCCAGAACTCCGTGCGCACATTCGTGGAAGTGACAGCGCTGCCGAGAAAACTCGTCGCACCCACCCATGGGTTGTCGGCCGGGACTTCGTAGCGGGGATTTCCTCCCTGGAGAACAATGGCGGCATGGTTGTTCGGGCGAAGGTTCGCATCATCTCCTCCCGTGCCATCCGATGCGGTGTAATCCTGGGCCTCCAGATCAACATCGATGCGCGTGATGGAAGACCAGAAATCTTTGGTGATGATCTGGCTATTGTTCAGAGTGTCGTTGGCATTTCCCTCATCTCCCCAACTCATATAGAGATAGCCGTCGGGACCGAAATGCAGATCGCCGCCATTGTGATTCCCAGCTTCCTTGAACTGCTGGATGAAGACACGCTCCGAAGTGGTATCCGCGACATGGGTATTGGAGGACGAGGCGCGGAATTCGGACAATCGCTGCACGCGGGTGCCTCCCACGGTAAGTGAGTAGACCACAAAAAACCTCCGGTTGACCGCATAATCGGGGTGAAAAGCGAGGCCGAGCAGCCCCTGCTCGCTCCCGGTCTGGAAAACCTCGGCGGGAGAGCTGGTCCGCGAATTGACGAGGGTATCAAGGTCGAGGAAAACCGAGCGTGTGATGGTGCCACCGGCTACACCACCCAACAACTCGATGTTGCCCCCCTTTTCCAAAACGAAAAGACGATCCGTTTCACCCGGCGGAGTGGCCAGGCCGACGGGTGAAGCGAATGTCTGACCCGGAAACGCATCAATGATGCCCAGCGATGTGGCGGGTGGTTGGGAGGGAAGATTCGCCGTCGCCAGAGGCAGCCGCACCTCATCACGAATATCAATGGTGACGGTGGCGGTGGACTGGAGACTGGCCGCATCGCGCACCCGGTAGGTGAAGGTGTCGGTGCTGCCGGGCCCTCCCCCATGGGTGTAGATGACTCGGCCATTCACCAGATCAAGGGACGTGGTGCCGGAGGCAGGAGGCCAGACAATTGCTAGGCTGGATAAATTCAAATCCGAAAAACCATTCGGATCGGAATCATTCACGAGAACGTTCACTCCTACGACGCCTCCCCGGTTCACAACGGCAGCATCCGCACGGGCCATCGGAGAGAGATTCTGCCATGGACTGAGCCTGGATCCGGGCACAATCACCCGGGACTGTCCGGTGTAAGACCATGCGACCCCGAGATTGTCTCCACCCCCACCCTCTTTTTGCAAAGCCTCGATGAAGTAGAATTTTCCCGCTTGCAGTGGGATTGCCGCGGAAACTTGCTCTGGAAACTTGCCATAGTCACCTGCATCGGTCCATTCAGGCACCCGGGCAATGCGTTGGCGCTGGTCCGGAGACTCGGTGGTGCTGAGCCAAAGTTCTGCGTTGTCGTCGGCATGCAAGGCGAAAACATGATTTCCAGTTACGACCGGATGGATCCATCCGAACATCCTGGAACCATAGTTGTCAGCGGTATTCGTCGGACCTTGGAAACTGGTGCGGGTGCCGGTGGAGTTGGGACTATTCGGATAGCTCGAGCGGCTCGTGAGATCTGTAACAGATGTGCCCGAGATTCCCGTCCAGACATGCCGGCTGATTGAGCCGGTTGCTGGAGGAGTCTGAGCCGCGATTTGCGAAACGCAAAAGAGCGCGGCCAGCCAGTGGATGCGGGGGGACACCATGGTTGGGAGGGTTGTCGATGTGGGGGCGGCTTGGGTTCGGAGGTCGCCTCCTTTTCCCACTACGCGGTAGGCAAGAAGGCGATGCCCAAAAGGTTACACGCCGTCGCATCTACTTCAAGCCTGTCTGGCAAATCAACGATTCATTTTAAGAAATGAATGCTAATTTGGAACGGGCGAGCGCAGCCGGAGCAGATGATCACGCGAAAGATTGTCGAGCATCATCGTGACCAAGGTGCCCGTCATGCTGTAGTCCGGGACGCCGAGTCCCTCTCCGGTCACCGAGTTGAAGCGCTCGTAGAGGCCGTTTTTCATGGCGTTGGCGATGGTCTTGTCGGCAATGAGCGCGGCGAGATCGCGATGGCCGTAGGCAGCGAGGCCGGTGGCAATTTGATAGTTGGTGGAGGGCCAGACATCGCCGCGCCAGAAGCCCTTGGGGTCCCAACGAGGATCCGTTCGATCAACCGTCGGAACCGGCAATGGCGTCTGCCATGCGGGCGAGGCCAGCGTGGCGGCCATGCGGTCAGCCTGGGATTGGGTCGGGACACCGGCGAGCAAGGGGATCCAACTTCCAATGGTGGCCACGGGGATTTTCTCGAGAGTATCGCGATGAACGGAAAGAAAGGTTCCGGCTTTTTCATCCCAGAGATGGGATCGCATGCCGGCCACGCCTTTGTCGATGCGTTTCTGGCGGCGCTCGGCCATCGCGTGATCTCCGCTGGCTTCGGCGAGCCGGGCTAGGCATCGTTCGGCGAGGATGAGGTAGGCGTTGTTCCCAGGCACACAGATGTTCCCACACCATTCACCCTCGTTCGCACCGCTCCTCCAAGGGTGTTTCGTCATCTTCAGGCCGTCCATGTTCACCTCGTAATCGAAGGTTTCCCAGCGAGCGTGTTGTTCCAATCCACTGTAGGAACCGGTGATGATGAGACCGTTGTCATGCAGGTCGCGTTCGCGCCAATACCAGTCGTGGAATCGCTCCAGTCTCGGCAGGCACTGGTTGAGCAATTCCTTGTCCCCGTTACGCAGGAAAACCCTCTCTACTCCCCATGCGAGAAGAGGAATTTGCGAAAACTGTCGTTCTTCCTGTGGTTCCGTCTTGATGGCGACCGTGACCATGTCGCGCATGTGCTCGGGTTTATTTGCGTTCCATCGATCCTGGAAATCCCAGTAGTTCGCAAAGATTTCCCTGATTTGTTTTTCCCTACCGAGCAGGAGAGCGAGCAGATCCACGACGAACATGGTGTCCCAAATCCATTGGCCGAGGTAATGCGGGCCGCCGGGCGCGATCCATTCGCGTTTCAAAGGCGGAGAGGGCGCACGCAATTTTTCCAGCACGCAACGATTCATGACCCTGTCCGCCAACGCCAAGACCTCGGGGGAGTTCGCCTCGAAAAGATCGGGGATGTGAGGAAGAACATTTCCAGCCGAAGCCTGTGGGAGGAGAAATCCAAATGGTGACAGAGCGGCGGTCTTGAGAAAGTGGCGACGCGGATGAACGATGCGATGCATTCGATCAGCATGACGCGACCAACGCGTCGCATCTTGCAATTCTTCGGGGAGAAAACGCGCTCTGCACATCATGCAGTCGCACAAGATGTGACAGCCGCGGTCACGCCCTGATTCCTTGCAGCGCGGCCATCATCCAACCGCAGGCATAGGCCATACCTGCGTGCCACGGTGCATCGCACGTCATCTGCGGGGCGTGATCGGGTATGAGGACCCCATTAAAACCGTTTTCTTGCAAAATGCGCAGGACACGCGGCATGTCGATATCGCCCTCATCGACGAAGGTTTCCTTATACCAAGGAGCTTTGCCCCGCACATTCCGAAAATGCACATAGGCGATGCGGTTCTGGCGGCTGTAGCTTTCCACCGCCTCATAGATGTCGCCATCGGTCATCTCCGCGAGCGTGCCCAGACAAAACTCGAGCGCGTTGTGTTTGCTGGCGTGCCGATTGATGAGTTTCTGATAGAGTCCGGGCTGGTTCACCAAGCGGGGTTGCCCACGCACCGATGGCATGGGTGGGTCGTCCGGGTGGGCAGCGAGCATCACACCGGCTTCCTCGGCCACCGGAATCAACGTGTCGAGGAACTCTCCGTGCCGCCTCCACAACTCTTCCTCCGCCACCGGCGCGAGATCGCCCGCCGGAGCATCATTGTCGAAAATCATATTCCAGACCATACCCTTCGGAATCGGTTTGTCGTAAGGACCTTCCATGCCCACGACTTCCGCCCCTCCGCGGCCCCATGGACCCTTCACGCGCCCGGCTACTCCAGCAAGCGAGAAGTTGTAGCCGACTATGGGAATTCCGACCCGCCCGACGGTACGGATCATCGTCTTCAGCTTTTCGTATTGCTCGGACTTTTTCGGTCCGTCGAGCAGGATGTCGTGCCAGTGCGCGGGATCGAAGTTCTCGATGGCTTCGATTTGGAGATCATGGAATGCCGCATCATCCCTGATGGCACAAAGTTCCTCATAGGACCACAAGGCATCGGGATCCCCGGCGAGCCCCCATCCGGAGTCGCCGCCCACCGGCTGGTCGCCAATCCGGTTCGAGTGCGAGGACCGGAAGTAGTCCACCATGTGGATGACCAAATGCGTGGCGCCGCACTGGCGGGCGAATTGGAAATGATCCGCGTTGAGTTGGTGGCGGTAGAGGCCAAATCCGAGTTTCATGCAAGGAATGTAGCGTGATTTGGCGAAGGGCAGCGAGTTTTGATCGCCGGAGGCGAATGTGCCAGGAATCAGGAGCCACACGTTCCCAAGTCACGGAAGCTTGCTCAGTTCGGGCAGGGCTTCCGCTGCTTCGATAGCTTTGACCGCCTCTCGCACAATCCGGGCCTTGTCCTTGCTGAATTGACCGGGGAATCCCTCCTCTCCTTTGTCGAAAGTATCGGCGATTTCGAGGAGTTGCGGGATAAAGGCCTTTGCATGGGCCCCGTAGCTTTGCAAGATCTTTAGCAACTCGGGCGTGCGCTTTTCACTCGCCCATTTGTTCTGGGATCGAATGTAGTCCACGCTCGCTTTCATTCCTTCTTGAATATGGTGTTCGGCAAGCAATTCGAGCCCGCGAATCCGGACGCCATCGGCGAACATTTCACCGCTGGGAGCGGGTTCGACGACCGCGCGATGGATCGCGGGCAGGAGCGGCTTGAGTTGATCGTAGGGGAGCTTCCCGTAGATACCACTGACCGTGCCGCGCGCGCGTCCATCCTCGTTTTGCAAACCGGCGACGATCGCCTGCCGGAGCATTTCGGGATCAGCGCCCGCCGGAGAGTCCTTGAGCATTTGTCCGAAGATCGCGAAGCAGAGGTAACGCTGTTCCATACCCCGTGGATCCTCTTTGGCTGGAGGTTCGGCCAAACGCTTGAGCAGCAAAGGCAACGAGACCATGGCCGGCTTGCCGATGTTGGCGAGCGCGTCCGCAGCGACCACACGCAACCACAAATCGTTGTGATCTAACAGGGCCGTGAGTTCCGCGACTGCCGGGGCCGCATCGCCGCGCATCTGCTTGAGGGCCTCGCAAGCCCCGTAGCGGGCATTGAGATTTGGCGAACGCAGCATTTCCACAAGCGCGGCAATCGGTTTTTCTCCCTTGCGGCGCTGCAGGGCCTCGGCGGAGCGCTCGCGGACAGTTGGCGACCAACTTCCTAGTCTTTCCAGCAATTGCTCCTGGCTCAGCGAATCGTAGGCGCTGTTGCGATTGTTGTTCGACCATCCACGCCCGTCGCGAATCAGGGATTCGGCGGTGGCGGCGTCGATTTGTGTTGCCGTGTTGGGCTGCTTGCCGGTGAGCATGATTTTTTTCAATGGCATGGCATAGGCGAGCAGAAAGGCCCCGGTGGCATCCCAGCCGAAGTATTTGTCTCCTGCTTTTTCCGGTGGTCCCTGATGACGGAAACTTCCGTCCCACCCGCGTGCCAAGTCGAAATACCATGCGCCGAACTCATGCATCCATGCACCCGTGGCCTGCGGACCGGCCAAGGCTACGCCCGGCATGGACCAACTCATGTTGGTGAAGTTTCCGGTGTGGCCGGTGTCTCGTTCCGGACCGTGCGAAGCCACGCACATGCGGGAGAAAAATTCCGCGCCGTCCTTTTCCCCGAGCAAATTGAACATGACTCCCGCCATGCCGCACTTGCCATTGTCATCATGGTTTTGGGTCCACGGATGGTGGTCACCATAAGGCACCGCGCCTTTGCCGATGTAAAAGCGCTGGAACTTCGAGCTGCGGGAGATGGCGAGATCAATGGCGGGATCCTTGATGCCGGCCTGACGCGCCATGATCAGCGAAATGGTCAGCGGCACTCCGGGGGCGTTCATCATGCCGTAACCGGCGAGCCTGCCATCCGGAAGCGCGAACTTGTGCCCCCAGGAGCCGACGTTGCTCTGGCCTTTGGCAGCCTCGAGAGCAAGCCGGCGCAGCCCCGCTTCGAAACCATTGTCGCCGGTGGCCATTTGGTATTCCGCCAACAACATGATGACGTAGGCGTAATACCACGTCTGCATCGAATCGGCCGAGTATTCGGATGCCCATTTCACTTCGTTGCGGAGGAGCGGAAGGTAGGCCTCATTACCACTCGCGAGAAGAGCGAGAGCATTCAACGAACGGGTGATCGGATTCTGACGCCGCGCGTAATCCGATTCCTCCATCCGTTTGGCTAAAGACCTGCAGCCGTCCTCGAAGATACGCTTCGACTTCGGGCAGTCGTAGGGGGCGGTGGCGCTATAGCGACCGAGCACGGGGAGTTTCACCGAGACATCGGAAACCGAATTGTCGCGCCAGCGGATGAGCGTGAGGTTCCCGTCGCCTGCTTCGGCGAGCGTGAGCGCTTTGCCGAAGGCCGAACGAGGATCGGAAGAGAATTTCTGGCGGTTGATACCGAGGATTACATCCCCGACTTGTAAGACCCCGTCCGCCGGGGAGCCCTTGGCGACTTTAGTGATGGCGATTTGCCGGGCTTCGCTGGTTTCGAGACGATTGGAATACATCCAACCGCGCGCGCCCGTGGCCCCGAGTGTCCAATCATGGCTAGCCCCCTCTGGAATCGGCTCGCCTTTTGTGAAATCGGGATTCGGCATCTGCCCGCGGGGAGCGGCGGGGCAATCGACGATCAACCAACCAACAAAAACTGCAATCAGGGCGGCGAGATGGATTCGGCGAGGTAGTGGCATGGTGAAGCCGGATACGCGTGGCCGGGGGACTACTTTTCCCCAGATCTGCCCAATTTCTGCAAAAATCGGGGGACGGGGGCGTATTGGTGCTTCGCGACAACGTTGTGTCCGGATACCATAAAGACAAAATGCCCCAAAAGTATCTCGCCGGCCTCCTCAGCCTTGCCGCGCTTCCCGCGATGGCGGATGGGATCGATTTCAACCGAGATATCCGGCCCATTCTCACCAGCCATTGCACCGCCTGCCATGGTGGCGTGAAAGAAGCCGGGGGCATCTCGTTTGTTTTCCAGGAAAAGGCGCTCGCGACCGGCGATTCCGGCAAACGAACCATTGTAGCTGGCGATCCCGACGCTTCCGAGTTGATGCGGCGTGTCACTTCGAGGGATCCCGAGCTGGTCATGCCCCAACCGGAGCACGGTCCGCCATTGCCTGAAGAGGAGGTGCGGAAACTCCGCCAATGGATTCAGGAAGGAGCAAAGTGGAACGAGCATTGGGCATTCGTAAAGCCTGTCCTTGTGCCGCCGCCCGGCGTTCGGCAGGGCGATTGGCCAAAGAATACCATCGACCACTTCGTGCTTGCCCGCTTGGAAGCGGAGAAACTCCCTCCCAATCCCGAAGCCGAGCCCGCGCTACTGCTGCGTCGATTGTCCATCGACCTCACCGGCCTGCCGCCAACCCTCGGTGAGGTTGATGCCTTCGAGTCCGCGTGGAAATCCGATCCCGAAGCGGCATGGCAACGCGAAATAGACCGGTTGCTGGCCCCGCCACACTACGGCGAACGGTGGGCCTCCAACTGGCTCGATCTCGCCCGTTATGCGGACACCGAAGGCCTTGGTCACGATCTGCCGCGCCCGGCGTGGCCGTTCCGAGATTGGGTTGTGCGGGCCTACAACGGAGATATGCCATTTGATGAATTCACCATCAAACAAATCGCCGGCGACTTGCTTCCCTCCCCCACCATCGATGACCTGCTCGCCACCAATTTCCATCGCCAGTCCCAGAACAACGGTGAGGGAGGGGCGGATGACGAGGAATTCCGGGTTGCCGCCGTCATGGACCGTGTCGCCACAACATGGGAGGCATGGCAAGGCGTTACCATGGCCTGTGTGCAATGCCATTCGCATCCCTACGATCCCATTCTGCATCACGAGTATTACAATTCCTTCGCCTTCTTCA
The DNA here is from genome assembly GCA_046075565.1 of Verrucomicrobiales bacterium. Classification (GTDB taxonomy): domain Bacteria; phylum Verrucomicrobiota; class Verrucomicrobiia; order Verrucomicrobiales; family SLCJ01; genus JBJTQJ01. Next base: position 37,112 of record JBJTQJ010000124.1, on the reverse strand, counting down.
ACAACACCCGGGATTACGATCTGAGCCAGCACTATCCGTTGCTTCCGGCGCCAAAAGAGCAGGCCATGGCGGAAAACTTCACCGCTTGGTGGAAAGAGCGCGGGTCGTTGCTGGAGACCAACCATGCCAACCAGCAAGCACTCCGTGAAGCCACGGCATGGCAACCCGCCGGCGCGATGCGGGCGGAGTCAAAGCAAGTCACACTCGAAGTGAAAGCCGGCGAGGGTAATCCAGAGTTCCTGGTGAAAGGCACCGCGGCCACCGGTTCTGTCTTTGATCTCCGGATCACTCCACCGGCCTCCGTCACCAACATCACCGCGTTGCGAGTGGAGGTTTTGCCTGTGGATCCCGCGACTGCGATCCACACGCCGGAATGGGGAGCCATTTTGTCAAAGATTCAACTGCATGTCGTTGGAGCTGACGGCACCGAAAACCCGATCGCCATCACGCGAGTGATCGGAGACGAGCCCGATCCGTTCTTCGACCCGCAGCAAAGCCTTGCCGATTCGGCGACCGGCTGGGGAGCATTCCCGAAGATTGACCGTCCGCGCTCCTGCATCTTGATCTTCACGCAACCGGTTCAAGCCACGAACTTGCGTCTTACGCTCTCCCAGAAGCAGAATGCCGCGCTGAGCATCCCGATGGTGGCAAAACGCGGACGCGTTTACCTTACCGACGACCCACGCTGGACCACTTTGGCCAATGATCCCGGGGAAGCGGCTTCGCTGGCCCGCATCTCGGAAATCGATGGCGCGCTCGCGAAAAACAAAGCTGCCGATGTTCCGATCATGGATGCCGTGGCGGAGAATCTCCAACGCCCCACGCACCTCTTCCGCCGCGGCAACTGGCTCGACAAGGATCAAGCTTTGCAGTCGCCCGGCATTCCGTCGCTTTTTGGCGCACTGCCCACACATGCTCCCGCCGACCGCCTTGCTTTTGCCCGGTGGCTTGTTTCCACCGAGAATCCCATGACCGCCCGTGTCGCCGTCAACCGAATGTGGGAGCAATTGTTTGGTCGCGGATTGGTGGAGACCCTCGAAGACTTCGGCTCCTCCGGCGATGATCCAAGTCATCCGGAATTACTGGACTATCTGGCCCTGCGCTTCCGCGACCACTACGATTGGAGCCAGAAGGCGATGCTGCGGGAAATTGTTTCCAGCGCCACTTACCGTCAATCTGCCGCCATGCGCCCCGACCATGACGTCGATCCCCACAACCGCTTGCTGGCCCGTGGCCCGCGCGTCCGCCTGAGCGCCGAAGCGGTGCGCGACCATGGGCTTGTCGCTTCGGGCCTGCTCGCTCCAAAGCTCTACGGTCCACCTGTTTTCCCACCGATGCCCGAAGGCGGATGGACGCCCTTCGAGAGTCAGGAGAAATGGGAAACTCCCCCGCCCGGTCATGCCGACCGCTACCGGCGCTCGCTCTACACCTATATCAAACACACCAACCCGTATCCGGCCTTTGCCACCTTCGATGCGCCCACCCGCGAACTCTGCACCGCCCGGCGCATCCTTTCCAACACGCCACTGCAAGCTCTCGATACACTCAACTCGCCCGCCCATGCCGAGTTCGCCCGGGCGCTTGCCCGGCGCATGGCTGAAGAGATCCCCGGCGAACCCGCCGCGAAAATTGCTGCAGGACATCGTATGACGACCTCGAGGCCACCGAGTGAGGCACGCCTCAAGGAACTGCTCGGGCTCTATGAAAAACTCGGCAGCCAGCCCTCCGCCTACACGACTATCGCCAAGGTTCTGCTGAACCTCGACGACGCACTGGTGAAATAATCCGAATCATGAATTTAACCACAGATTACACAGATGCACACAGATATCGGGGAGAACACGTGCACGCCATAAGATCGCCTTGGGAAGTATAGTGAAAATCCCCCTCCATCATTCATCCCAATATGCAGAGCGACACACAACTCACCGAAACCATCATTGGCGCGTCCTATACCGTGCGAAACACACTCAAGCCCGGGTTGGATGAAAAGCTTTATGAACGGGCTCTGGTAATAGAACTTACAAAACAAGGATGCCAATGCGATTCACAAAAACAATTCCCCGTCCACTACCAGAATGAACTTATAGGCACACTCGTGCCAGACCTCATTGTCGCAAACCGAATCATCGTCGACACCAAAGTGGTCAGCGACTTCAACGAAAACCATTTGGCCCAGATGCTCGGTTGCCTCAATATCACGCGATTGAAAACGGCCCTCTTGCTCAACTTCAAGCATGCCAAGCTCGGAATAAAACGCGTCTCCAGCTAGACGAATCCTCCAAAGCAAAACCAACTCATGCAGAATCTTATCCGTGCCCATCTGTGAAATCTGTGGTCAAAAAATTCCTTAATAACTCGATATGACTCCCGACCAAGCATCACTTCAGCATCACACGCGCCGGCATTTCCTGCGCGAGTGCACGACTGGCCTCGGGGCTCTTTATCTCTCATCGCTCGGGAATGCGTTTGCGGCGCCTCTGGTCCGATCGCCCGACCCCTCGGCGCCACTTCTGCCCGCTTCGCCGCCATTTCATCCGAAAGTGAAACGGGTCATCTACCTCCACATGCTCGGTGCGCCGAGCACGCTCGATCTTTTCCACTACAAACCAGAGCTGGCGAAGTTCGACGGCAAGGACTGCCCGAAGGAATTTCTCGAAGGCCAGCGCTTCGCCTTCATCCAGGGGATCCCCAAGTTGCTAGGCCCACAATTCCCGTTCAAACGATACGGGAACTCCGGCGCGTGGGTGTCGGACCAACTTCCGCATCTCACGAACCACGTGGACGATCTCTGCTTCGTGCACACCATGGTGACCGACCAGTTCAACCACGGACCCGCCGAACTGATGGTCCATACAGGCCATTCGGTCCTTGGTCATCCATCCATGGGCTCGTGGGTCACTTGGGGGCTTGGTTCGGAAAACCAGAATCTGCCCGGCTTTATCGTGCTCATGTCGGGTGGTCAGATGCCACGCTCCGGCAAAAGTGTCTGGGGCTCCGGATTTTTGCCATCCGTTTACCAAGGCGTGCAATGCCGGGCCGCCGGCGACCCGGTGCTCAATTTGCGCAATCCGGAAGGCACGGATCGCGCCACCCGCCGCGCCGCCCTCGATGCCCTGGCGGAGATCAACCGCCAGAGCGAAATGGAATTTGGCGATGCCGAGACGGCCACACGCATCGCCCAATACGAGATGGCCTTCCGTATGCAATTGACCGCTCCCGAAGTGATGAACATCACCCGCGAATCTGAGGTAACGCGAGCGGCTTACGGATGCACGCCCGGGAAAGAATCTTTTGCCAACAACTGCCTGCTCGCCCGGCGGCTGGTTGAAAATGGCGTGCGCTTTGTCCAGCTCTTCGACTGGGGTTGGGATTCACACGGCGACAGTGAGAAGCATGCCATCAATCTCGGCTTCAAACGGAAGTGCGGTGAAATCGACCAGCCGATTTCCGCTTTGCTCACCGACCTCAAACAACGCGGCTTGATGGAAGACACACTCGTGATCTGGTCCGGCGAATTCGGGCGCACCCCGATGAAGGAAAACCGCGATGGTCTGGATAACAAATTCGCCGCCTTCATCGGGCGGGACCACAACCCGAATTCCTTCACCCTCTGGATGGCCGGGGCCGGCGTGAAACCCGGACTGCAATACGGAGAGACGGATCCTCTCGGCTACCAGGTCACCGCGAATCCAGTCCATATCCGTGATTTACATGCCACCCTGCTCCACCTCATGGGCATCGAGGCCAGTCGCTTCAGTTTCCCCTACCAGGGTCTCAACCAAAAACTGGTCGGAGTCAAACCCGCGCGCGTGATCAGGGACTTGATCGCTTGAGCAATTCATGGCCAAGGTGGACGACACCCCGCAAACCCCGCGCATTTTCCGATTCCTTGCGCATCTGCGCCCGGAAGAGGCAAAACCGGTTGCGCCCGGCATCTCCGGGTTTTTGATCTGACAGAATCAACGTATTGTACCGCATGGCCACACCACCCTTCGCTTATCAGGACCCCTTTCCGCTCGGACCGGATACCACCGAATATGAGTTGCTGACCAAGGATCACGTCTCCACGGTCGAATTCGAGGGTCAGACGGTCCTCAAGGTCGCGCCGGAAGCGCTCACCATGCTCGCCCATGAAGCCAGCCGGGCCATCAATTTCACGCTGCGTCCGGCCCATCTCGCACAGGTGGCCGCCATTCTTGAGGATCCGGAAGCGACGGAGAACGATCGCATGGTCGCACTCATGATGTTGAAGAACGCGGAGATCGCGGCTCGGGGCATCCTGCCATTCTGCCAAGACACCGGCACCGCCACCATCGTGGCGAAGAAAGGCCAGCGCGTGTGGACCGGTGTGGACGATGCGGAATTCCTTTCCAAGGGGATCTACGAGACCTACACCAAGGAAAATCTCCGTTATTCGCAAACCGCGCCGCTGGACATGTATGAGGAGGTGAATACACGCACCAACCTGCCCGCGCAGATCGATATCTACGCCACCGATGGTGATGCCTACAAGTTCCTCTTTGTTTCGAAAGGCGGCGGCTCGGCGAACAAGACCTTCCTTTATCAGGAAACGAAGGCTTTGCTGAATCCGAAGCGGCTCAAGGAATTCTGCATCGAGAAAATGCGCTCGCTGGGCACGGCCGCATGCCCGCCTTACCATCTCGCCTTCGTCTTCGGCGGCACTTCCGCTGAAGCCTGTCTCAAGACGGTCAAACTTGCTTCAACCAAATACCTCGACGCCCTGCCGGAAAAAGGCAACGAACATGGCCAGGCCTTCCGTGATCGGGCGCTCGAAGCGGAGTTGCTCGAAGAGGCGCGGAAACTCGGCATTGGCGCCCAGTTCGGAGGAAAGTATTTCGCACTCGACGTTCGTGTCGTGCGTCTGCCACGCCATGGAGCATCCTGCCCGGTGGGCATTGGTGTTTCCTGCTCGGCCGACCGTCAGGCGAAAGCCAAGATCACCAAGGATGGGATCTTCCTCGAAAAACTCGAAACCAATCCGGGCCGCTTCATTCCGGAGAAATACCATGATTGGAAATTCAAGGGCGTGGCGGTAAATCTGGATCTCGGCATGGAGGAGACCCTCAAAACGCTCTCGAAATACCCCGTCACGACAGCGGTCGCGCTCAGTGGGACGATCATCGTCGCGCGTGATATCGCCCATGCCAAGATCAAGGAAATCCTCGAACAAACGGGCGAGCTGCCCGCCTACATCAAGGACTATCCGGTGTATTACGCCGGACCGGCCAAGACACCGCAGGGTATGGCCTCGGGATCCTTCGGGCCTACCACCGCAGGGCGTATGGACAGCTACGTTGATTTGTTCCAATCGCACGGAGGTTCCATGGTCATGTTGGCCAAAGGAAACCGCTCCCAAGCGGTGACCGATGCCTGCAAGAAGCACGGGGGCTTCTATCTCGGCTCGGCCGGTGGACCCGCCGCGCTGCTGGCCCAGAATCATATCAAGAGCCAGGAAGTCGTCGCTTTCCCGGAGCTTGGCATGGAAGCCGTCTGGAAAATTACCGTGGAAAATTTCCCCGCCTTCATCCTCGTCGATAACAAAGGGAACGATTTCTTCACGAACATCAATAACTGCCCGGTTTGCCGTTAAGCGGCATGACGCGCAGTTCTTGAGGCCAGCCTTTACGGGGAATCCAACATCAGGGATATCCCTGACTTGGAAGACTACGGTCCTCGTTAGCAAGCTGCGTCCGCGACTGTGAACCCCAACGGGGTTCCGTCCCAAAGCCCGGGGTTGGTCCGCAGGACCTACCCCAGGAATACCGCCAAAAAGAAATTGAACCCTGAAGGGGTTCTGTCCGGGTCACATCGCTCAATCCCAAACATACCGCTCGTCCCACTCGACTCCGTGTTTCTCGAGGAAACGCCGGTATTCTTCCTGGAATGTCATAGTCCGGTGATGCTCCTCCTGTCCGGCCATGTAGGAAGTGACTTGCTAAACCGAAGACGCGCTGACTGAAAAAATTCCATAGCCTGCCTGCCAAGAGAACCCTGCCATTGAATTGCGCTGATCCTTGATCCATAGGCTGGAGACGCGCTTGGTTTCCTTAACCCAGTCCGCTTGGCAGATATCCCGCCCGAACCTCGCAAGCAGATGCACATGATCGGCGACTCCACCGACGATGATTGGAGGGCAACCAGCTTCCGGTGAAATACCGCCGATGAATGACAACACCTGCTCGCGAAAGGCGGGGTCAATCAACCAAGGCTCGCGGTTCTTGGTTGAAAAAATCAGATGCAGATACACTGCGGAAAGTGACTGGCCCATGGCGATGTCTCGGACTTTGCATGGTGAGAGTGTGGCCTGTTAACCCACAGGACAAAACCCTTTCAGGGTTTAGATTGTCTTGGTTTTACATTCCCGGGGTAGCCCCGCGTCGCGGGACAACCCCGGGCTTTGGGACACAATCCCGTTGGGATTGGGGGAGAGAAGTGTTACCGGCACGACCCACGGATTTGAGCGCAATCCTGTCGGGATTGGGTAAAACCATCGGCCTTAGGCCAGTTCATCTGCTCAATCTTCTCCCGGCCTCGTGTTCTTCCGCTTCTCCAACAAATCCGGCCGGTTCTTGCGCGTTCGTTCGATGGACATTTCCTGCCGCCAACGGGCGATGGCGGCGTGGTTGCCGCCGAGAAGAATGTCCGGGACTTTCATGCCCCGGAATTCGGCAGGCCGGGTGTATTGGGGCGCTTCGAGAAGGCCTTCGGAGAAACTCTCGTGCACGGGCGAATCGGCGTCACCGAGCACACCGGGGAGCAAGCGGGCAATGGCATCCAGCACAACGACGGCGGCAATGGCTCCGTTGGTGAGCACGTAATCACCGATGGAAATTTCCTCGTCCACGAGCGATTCGACGACACGGTGATCGAGCCCTTCATAATGACCGCATAACAAAACAAGGTGCGGTGACGCGGAGAGCCGCCGGGCATCGGCCTGTTCGAACCGCCTACCTTGCGGGGTGAGAAAGACGACGCGGCTGTCCGGCCGTCGCACCGCCTCAATGGCCGAGAAAACCGGTTCGGGTTTCATGACCATCCCCGAACCACCGCCAAATGGGTAGTCGTCGGCCTGACGGTGCTTGTCGGTGCAATGATCGCGGATATCGTGCAGTCCGACTTCGATCAATCCGCGTTCGCGGGCGCGTTTGAGGATACTCTCATTGAGCGGTCCTTCGCAAATGCCGGGAAAGAGCGTGAGGATATCGAAGCGCATGACGGAAGAATTACTCCCGCGCTTTTTGGCCGCGCAGTTTGGCCTCGATGAAGGGATCGAGCGCACCATCCATGACTTCCTGGATGTTGCCGGATTCCTCGCCGGTGCGGTGGTCTTTCACCATCTGGTAGGGTTGGAAAACATAAGAGCGGATCTGGCTGCCCCAGGCGATCTCGCCTTTTTCACCATACTGGCGTTCGGCCTCGCCGCGCAGTTTGTCCTCTTCGATCTGGTAAAGTTTCGCCTTGAGCATGTTCATGGCGAGCTCGCGGTTCCGGCCTTGGGAACGCTCGACCTGGCAGGCGACGACCACACCGCTGGGCACGTGGGTGATACGCACGGCAGTTTCCACCTTGTTGACGTTCTGTCCGCCCTTACCGCCGGCGCGATAGGTATCGATCTTGAGGTCCCGTTCCTCGATGGTGATTTGGATATCGTCGTCCACTTCGGGGGTGGCATCCACGCTGGCGAAACTGGTGTGGCGGCGGGCATTGGCATCGAACGGGGAAATCCGGACGAGGCGGTGGACACCGCGCTCGCACTGGAGGAACCCGTAGACATACTCGCCGGCAATCTTGAGGGTGGCGGAACGGATGCCCGCTTCATCGCCATCGGCGAAGTCGATCACTTCGACCTGGTAGCCGCGACGTTCAGCCCATCGCCGATACATGCGGAAGAGCATGTCGGCCCAGTCGCAGGATTCGGTGCCGCCGGCTCCGGCATGGATGGTAAGATAGACATTTCCGCCGTCGAATTTTCCGGAAAGGAATTGTTTCAGTTCGAAATCGGCCAGGCCTTTTTCCAGAGCGGCCAGCTCGGCCATCACCTCGCCGACCATTTCGTTGTCGCCAGCTTCACGGACGAGTTCCACGAGTGCTTCGAGGTCATCGATGCGGCGGACGAGAGCGTCGTAGGGTTGGACGAGGCCGCGGAGACGGTTCACCTCGCCCATTTTTTTCTGGGCAGCGTCCTTGCTGTCCCAGAAGCCCTCGACGTTCATTTCCTCCTCGAGGCATTCGAGTTCCTTGCGGCGTTGGGCGAGGCCCATGAATCGACCAAGCTCTTCCAGCCGGGCACGCAGGCCCTGTCCGTCGAAGTCGTTCAGCTTGTCGAGTGTGAGAATCTTGGATTTTTCCTCCATAAGTCGGGCGAAAGCGCGTAATCTCTCCCCATCGCGACCCGATTGCAACTTTTCCGCCGACCGATGCTCCAATCACGCGCCACCCTTTTACGGAAATATCCCCTCGGGGAGACGAGCCTGATCCTCGTCTGGTGCACGGCCAGCCATGGCCTTTTGCGCACGGCGGCGAAGGGCGCTAGGGGCCCAAAAAGCCCTTTTGCAGGAAAATTGGATCTTTTTTTTGAGGCGGACATCGCCTGGCAACCCGCCCGCCGGGGCGATTTGCACAGCCTCCGGGAGGTGGTGGTCGAGTCTCATCGGCTGGGTTTGAGGGAGCGATACCAGCGGACATTAACTGCCTCGTATTTCACATCGTTGATTGAATTGGTAGCGGAAACCGAGACCCCTATTCCTGAACTTAATACACTGCTAAATAAGGCTTTGGACTGGTTGACGGACCATGAACCCAGCCCGGCGGCGGTCACACGCTTCGAGGACCGTGTGGCGGCGATTCAGGGACTCGTTTCGAGCGGAAGTCCGGGTGCAGCGGCACTGCTCGACACCTTCCACCGACTCCCCCCCAGTCGGGCTTCTCTCTTTTCTGCGTTGCAGGTCTCTTGATTTTAAGACTTGCCTAATTACCTATTTTTCTATAAAAACTATAAGATACCCTACTCGCAATTCCAACCATGCCTGTTGCCACCCTCAGCCCCATGAACCAGCTTCTCGAGAACCGGGCCCAAAGTCTTTATGATCAGGGACTCTTTGAAGAGGCCATCGAAGCCGCCCAAGCAGGGGTGGAGTCGGCGCGTTGACTCCTCATGGCGGACGACGATGAATCGGTGGGCTTCCTGCTCGATTCCCTGCTCGTTGAGGCGGATATCCGGCGTCATACCGGTTTCCTTGATATTGCCGAAGCCATTTACAAGGATGTGCTCCGTTTGGGTTCGGACTATGGAACACTCAGTCGGCAACTGGCCTTCTCACGGGCCGGACTGGGCGACATTGCGGAAGAGCGCGGCCAAGCCACCGAGGCTCTGCGCCAATATGAAGCGGCGGTCCGGGGTATGGAAACGGTGGGTTCATCCGTGAGCGAGGAATGCGCGCGTCTGCGCAACAATCTGGCGATGCTCTACAAGGGCGACCGCGAAAAAGCTGACGAGGTTACCCAGCGGGCTCGTCAGCGCTATCAGGAGCTTGTCCGCATGCGCGCGACCGCATTGGCGGGTTCGTGACGTGCATTTTCCTCGCGCGCCTTCTTGCCATGGCGGGTTTCCTTTCCATGGTTGCGGCTCATGCCCGATGATGCCTTGAGTCTGGCGCGCAGCCATGTCTGGTGCCGGGAATCCACCCGTCGCCACGCGAAGAGCTTTTACTTCGCGTCGTTCCCATTGCCAGAGGAAAAGAGGCGGGCGGCCTATGCCATATACGCGTTTTGCCGTCATGCCGATGATTTGGTGGACGAAGCCGGACCGGGCGCGGATGTGGCGGCGGCGGTGCGGGAACTGGAGCAAACATTCGATGCCATCACCCGCGAGGGAAAACGGGATTGGCCGTTCGCGGCGGCCTTCGCGGAGGCGGTCCAGCGCTTCGGTCTCGAGAAAGAGCCTTTTGCTGAACTGGTCGAAGGGGTGGGTCGCGATCAGGGACGGGTGCGCATCGCGAACTGGGAAGAACTCCGCGACTACTGCTACCATGTCGCTTCGGTGGTCGGGCTGGTGCTTTGTCCGGTTTTCGGACTCTCGGACCCCTCCGGCCGCGACCGCGCCATTGATCTGGGTATCGCGATGCAACTCACGAATATCCTCCGGGATGTGGGCGAGGATCTGGAGCGGGATCGCATTTACCTCCCCGCCGATGAACTGGCCGCCCATGGATTGGACGAGGCCTACCTGCGCCGCCGTCAACCTGATGCCGTCTGGCGAAAATTTCTCGATATCCAGGTCGAACGCGCCCGCGCTTACTACCGTCGGGCGGACGAAGGGATTCCATTGTTGGCGAACGACGGTTCAAGGTTGACGGTCCGGCTGATGCGGGATATTTACGCCGACATCCTAAACCAAATCGAGAAAATCGGAGGCGACAGCCTCAACCGCCGCGCCTATACTCCCCTTCATCGCAAACTCCGGCTTGCCGCCCGTTCGTGGCTCCGGAACCGCCGAAACCCATGAGTTCTTCACTTCCCTCTTTCGATGCCCCCCTGACGCCGTGGTATACCCGTCGTATGCTCATCATGCTGGCCATGTTCGGTCTCTTCGCGGCCTATTTCGCCTATGACTGGAAGATTGGCTACCCGAAGAAAGCAGAAATCTACCAGACCTACCTCAGCTACGCCAAAGATGGAGATGAAGGCCTGCGCAAGTGGGCCGATGTCGCACGTCAGAACGGATGGGATGATTACGAGGACGAGAAGAAGCTCGAACCTTTCAAAGTGGACGACGCGAAAATCGCCCAGCAGATGTGGGGCATGGTCGTCTGCTCGGTCGCCACGCTGATCATCCTCGTGTTGGCCGTCCGCGCCGTGGGAACACGAATGGCATTGCGCGAGGGAAAACTCATTCTCCCGGGCACCGAACCCATCGACATCACCGAAATCCGGCGCGTGGACACTCGGAAATGGATGAGCAAAGGCCTCGCCTCCATCTGGTATGAGAAAAACGGCACGCAGAAAAAGGGTGTCATCGACGGATTGAAATACGGCGGCTTCAAAGGAGAAAAACCGTATGTCCCGGATCAAATCCTCGAATACGTGGTCAAGAACTTCAAAGGCGAGTTGATCGAACTGGAGGAACTGCCGCCGGAAGAACCGGCGGAGGGAGCGTGATCGCCTTCCCGGCCTTTCACTTCGCCACTTTCAGAGTTGCATCCAGTTCCAACGTTTGCCCCGCGATGGTGGGGAATATGGTGTCTGTGTCCTTGCCTTGGAGCTTCGCGCGCAGAGTGAGCGGACCGCCGAGGTTGCTTTTCACGCGGGCCTTTTCCAGCTTTCCGGATTTCCATGTCAAATCGACGACAAAGCCACCTCGGGCGTGCAATCCCTTCACCTCGCCATCGGGCCAGACCGACGGCAACGCTGGCAACAGGTGCAGGATAAACGGACCGGCGGTGACATTTGGTTTCACCGGAACATGGCTTTGCAGCAGCATTTCCGCGATCCCGGCGGTGTAGCCGAAATTGCCGTCGATCTGGAAAGGCGGGTGGGCATCAAAGAGATTGGGGTAAAGACCGCTTGTGCCCCGGCCGCCTTTGGCGCCAAGCGCGGGTTTGATCAGATTGCGGGCAATGACGTGGGCGCGATCGCCGTCGAGGAAACGCGCCCACAGGTTGATCTTCCACCCCATGGACCAACCGGTGGCCTCGTCGCCGCGGAATTCCAGCGACTGGCGGGCGGCGGCGAAAGCGGGACCATCACGCCAAGTCAGATCGGGACCGGGATGGACCGCCCAGAGGTGACTGACGTGCCGGTGCTGGTTTTTCGGATCATCCTTGTCCTCCGTCCACTCCTGGAGCTGGCCGTGTTTGCCAATTTGATGCGGAACAATGGCCTCAGCCATTTCGAGCCAACGTTTGGCGTCGGCGGCGTCGCGTCCAAGGATTTCCGCCGCAGCGGCAGTCGCGTGGAAAAGCGAGCGGATGATCTGATGGTCCATGGCCGGACCCATGACCAAGCCGCCTTGTTCCGGGGAGTTGGATGGACCGCTGATCAGATGGCCGGTGATGGGGTCGCGGATGAGAAAATTCCCGAAGAAGCGGCAAGCCTCGCGCATGGGTCCATAGGCGGTATCGGCGAGAAACTTCTTATCCCCGGTGAAAAGAAATTGCTCCCAGAGATGGTAACAAAGCCAGGCTCCTCCGGTCGGCCAGATGCCGTGGTTCGAATTGTTGATGGGTGCCGTCCCTCGCCAGAGGTCGAAATTATGGTGTAACACCCATCCTTCGAGACCGTAGTGAAGACGCGCCGTCTCGCGTCCGGATTCCTGAAGTTCGCCGATGGCTCGGTTCAACGCTTCCTGGCATTCGGGCAAAGCGGTGACCAGTGCCGGCCAGTAGTTCATCTGTGTGTTTATATTGCATGTGTATTTGCTATCCCAGGGTGGACGCATGCTGTCGTTCCAAATCCCCTGGAGATTGGCAGGCTGCCCGCCGGGACGGCTGCAGGCGATGAGCAGGTAACGACCATAGTGGAAAAGCAATGCCGCGAGGCCGGGGTCGCCGCCTTCGGCATAGGAGGACAATCGTTTGTCGGTCGGCCACTTTCCGCGTTCGTTGCCTCCGAGATCGAGTTCGACCCGCGAGAACAAAGCAGCATGGTCGGCGCGATGCGTGGACGCCAGTTTTTCCCAGGACAGGGAAGATGGGGCATCTAGAAGATTGAGGGAGAGCGCACCGGGATGCGCACCGAGATTCCGGAAGTCGCGGAAGTTCGTGGCCGTCACCAGCAAGAGGGTTACAGCATCGGCTTTGGCGACACGAAGTTTATCGCCCGCCGCTTCAATCGAACCGCCGACATGCGCGAGGTGAAGCCTGGAACAAAATCGGATTCCGTCTTTCTGGACCATGCCATCGAGAAGAAGCCGGTTCTTCCCATCGATGGTGGTCGTCGCGCCTTTGTGCGGACTCGTAAGACCAATTTCGAGATCCAGAGCACTGGGTTTATCGGCGGTCAGGTGCATGACAATGGCTTTGGCGGGATGCGATGCGATGACTTCCCGGCGATACCGGACGCCACCATGGGTGAATTCGGTAGTGGTGGTGGCAGTCTCGAGATCGAGCCAGCGGCGGTAGCCGGAGACCTCGCCGGCGAGCGGTTGTTGCAAAATCAGGTCGCCACAAGGCTGGTAGGCCAGTTGGCGAAGCGGTTCGCTCATGAATTCGGCCATGGCCAGTTGCTCGGCCGACTTCTGCAAGGCCAGCGCCTCGTCCGCGAGTTTTTTGGCCTCCTCTTTCTTCCCGGCGGATTCCGAGGCGGCGGCCTCCCGCTCGAGCTTGCGCATTTTCTGGAGGTTTTCCCGGAGTTCGGGCAGGACTTTCACCGCCCCCTCGTTGGCGTAGGAACGTGGTTGTCCGGTCCAGACCGTGTGCTCGTTGAACTGCACCCGTTCCTCCCCCGCCCCTCCGAAAACCATGGCCCCGAGGTGGCCGTTCCCAACTGGCAAGGCCTCTTCCCAGCGGGTGGCGGGTTTCTCATACCAGAGAACCTTCTTTCCCTCAGGGGCGGTCCCCAGCGAAACATCCGCGCCCAAGAGCATCGGGCTGGCGAGGAAAAGGGCGGAAATCCCGGCCAAAACGCGGGAAATGGGCTGGAAAATGGTCATGGAGCGGTAACGGGCGGCCAGAAGAGGTCCTTTCAGGCGCTGGCCCGAGCAAGAATCCGGAGTTTTACATCGGGGGAGGATGGGGTTATGGGTTGCACCATGCAAGATGACAGATGGCAGGGCCTGCGGGCGGAAGCGCGCGCGGCCCTGGAACTTCGAGATTATTCCAAAGGCGACCTGGCCGGCCGGGTCGCGGGTCCGGGTGTGGGCGCGGGCGAACTGGCGGACCTGGAGGCAAAACCGGAATGGTGGATCCCCGGCGTCGAAGTCTTTGGACGCAAGATTTTCCAGCAACGTCAGCGCGGCCATTTCGGCGAATTCGCCCGCAAAGGCCAGGGTTGTCTCGGCCGCATCGGGATGTGGCCGGCGCAATGGGCCACGGCGATGACTTTCGCCCGCACGGCCAAGGGATTCCATATCCACCCGCCGAGTATCCCCGAAGGCGTGAAGCCGGAAGACTGGTTCCAGCGCTTGTTCGTCCATGAGACGACGAATTATGCACTGCGCCCCTACGCCGACGAGCAGTGGGATGCCATGTTCTTCATCCGGGGCACCTGCGAGATGTTCCTCATCGACGAGCGGGCGGGAATGCCGCGCCGCCGGATGCGTTTTGTCATTGAAGGAGATGACCGCCCCGGACCCGACAATGCCGGGGTGGTGATTCCGGCAGGTGTCGCCCATGCCCTGCAAAGTATCAGTTCCACCGATCTGATCATGGTCTATGGCACTTCGACCACCTTTGAACCGGCCAACGAAGGGCGGATTCAATCGGGTGTCGAAGCCGCCACCATTCCGTCCGAGTGGACGGCCTATTTCCATGGCTGATTCCACCTCACGATCCAAGCAACCGCCCGTCACCGGCAAGCGGGCGCCGATCAAGAAATTGTCACGCAAGAGCGTGGCCAACCTGAGCACGTCGGAATTCCTCTCGGAGGCCAAGGCGCCGATGGGGCGCCTGCTCTCTTATGTGAAACCCTACCGGGGTCGCTTCATTCTGGGCATCCTCATTGGTGTGTTCTACGGCCTCTTCAACGCGGTGGTCATTTTCGGGATGAAGTTCGTCTTCGAAATGGTTCTTCCGAACAACAAAACCGAGGAGACAATCCCGGTGCCTTTCTTCGGGCAGATCCACGTCCCGAAGCCCCGCATTGAACACGAGGATGGCATCTGGTTGGTTCTGCTCTCCGCCGGGCTAATACCGTTGCTCATCCTCATCCGCGGCTTGCTCGGGTATTTTAACACCTACTGCATGCTCTGGGTCGGGCAAAAGGTTCTCTACGACATACGCTCGCAGACTTTTTCGAAGCTCATGCACCACTCGCTGCGCTTCTATTCGAAGCAGAAGACGGGCGAGTTGATCCAGACGGTCTTCAACCAGACCCGCATGGTGGCCACCTTGGGCAGTGATCTTGCGGCCAACATGATCAAACATCCGATCTCGATTGTAACCTATGTGGTTTCCATCCTCTGGCTCGATTGGCGTTTTGCCATCGCCGCGCTGGTCGTTTTCCCGCTCTGCATGCTGCCGGTCATCATCATCAGCCAGAAAGTGCGGCAGGCCGGAGGAAAAGAGGAAGAAGAAGCCGGGCAGGTCATGGTGACCATGCACGAGGCCTTTGCCGGCATCCGGGTGGTGAAGAGCCTGGGGCGCGAGAAATACGAAATCGAGCGTTTCAACAAAGGCAGCGCCCTCTTGGAAAAACTGGTCATGCGCTGGAAAAAGGCCGTGGAAATTGTCGGACCAATGGTTGAAACGGTCGCTTCGGTTGGCATCGCTCTCGGACTGGCCTATGCCTGGTATGTCAAGATGCCGGCTTCGAATTTCCTCATCCTCTACGCCGCGCTCATTGCCATCTATCCTCATGCCAAGGCTTTGTCCCAGCTTCAGGTGATGCTCCAGAAATGTGTCGTCGCGGCCACCAAGGTTTTTGAAATTCAGGATCAAGAGCCGGATGTTGCCGATGCGCCCGACGCCGTGCCATTGAAAAAATGCCATGGGGAAATCGAGTTCCGCGAGATCGGCTTTTCCTACAAAAAGGGCATCCCGGCCGTGCAAGGTATCAGCCTGAAAATGGAAGCAGGTAAACGTTACGCCCTTGTCGGCCAGAGTGGCGCGGGCAAGAGCACCCTCTTCGCCCTGCTTCTCCGGTTTTACGATCCTGATGAAGGACGCGTGCTCGTGGACGGCCGGGACATCCGTGCCTACAATCAAACCTCGCTGCGCGAAAACATCGGGATCGTCAACCAGGACACCTTCCTGTTCCACGACACCATTTACGAGAATATCCGCTACGGGAAACTCGACGCCACCAAGGAGGAGATCGAAGAAGCCGCGCGCAAGGCCCACGCCCACGAATTTATCCTCGCGCAGGACAAAGGCTACGAGACCATCATTGGTGACAAAGGCTCGAACCTCTCCGGCGGCCAGCAGCAACGTCTCAGCATCGCCCGCGCCTTCGTGCGCTCCGCCCCCATCCTCCTGCTCGATGAAGCCACCTCCGCGCTCGACTCCGAAGCCGAACGCCACATCCAGGAAGCGATCGATGCCCTCAGCCGCGGACGGACCGTCATCGCCATCGCCCACCGCCTTTCCACCATTCTCAGCGCCGACGCCATCGTCATGATGGAAAAAGGCCGGGTGCTCGCCGTCGGCTCCCACGCCGAACTCCTGCGCACCTGCCCGGAATACCAGCATCTCTACCATCTGCAATTCGAGGCGCACAACGGGCAAAACGGGGCGAGTCAAAAATCCTGATGCGGCCCCCACGGAGGCGGAAATTGACGATTGATGATCGCCGATTTTTGATGTCAGATTGCCCAAGTGACGCCAACCCGTCCCGGTCTGGCCGAAAATCAGACGGGCCGCTGAATCGGCAACGCTTGCCGACCGCAGGCATACCTCCTCACCCCATCCCATGAAACCATCACCACTCATTCTCGTCATAGCCGGTGCCGCCTTGGGCGGCGGAGCCATTTATGTCTGGCAATCAGGACAGGGAACCGTCACCGCCCCCGCCGCCGTGGCGATGGAGGACAAAAGTGGCCTCGATGCGGCGAACAAGCGCATCGCCGAACTGGAACAACGGGTCAAATCCGCCGAACTCGCCGCCACCCCGAAGGTGGCCGCGCCGACGGAAGAGGAACGCGCTGCCGATCCGCAGGCGGCGATGGCGAAGGACATGCAGGGGCTGTTGCAAGACAGCCGCCCTCTGCTCAACCGTCTCGCCCCCATGTTCCGTCAGGGTATGATGCGCGGCATCGACCGCCAGGTCGAGGATCTGGCCGGGGAACTCGGCCTCAACGACGCACAAAAAGAGGAACTGCGCACGAAACTCGCGGCCTTGGGCGATGAAGAGATGAAGAAATTCAACGACCGCCTCGCCGATCCGACCATGACCCCGGAAAAACTATTCCAAGAGGGAGGACGAGGAGGCCCCTTCTCGCCCGATGGGATGAACGCCACGCTCAAGGAAACCCTGACGCCCGAGCAATACGAGAAATACGACAAGAAACAGACGGCTGATCGTGTCCAACGCCTCGAACGCCAGGCCAATTCACAGACCGACCGCCTCGGTCGCCGCCTCAACCTGAGCGAGGAACAAAAAGACAAAGTCTTCGGCATCATGGTGAAATCTTCCGATCCGAATCTGGAAGTCGAAACAGGCACGGGAGCGGAAGCACCCTCCGCCGCCCAAGCCGACCGCGACGCCGCCATCAAGGCCGTGCTGACACCCGAACAACGGGCCATCTACGAGGAGGATGCGAAGAACGAGCAGGCGCGCCGCGATCGGTGGCGCGGAATGTTCAGTGGCAGACCGCCCGGCCAATGAGCCCCTTGCCAAAGGTGCTCTCCCTGCTCCATACTGCGGGAATTTCCCGCGACCATGGACCTCTTCGACTACCTGCGCCAGACCCGCGAGCTGAACGGCTCCGACCTCCACATCACTGTCGGCGCACCCCCCGCCGCCCGTATCCACGGTAAACTCCAGCCGCTCGGTGAGTTTGATTTGGATGGCGACACCTCGCGGGACCTCATTTTCGGCGTCTTGACCGAGGCCCAGCGCGCCCGCCTTGAGAAAGATTGGGAACTGGACTTCGCGCTCCAGATCCGCGATGTCGGACGCTTCCGCGGCAACGCCCATTTTTCCCGTGGCAACGTGGAAGCGGCCTTCCGTTACATCCCGGAGGAAATTCCCGATCTCTCGACGCTCGGCCACAGCCCGACCGTGGAAGAATTCTGCCGCAAACCACAGGGCCTCATTCTCGTCACCGGCATTACCGGCGCGGGCAAAAGCACGACCCTCGCCTCCATGGTCAAGCGGATCAGCGAACAACGCTCCTGCGTCATCATTACCATCGAAGACCCGGTCGAATTCGTTTTCCCCCATGCCTACGGGCTGGTCAAACAAAGGCAAGTCGGACAGGACACCCGTGGGTTCTCCGAAGCCTTGCGCTCCGCGCTTCGTCAGGACCCAGACGTCATCCTTGTTAGCGAAATGCGCGATCTCGAAACCATCCGCACGGCCATCACGGCGGCGGAAACCGGACACCTCGTGCTGGCCACCCTGCACACCCAGGACGCGCCCCGTTCCTTGGATCGACTGGTCGATGTTTTTCCCCCAGAACAACAACCGCAGATTCTCGCGCAACTTTCCAACTGCCTCGTCGGCATCATCGCACAAAAACTCCTGCCCCGGCTTGATACCGGCGGCCGGGTGCTCGTCTCCGAAGTGCTGGTCGCCAACAATGGTGTCCGCGCCTGCATCCGCGAAAAGAAATGGGAACAAATCCCCGGCCTCATGGAAGTCGGACGAAACGACGGCATGCACACCTTCGATGCCAGCCTCGCCCACCTCGCCGCCTGCGGTTACCTTTCCCTCGACGAAGCCGTCACCCATGCGCGCGACCCGCAGTTCATCGCCCGTCACGTGCAAGCCACAAAAGCAGCCGAGGCCGAAGCAGCAAGAAAAAACAAATGACTTCGCAGGACCGGAGCTGATGCCCCGGAAGACCAATGCATGGCATCGAATTTCCGCGAATGGGAAGTTTTTCCAAGATTCAGGACACCCGGGGCGTATAATTGACGCGTTCCTCGCCGCATGTTCCAACGCTCCCCCATTCCGGCTGTATTCCTCGCCCTGCTGACTGTTTCCGCGCAGGCGGAAACTCGTTTGTGGCATAGCGCCGACGGCACACGCACCATGGAAGCGGAGCTTGTCTCCTTGAAAGGTGAGGTCGTGACGATGAAGGACAGACAGGGAAAAGAACTGGTCTTCACTCTCGACAAACTTGGCACGGCGGATCAAGCCCTCGTGAAAAAAGAGGCGGAAAATTTGAAGCCCAAACCACCAAGCGCCGCGAAGCTCGAAGCCTTCGAAGGATTCCAACTCGGTAACGACATCGACGAGACCACCGCCGCTCTCAAACGTGTGCCCGGCATCGGGGGCGGTCTGCCCAAGGAGTTGCTCGGCCGCACCGGCATCAACGGGGTGTATTCGCTCAAGGCCGGCGGTGTGGACTGGTCAATCTATTTTGGCTTCGACGCGGCCGAGAGCCTGACCGAAGTGAGTCTTTATGGACCCGAGGTCGCGGTCGAAAACCCCGGCGCACTGCGCCCGCACGCCGAGGCCATCCGGCCGATGCTCTCCGCGCTCGCTGGTCCACCATTGAACGCCCAGGCACCTCCGCCGATTGAAACCATCGCGGAGGGCTCGGCATTCTTCTCCGAAAGCTGGGGAGGTAGTGGCCGCTACTATCACCTCGGGGTGGGAAAACTCGAAGGCAAGCTGCGTTGCGTCGTGCGTTTGAACAACACGGCTCCACCGGAAAAAACAGCGAAGAATTGACCTTCCTTCGCGGCACGACCCTGTTTCGGATATTGTGCTATTCCCAATGCTATTCACTTAGCAAAAAACTAAGGACACTCTTCTTCACTTTAGCCATATCCTCACGGTGCAAGACCGAGACAGTCTTGCTACAGAGGCCATGGCAGGTCCAAGGCGGTTTGCTGCGAGCATCCACCCCAGTCGTCGCAAGACCGTCCCGGTCTTGCCTCAAAACTGCGCTCCATTCATTGAGCCCGGTGGAAAGCAAATGGATTCCTGGCTAAAAGCAGACCGGCCAGTGGCCCCCGATGGGAACCACTGGCCTGCCTAGGAGACATCCCGCTATCGGGAAAGTATTAGAAGTCGATCTTCACGCCCAGACGGATGATCTGGTAGTCCTCGATGTCGTCGTCGCCGCCGCCACCGCCGGGAATGCCATAGGACCAATCGCAGAAGATGCCGTGGCCATTGAAGATGCGCCAATCGAGACCGATACCGAGGCGACCGAGCAACTCGGTGGTTTCCGCGTCGATGATGCCGACGCCGGCAAAGGCGTAGGGTGCGAGGCACGCGGTCGGGAAGGGATAACGAACAACCGCATCCGCCACGTAGTTGCCCACATCGACGTCACCCACTTCAGCCCATTGGGCGGAAGCCGCGAGACCGAGGTAGCGGTTGAAGAAGTATTCACCTTGAAGACCGAATCCGAAGGTCGTGTCGGTGTCGGAATCCGGTGTCAGGAAGAGGCCGAACGGAGCGAACGCCCATCCGCCCTCGAAGGCTTCGCAGCCCATCGGGCCGGGCATCGGCGCCTGTTGCGACATAGCGTCATAAGGGGTCATCATCGGACCAGCCTGCAAAGCAGCCGCACCAATGAATGTGAGCATCGTGGAAACTAGTGTCTTTTTCATAATTCGAATGCGGTTTCCGCCGGGCACTTTGCCAAGCGAATCACCCATGGATTAACACCTCCCAAGGATAACTCCAAGCAAGCAGTCAATAATTCCAAATAATTATCGGAAATTTACCAATTTTCAAAAAAGGTTTTCGCGTATCGGAGAAAATTCGCTTTCGAATGTGGCAACGCTGCCCCTGCGGCCTATGATTGGGAGGTTTCTTCCCGTCCCCATGAGCCGCCCGATACGAGAAATGCGCAACCTCGGCCCGCGCTGCGAGGAAATGCTGGCGGCGATTGGCATCAACAATGAAAGCCAGTTCCGTGAGGTTGGAGCGGCGGTAGCCTATCGCGAACTGGTCGCTGCCGGTGTGACCCGACATCACCGCATGCTTCTCTATGCCCTCGGGGGAGCTATCGCCAACGAGGACTGCCTTCGCCTCCCGGCGGAGTTAAAGCGGGAACTCGAGGCCGAGGCCGGCATTCCCCCTAGGAAGAGGAAGTGACGGGCGGCAAAGGCTGCACCGGGAATGTTTGAAGGCCTAATCCCGCTGGCCGTAAACCACGAGCACCTCCGCCGCTGGGGAGCGGAGAAGGAAACCTGTTCCTGCAGGACCGGGCGAAAGTTCGATACCATCACCGGTAGTTGCCCGGATCGCGCTCTTGCCCGGTGGCGAGGGAATCAGCAAAAGCAATCCCTCGCCGGGAAATGCGAAGTCACCACCAATGCGAACCCGGCTTTCATCGGGACCCGTCGCGGCCAG
Source organism: Verrucomicrobiales bacterium (assembly GCA_046075565.1). Taxonomy (GTDB): domain Bacteria; phylum Verrucomicrobiota; class Verrucomicrobiia; order Verrucomicrobiales; family SLCJ01; genus JBJTQJ01. Next base: position 15,956 of record JBJTQJ010000124.1, on the reverse strand, counting down.
GTCGAGATCGATCACGCCATAGCGGACAGGCAATCCTCCTACGCCCGTTCCTCCAGGAGCGGCCACCCATTCCCAAGGCACGCCTTGGGCGAGGAGAAATTGGTCCACTTCCTCGCATTCGTGCACGAAGAGCGAGGCAAAGGCGAACATATATTCGGCCGAGATCCAAGTGTGCGGCACGTCCCCGAGATGACCGGGCGAGCGTGGATCCTTCCAGGCAATCTCCGGCCATTGATTCCATTCCAGAGGCCTGCGATCGGACAGGAAGAAACTTAACAACTCGTGCGCATCTTCGCGACGGCCGATCCTCGCCATCGCCCCGATGATCCGGATCTCGTAGGGCGTGTAATTGGTCCACGGCATCGAACCATCATGTTTTTTCCGGAATCCCTCGAGATAAGTATCGAACATCCGGTGCATTTCGTTCCGCGGCAATACATCCGCGAAGTCGAGTAAGCCGATGGCATTGGATGTCGCGGTGGGATCAAAGTCCGCCCATTCGACCGAGCCGGGCAGATGTCCGAGTTTGTGTTTCCCGATCACGGCCTGCATGGAAGCCAGCGTGTCTTCGCGCAAGGCATCGGCTTCTTTCCGCCATTGTGACGCCGACTCACCAACTCCCATACCCGCTTCCATCTCGGCCATCGCCTCCAGCCCGCGGATGCCCCAGAAGTCATCCCAGTAGGAATGCACGGGATGCGCCAGATAGCCTTCGTGGCTGGCCGACTCCGGCAGCAAGCCCCGGCGGTCGGCATGTTCGCCCGATTGGAACTCCGCACCCAAGCGGCTCGCGCGCAGCGTGACGAGATACGCGGCGGCCTTGCGCAGTTGTGGCAGGAGCTTTGTTAGATCTTCGGCCGGCAAGCCATGCCGCAGGCATTCTCGCGCCGCCCACAGAAACTGACCATGACTATCGTGTTCGACCAACCAGTCAACGCCATCGCGATCCACCACGCAGGGGACGAATCCATCCTCGCGCTGGAAAACGGCATACCAGAAGAGAAACTCCCGTAATGGTTCCGGGCGTCCCGCTTTGGCGAGCGCCGCGCCCATGATCGCGCAATCCCGGATCCATGAACGGGTGTATCTCCTCGGTCCGGGTTGCATGCCAGAGCCATCGCGGTTGATGAGAATGTGCGCCGAACAAGTGTGGAATGCACTCGCCGCATCCCTTACCGAATCCGGCATTCGCCAATGAACACGATGGATGGCCGAATCCCACGCTTCGTCCTGATCTGTTTCGCATTGCCAGTCCCACGAGGCATGAAGATCGAGGCCTTCCTGCGGAACATCCCACAACCAGAGGCCGCTACCAAGGCCATCACGATCAGCGCATGCTTTGCCCTCCGGAGCTTCACCCCGCGATAGTTCCAGCAATCCCCCGCCCTGCTCGAACGTGGCTGCGCCCCAAGCTTCCGCCGGATGGGAGAAGGCGAGGGGTTTTCCATCGAGTGATGCCGAGTCACACGCGGTTGTTATTTCGCCCAAGGTGGCACGACCACCCAGATTGCGGAATTGTTGCCATGGTGGGTTCACCTGATAGGGACGCGCGGCCACCGCCAGTCGCCAGCGCGCTCCCTCTTGTGGTCGCACTTGATAGGAAATCCGCAGCACCCTTTTCTTGCCAACCAAAATAGCTTCCGGCAAAATGCGCAAGCTGCCCCCCGCCACCGACCACTCCGCTCCCGGTTGTGGACCCCCGTCGTCCGGCAGGGAGACCCGGCAATCGGCATCCGCCCACGTGATCAGTTTTCCGTCACAAATCAGGAATGGTTCGAGTGACAACGAACCTTCGTCCACTTCGACCATGCCTTCCTCGTTGAGCAGCGCACGTTTTCCTCCATCGGGATACCCCACGGGCGTCCAGTAGGATTGCTCTCTCATCCAGTAGCGAGGGAAACATCCGCGTGGAAAACGCGAGGCGACGGCATGAAGGAAGGCATTGGGTGATGACGAAAACGCATCCGGCTGCAATTCGAGTGCCTGCAAACCGGCACCGGTCGCCGAGGCAAATCCCAAGCGGAGATAACGAGCCTCGCCACCAGGAATGGCCAATGGCGTCCAATCTCCCCGCGCATCCTCCACCGACTTGGCAAGCGACCAGGCCTGGCCATCGAGCGAAGTCGAAACTTCAAAAGCCCGGCCACAGCGTGCGTCGGGCCAACGCAGGATCAATCCACCGAAGCGGTGCACCTGACCCAGATCCACCATCCACCATGGGGAGGGATCGTCAGGAGCGGCTTGCCAAGAGCCCTCGCCGAAGACCTTGGTGGGATCGCATCCGGGCTGGCGGCTGCTCGCCATGACAGCCGCCGGTTGCTGGAAGCTCTCATCGCAGAAACCCGCTTCTGTTAGTTCGACACTCCCCGCGCCACCCGGTCCCGCCGTGATGGCCACCTCAAGGGCCGAGATTTCCCGGGGAGTTCCTCCGCCGCCCGGTCCCCACGCGAAGTGCAGTTCCCTCTCCGTGATCCCGAGGGCCTGCCAATCGCTCGGCCACACGACGGAATCGCGGCGGTGACGCCACACATCCGCGCCGCCTGCCGAAACGACTTTCCATTCGAAATGGTTGGCAGGTCCTTCGCCTCTCCACCGGGCCCTGAAGGCGAAAGACTCCGGCAAAAGCGCCTGCAGGGGCAGCCGGGCCACGACAAAGCCACCACCCGATTTGAAATCATACTCCAATCGCCATACCCGATGGCCGCCTTCCCCAGGTTCACACGACACCCGCCCCGTTGCTTCACCAGACGCGAAAACCTCCCATCCGGTGGCAGTTCCAAAAATCTCTCCGGGCAATCTCGGTGTCTCGGCTTCGCGCATGACCATGGATTAGCACTCGTTTTCTCGGATAGCGAGGAAAAGTTCCGATAAGGACCGCTGGGATCGCAGGGACCGCTGGGATCGCCGTTGTCGCCGTCGGCAATGCCGGGATCGCCGACGTCCTCGTCGGCAATGCGATTTCTCCCCCGATCACCTCTTCCCTTCACCATCTCCTATTTCATCGCAACCAACCGGTGGCACATTGGCATCTTCATTGGCTTTGCCGACGAGGACGTCGGCGATCCCAGCGCTCCCGGACACGCGAGCGCTCGACCACGGCCAATCGGAGGCCCTTGCGCAAAGTCCGGCTTTTACCGGATTGTCGTGAATGTATTCGAAAGTGGAGGCGAGGTGACGCTCATCGCGGATAAATCGATCCCAATACTCGCGCATCCACACGTTGTGGGGATCCGGAAGTCCGAGACGAAGGCGTTGGTTGTTGGCCAGCAACCATCGGGCACTGAAGGATTTCCAAGCCTGAATGATTTTCGCCATCGGTTCCTTAGCTTCGATAAGCACGTGCACGTGATTGGGCATGAGCACCCATGCCATCATCCTGTAGCGCTGGCCATCGAAATGCAGCAACGTGTTTTGCACGAAGGCGGCTGCCTCGGAATTCCGCAGGGCACAGCATCCCATGCCTTTGTCCAGCCATTCTTCGATGCGCTCGCTTCTCTCCTTGTCACGCCGTGATTTGGGAAGCAACCGAAGCTCCTGCTCAAGTTCTGCCAGCACCAATTGTGGCAGGCTGTCACCAAGCCGGAAGGTGATAAACTGCAGCAGGTCAAGCGATCACGATGCGGTAGATACCCACGAGAATACCATTCCTCACGATCGAGGGCGGAATCACCGCTGGGACCGCCGACCGCCTGCCCGCCGTAGCCCCCGGCGAAGGCTGGGTCCTCGTCGGCACAGGCAGGAAGCTCTCTTTCCTCTCCATTCGAATCGTTCGACATGACCAAGTTTGGTTAGTGGATATGAACTGGCTGTTTCATTAAGCTATTTCATTAGCATTGCCGACGAGGACGTCGGCGATCCCGACGATCCCGGCTCTCCCAGCGCACCCTACCTAGAATTCCGCGCGAAGGCGCGCAGGGTCTCTGCGGTCTCTTCCCACCCGAGGCAGGCATCGGTGATGCTCTGGCCATAGACAGCGGGCTTGCCGTCCGGTCCGGGGTCCTGACGTCCCGCGACAAGGTGGCTTTCCATCATGATTCCTAACAAACCGGACTCACCCGCTGCGGTCCGTTGCGCGAGTTCCGCCGCCACGAGCGGCTGACGCGCCGGGTCTTTCCCGCTGTTGGCGTGACTGCAATCGACCAGGACCCGCGACGGCAGTCCGGCCTTTTTGAGTTTTTCGCTCAATTCGGCAAGATGCGCCGGGGAAAAGTTCGGCCCCCGGGAGCCTCCCCGCAAAACCACATGGCTGTCGCGGTTGCCTGAGGTAGCAAGCACGGCGGGCAAACCTTCACGCGTGAGCGATGGAAAAACATGCGGATGGGCGGCCGCGAGCATGGCTTCAATGGCCACGCCGGTATCGCCATCGGTGCGGTTCTTGAATCCCACCGGCATGGAAAGTCCGGAAGCGAGCTGGCGATGGACCTGGCTTTCGACCGTGCGCGCACCGATACATCCCCACGAGATGAGGTCCGCATAGTATTGGCCGATGATCGTGTCGAGGAATTCATTGGCGGCGGGTAGGCCGAGCGAGTTGACCCCGACCAGAATGCGGCGCGCGATGCGGAGCCCATCGTTGATTTGGAATCCTCCGTCCATGCCCGGATCATTGATCAAACCTTTCCAGCCCACGGTCGTGCGCGGCTTCTCGAAATACACGCGCATGATGATGATCAAATCGTCCTCAAGTTCACGTGCGAGCACGGCCAAACGTCCGGCGTATTCGAGGGCGGCCACTTCATCATGGATGGAACAGGGTCCGACGATGGCGAGCATCCGCGGGTCACGACCATGGATGGCATTCGAGATCGTTTCACGGTGCGCGGCAATTGTTTCCGCCAAACCGGAAGGAAGGGGAATCTCCTCTTCCAGTACGGCTGGCGAGATCAACGGGCGCGTGGCCGCGATATGAAGATCATGGAGCGGGAGATTCATGCAACAGGCGGCCGGACCGCCACCCCGGAGGCAGCGAGGGCGCGTTTCACATCGCCAACCGTGGTTTCGCCGAAGTGGAAGATGGAAGCCGCGAGCACCGCATCGGCTTTGCCACGGTCGAGCACTTCGACCATGTGTGATACATCACCCGCGCCGCCGGAAGCAATGACCGGCAAAGGAATGGCCTCGGAGATAGCGGCGGTCAGCTCACAGTCGTAACCGGCTTTGGTGCCATCGGCATCCATGCTGGTGAGCAGGATTTCCCCGGCGCCGCGATCCGCGACCTCTTTCGCCCAAGCGATGGCATTGATGCCGGTGGGAGTGCGTCCTCCATGTGTATAGACTTCCCACGAGCCTTTGCCGTCGCGTTTCGCGTCGATGGCCACGACGATGCACTGGGCTCCGAAAGCGCCCGAGCCCTCGCTGACCAGCAAAGGATTCTGCACGGCGGCGGTATTGACCCCGACCTTGTCGGCCCCGGCCAACAACATGCGGCGCATGTCGGCGACGGTCCGGATGCCGCCACCCACGGTCAAAGGCATGAAACACTGCTCGGCGGTGCGGCGCACCACATCGACCATGGTCTCGCGTCCGTCCGAGGATGCGGTGATGTCGAGAAAGACGAGTTCGTCGGCCCCCTGGAGGTTGTAGGCGATGGCGCATTCGACCGGGTCGCCGGCGTCGCGGAGATTGAGGAACTTGGTGCCTTTGACGACACGACCGTCGGTCACATCGAGGCAGGGGATGACACGTTTGGTCAGCATGAGTTGAACTGTAAGGGCGGACCGCGGGCGGCTCAATCGCGAAAGCGCGGCACCAGCGCACGGACCATGGCCCGCAGGTGTGTGGAGTGCGGTGGCAACCCCGACCTGTCGGGGACGACACCGCTTTGGGAATTGACGATCCACCCCAAAAAGCGCCGTCGCCAGCCGTCGCTCTGCGAGCTATGGCCGGCAGGACAGTCGCCGATGGGCTCCTTGTGCCGGCGCAGTCCGACACTTTTGCTATCTGCAGCGGCAGCCGCGCATGAGTGGATTCCCGCGTTGCCGCCGGGCCGACTTTCCGGTATTCTGCCAACGTGGCTGCCCCTGATGAACCGGTCGAAACATTCTTGCGCTTCATGGAAGTGGAGCGCAGCGCCTCGCCCCGCACGCTGGAAGTCTATGCGGCGGGCTTGGCGGCTTTCCGGGAGCATCAGGAGGGAGCGCGGGGAGGATTCCAAAGCTGGGAAGCCTGCCGGGCTGACGACTTCCGCCGCTGGCTCCTGGCCATGATGAAGGAGGAAAAAGCACGGGCGACCGTGCGGGTGCGCTTTTCCGCCTTGCGGGCCTTTTACCGATGGATGGTTCGTCGCCGCGGACTTCCTCTCAACCCATTGGAGGGCGTTTCGCTTCCCAAAGCGGAAAAGAAATTGCCTGTCGTGCTTACGGGCGCGCAGATGGACGAGTTGCTTGCTCTGCCCGGAAAGGTGCCGAAGGAAAAACAAGCACCGGCTTGGGCACCCGTGCGCGATACCGCCATACTAGAGATGTTCTATAGCACCGGCTTGCGGGTTTCGGAATTGTGCGGGCTCGATGTGGCCGATGTCGATCACGCCACCGGCACGTTGCGCGTCTTGGGCAAAGGCAGGAAGGAAAGGCTCTTGCCCGTCGGGGATCCGGCGCTCGTGGCGGCGCAGCGTTATCGTTCGGCGGCCAAGGTCCACAACGGCCCGCTATTCCTAACAAAATCACGTAAACGCATGACCCCGCGGGCGGTGCAGCAACTCCTGGAAAAATACCTGCGGCTCTCTTCCATCGCGGTGAAGGCGACACCGCACAAGCTTCGGCATAGTTTCGCAACGCACCTTCTGGATCGCGGCGCGGACCTGCGGGGTGTGCAGGCCCTGCTCGGCCATGCCAGCCTGTCAACGACCCAGATTTACACCCACGTCACCACGGCGCGGCTGAAAGAAGTATACGATGCCGCCCACCCGCGGGCGTGAAGCGGGGGAGAGAGAAAGTTTTTCTCCCGGAAAAAATTCATCGGAAACTTGGCACGGGGAGTGCTTTACAAAACTCCGTCAGAAACTACGGTTTCGTCGAGTTTCCAACACCGATTGGGTGTTTCGGGAAATGGGGGCGGCCGGTCGGGGTAACCCGGCCGGTCGCTTCATTTTTGCTTTTTAAGTAATTGACAAGTTATAAACAATTGGGGAAACGAATTTCCGGGGCATTCCGGAGTTGGCACGGGTGCTGCTATGACAGCCAACAACCCGAACTCCATGCTCTCTCCCCGAAGGAGCGAGCCCCGATGGAGAACGGACATCCCAATAACTGCCGACACACGATGAGAACATCCAACGGAATCAAATCATGGCTGCGGTGCCTGCCCGCGGCCCTCGCCCTCGCCTTCAGCGGGCTCAGCACGCCAGTCCTGGCGCAAGAGACCGCTCCACCACCCGCCGCTGAAGCTCCAGCAACACCTGCGGAAACGCCAGCTGCCGAAACGCCAGCCGCGGAAGCTCCCGTGGGAGCTGATGACGCCCTCAAGGGTTTGATGGCGGAAAACGGCGATGCCCTGGCCTTTTTCACCGTTTCAAACCTCTGGGTGCTCATCGCCGCGGGCCTAGTCTTCATCATGCACCTTGGCTTCGCCACCGTGGAAAGCGGTCTCTGCCAATCGAAGAACACAAACAACATTCTCTTCAAGAACGTGTTCATCGTCTGCATGGGCGTCTTGACCTACGGGCTCTGGGGATTCAACGCGATGTATCCGGCGGAGAATTGGACAATTTCCAATTTCTTCGCCATGGGGTCCCCGATTGATCATTATGAAGGCAAGGACTTGACCTACGGATACGGCGGCACGGCCTTCTGCTACACGAAGTTCACCGATTTCATCTTCCAGGCCATGTTCGCGGCCACCGCCGCCACCATCGTCTCCGGTGCCGTGGCCGAGCGCGTGAAACTGCCCAGCTTCATGATCTACGCGACCATTCTGGTCATGTTCGCCTACCCGATCACCGGTTCCTGGCAATGGGGTATGGGCTGGCTCGCCGACAAAGGCTTCAAGGATTTCGCGGGTTCCACCCTGGTGCACGCCTTCGGCGGCTTCGCTGCCCTCGCCGCCATCATCATCCTCGGCGCTCGCAAAGGCAAGTTTCTTCCCGGCGGGAAAATCAAGCCGATCCTTCCGCACAGCACGCCTCTCGCCACCATCGGTGTGTTCCTGCTCTTCCTCGGGTGGTTCGGCTTCAACGGCGGTTCCGTTCTGAGCGCTAATCCGGCCGCGGTTTCCTGGGTCTTCGTGACCACGACTCTGGCCGGTTGCGCCGGTGGTCTCGCCGCGATGATCACATCCTGGGTCGTCCTGAAGAAACCCGACCTTTCCATGAGCTTGAACGGTATCTTGGCCGGCCTAGTGGGCATCACCGCCGGGGCCGATGTCATCAAGGTTTGGCCCGCCGTTCTGGTCGGCCTGATCGCCGGCGCGCTGGTGGTCGTTTCGGTCCTCTTCTTCGACAAACTGAAGATTGATGATCCGGTGGGTGCGGTCTCCGTGCACGGGGTTTGCGGAATCTGGGGAACCCTTGCCGTGGGCATCTGGGGTCAGGGTGAATTCACCGTGGGCACCCAGTTGATGGGCGCTCTCTCGGTGGCCGGTTTCGCCTTCGCCTTCTCCTTCATCCTGTTCTTCATTCTCAAACTGACACTCGGTGTGCGGGTGAGCGAGGAAGAAGAGCGCAAGGGCCTCGACCTGGAGGAACATGGCTCCCCGGCCTATCACTTCGGAACCGACGCCAACGAAATTGGCTGAGGCGAATCCGAGGCAAATTCCGATTCAAACCAACCGGCCGGGGGAATCCCCGGCCGGTTTTTTGTGCCCGAAGACCCGGGCAGGCGGGCCGAATCTCAAAATTTTTAGATTGTGGCACGGAACTTGCGTCTTCTAGAACTTACGCTGATGCCCATTCGCACCCTGCGAAAGCATGCATCGTGCGCACTCCATCCATCCCCGAATCCATCCCATCCATGAAGAACCGATTGATACCCGTCTTATCCTTGGCCCTCGCGCTACTCGCGGGGGGAATTTGCCCGGCGAATGCCCAGGAGGCCCCCCCCCCGGCCGCCACCGAAGCCCCGGCCGAGCCAGCAGCCGAGGCTCCGGCCCCTGCTCCCAGCGTCGAGCAGCGTCTTGCGGATCTGGAGGCGTATGTCAACAACGGCGCCCGTGTCACCGAACCCGGCACCTCGATGATCAAGGGTCCCGGCCCCGGCCACAGTGCATGGCAGATGACCAGCACGGCCCTGGTGCTTTTCATGACCTTACCCGGCCTCGCTTTGTTCTATGGCGGTCTGGTCCGGAAGAAGAACGTATTGTCCGTGCTTGCCCAGTGCATGGGAATCGCGGGATTGGTGACCATTCTCTGGTGGATTTGCGGATATAGCCTGAGCTTCGGAGCCGGCAATGCCTACATCGGTGACATGACCTACAAGTTTTTCCAAGGTCTCGATCCTTACGCCGTCGGTGCCGGCTACCACTGGATCTCCGACAGCATGTGGGCCATGTTCCAGCTCACCTTCGCCATCATTACCCCCGCCCTGATCATCGGGGCCATCGCCGAACGTATGAAATTCGCGGCGGTCCTCGCTTTCGTGACGCTTTGGATGCTCGCCGTTTATTTCCCCTTCGCCCACATGGTGTGGAGTGGAACCGGATTGATGTGCGGTCCTCTCAACAAAGATGCGGCCATTCCTGCCCTTGATTTCGCTGGCGGAACCGTGGTCCACATGACCTCGGGCTGGAGCGCGCTCGTTCTTTGTATGATTCTCGGTCCTCGCCGTGGTTTCGGCAAAGAGCCGATGCCCCCGCATAACATGGTGCTTTGTATGGTGGGCACGGGTATGCTCTGGGTGGGTTGGTATGGATTCAATGCCGGCTCCGCTCTCGGGGCCGATGGGATTGCCGCCAATGCCTTCACCACCACCACACTGGCCGCCGCAACCGCCGGCTTCGTCTGGGCCGTAATGGAATGGCTCCTCCGCGGCAAACCCAGCGTCTTGGGCTTCTGCTCCGGCATCGTCGCGGGTCTCGTGGTCATCACCCCGGCCTGTGGTTTTGTCACCGCCAACTCGGCTGTCATCATCGGCATCTTGGCTGGCATTATCCCCTTCTTCGCGGTCGCGTATCTCAAGAAAATTCTCGGCTACGATGACGCGCTCGATACCTTCGGAATCCATGGGGTTGGTGGAACCCTCGGAGCCATCCTTACCGGCGTCTTCGCCGACCCGAAAGCCAACTCGGTCGTCGAGGGCCTCAAGGACGGGCTTTTGATGAACCAACTCAAGGCGGTCGGACTCACCATCGTCTGGAGTGTGGTGGCCACCGCAGTCATCGCCTACATCCTCAAGGCGGTCATGGGCTTGCGTCCGACTCCCGAAGTGGAAGAAGCCGGTCTCGACCTCGCCGAACACGGCGAACAAGGCTACGAGCACTAAGCCGTTTGTTCCCTTTCACCTTTCGAGTTCAGCAACCGGCCGGGGGAAACTCCGGCCGGTTTTTTCATGTCCCACGGTAACGGATCATTTCCTCCTCGCCGCGAATGGTTTCCTCGGTGGCCTCGAAGTGGGTGAGGGCGCGCCGCACGATGCCGACGGCGCTTTCGACCTCGTCCTGGATGATACATTCGACACCGGCTTCGCGCATTCCTTCGACCTCGCGGTCGAATTTCACCCGGCAGAAGATGGGCAAGTCGGCGCGCAGGCTGCGGGCATGGGCGATGATCGAACGGGCCGCCTCGTAGTGGGGAAAGGTGACGGCGAGCACGGCGGCTTTTTCGATGCCGGAGAGCGGCAGGGTTTCCGATTGCGCGGCATCGGCGAAGAGCACCGGTCGCCCGGCGGCTTTCAATTCCTTGACCGTTTCCACATTCAGTTCCACCACCACGGTATCCACCCCCGCGCGGCGGAGGGCTTCGTCGAGCCGCCGCCCGACCGGACCATAACCGCAGATGATGGCGTGGTTCTCCAACTGCCCGATGCCGCCGTGGCCTCCTTTTTCCGCCCGCACATGGTGTTTGAACCATGGCAGCGATTCGAGGCGACGCGAAATGGGACCACACCAGCGCATGGCCACGGGCGCCATGGCCATACTCAGGGCGGTGAGGATGAGGATGAACTGCTGGGTCCCGGCGTCGAAGAGGCCGTAGCCCATGGCTTTGTTGACCAGCACGAGGGAAAATTCGCCGATACTCCCGAGGGCGAGGGCCGCTTGCACGCAGGCCCGCACCGGATACCCCGTGGCGCGCCCGGCGAAAAACGCGATGATCGCCTTGCCAACAAAAAGACCGGCCGCAAGGAGCAGGAATTTCCACCAACTGGCCAGGAAGACATGGATGTCGATGACGAGACCGACGGAAATGAAGAAGACCGCGAGAAAGAGGTCCTTGAACGGGAGGACATCGGCCAAAATGCGATGGCTGTAAACCGATTCGCTCACCACCAACCCGGCCACGAAGGCGCCGAGGGCGAGGCTGAGCCCGAGCCCCCATCCGGCGGAGGCGATGCCGGCACAGAGCGCGACGACGGTGAGCGTGAACAATTCGCGGCTGCGGGTCGCGGCGACCGAACCCAACAAACGCGGCACGACATGGATGGTGATCAACCAGGCGAGAAAAAGGAAAACCACGCCGCGCCCGAGCGCGTTGGCCAGGGCCGGACCGATAGAGCCGCCCTCACGCCCGTAGAACACCGGCATGAGGAGAAGGAAAAGAATGACCGCCACATCCTGGAACAAAGCGATACCCAACGCCAGCCGCGCGCCCGGTCCGGTGGCATTCCCGGATTCCTGGAACAACTTCAAGGCCAAAGCCGTGCTGGAAAGCGCGAACATGAACGCGAGCAATGAAGCGGTCCTCCATTCCAAACCGACCCAGCCAAGCAGGATGGCGGTGGCGAGCGCGAAGGTGGCCGTCATTTGTATTCCGCCGCCCAGCCCGGCGAGACGACGGAGTTTTCTCAGTTCGCTGATCGAGAATTCGATGCCCAACGTGAACATGAGCAGGATCACCCCGGCATCAGCGAGCACGCCGATGAGCGGGGCGGTATCGCCGAGCGGAAGGCGTTCGATGATTTTGCTATTCCCGAGCACGATTCCGCAAAGGAAATACCCGAGCACGAGGGACTGGCGGAAGCGCGCGAAAACGAGGGAAACCACCACGGCCGCCGCGAGGAAAAGGCCCAGCAGGACAAAGACGGGTTCGACGGCATTGGCACCGGCGGCGAGGAAGAGATTCGGCACATCCCGAGCATAGCGGGAGGGCCGGGGAGATGCCAAGCGGGATTGTGCGCGACCGACGCCTGATTTGCTGACAGAAAGTCTCGACAGGCGGGCGTTTTGTCGGTTACAACTGGCAATCCACGACCACCTCACCCATGAAAACCACCCACTCCTGCCCCGGAAACCCGCTCAGCCGTCGGTATCATAGCCGCCGCGAGTTCTTCTATGTCGGGCTTACCGGCGGGCTCGGCCTGACCCTGCCGCAGTTTTTCCAACTCCAGGCCGCGACACCGGGCTCCGCCGCCAAAGCCGAGAGTATCATCAACATTTTCCTGCCCGGGGGGTTGTCGGCGCAGGAGTCGTTCGATCCGAAGCCCTACGCGCCCGGTGATTACCGCGGGCCCTTCGGTTCGATTCAGACCAAACTGCCGGGTATCCACTTTTCGGAAAAACTCCCGAAGCTCGCGGCCATGGCCGACCGGTTCACGGTCATCCGCTCGATGACCCATGGAGAGGCCGCCCACGAACGCGGCACGCATAACATGTTCACGGGTTACCGGCCAAGCCCGGCCCTGCAATACCCGAGTATGGGCAGTGTCATCTCCCATGAGCTTGGCATGAGAAACAACCTGCCTCCCTACGTGTGCGTCCCGAATGTCGCGAATGAATTCGCGGGCAGTGGCTTCCTCTCGGGTGCCTATGGTCCATTCGGCTTGGGTGCGGATCCGGCGCAGGGAAACTTCTCCGTGCGCGACCTCGCCTTGCCGGAGGGAGTCGATGAGGCCCGCTTCCAACGACGCCGCGATATGCTCGCCGCCGTGGACGCGCATTTCCGAACCTTGGAAAAATCCGACGCTCTCGACTCGATGGATGCGTTCTACGAACACGCCTACAAACTCATCAGCTCGCAACAAGCACGCGAAGCCTTCAATTTGAAGGCCGAAACGGACGCCCTCAAGGATCGATATGGCCGGAACCAAGCGGGCATGCGCATGCTCATGGCGCGGCGGCTCGTCGAAGCGGGCGTGCGTTTCGTCTCGCTCACTTATGGATCGTGGGACCATCACGGCAATATCAAATCGGGCATCGAAAACCAAATCGGAGCGGTGGATCAGGGGGTCGCCGCCTTGCTCGATGACCTCAAGGAACGCGGTATGCTCGATCGTACGCTGGTCCTGCTGACCACCGAATTCGGACGCACACCGAAGATCAACCCGCAAGCCGGCCGGGATCACTGGCCGCGGGTTTTCTCGATCATGATGGCCGGAGGCGGCATCAAGGCAGGTGTCGTCCACGGCGCTTCTGATTCCATCGGTGGCGAACCGGAGGACAACCCCGTCACCGTGGAGGATTTCGCTGCCACCGTTTACAAACTCATCGGCATCGATCCGGAAAAACGGATCATGGCCCCGGGGGAACGTCCGGTCAGTCTGGTCAAGGACGGAAAGATCCTCGAATCCATCCTCGCCTGAAATGCCGAGCCGCTCACCCAATTCACCACGGGCGCTAGCCGCCCTGCTTGTTTGGATCGGAGGTGCCTGCGCGTTGGCCGACGCACCGGTCGTGCAGGGTATCCTTCCCGCGGGCCTGACCCGCGGGGAATCCGTGGAGTTGACCATCACCGGTGAACGCCTCGGCGATACCCGAGCGCTCGTTTCCCATGATGGCCCCGGCCTCGCCTTCGGCGAACCGAAAATCATCAAGGACGATCAGGTGAAAATCCCCGTGACCGTCGCCCCCGATTGCCCGACCGGAGCCCATCGCATTCGTCTGCGCACCGCCACCGGCTGGAGCTACTTGCGTTTGTTATCTGTCGCCGCCGAACCACGTGTCGAAGAAACCGAACCGAACAACGAGCCGGCCGCCGCGCGCGATCTCGCCCTCCCCGCCTGCGTCGAAGGCGAGATGAAGGCCGAGGATGTGGATGTTTTCACAGTCCACCTCAAGGCAGGCCAGCGGTTCACCGCCGTGGCCGAGTCCGTGCGTCTCGGACGGGGTTTGCTCGATCTGCATCTTTCCCTCGCCGACGAAAAACGCTTCGTGCTCGCCGCTTCGGATGACACTCCATTGTTAGGTCAGGACCCGATGATCAGCGTGACCGTTCCCGCCGACGGGAAATATTTCCTGACCGCACGGGAAGCCGCCTACGAAGGCGCGGATGGTGCCCGTTACCGTGTGCGGGCCGGCCATTGGAAACAACCGATCGCCATTCATCCCTGCGGAGGCAATCCGGGCACGGCTTCGGAAGTCACCTTTCTTTTTAACGATGGGAGCGCGGAAAAACGCACCATCACCTGGCCCGCCACTTCCGGCACGTCCCGCATCAATTTCAGTGGCGAGGATGGTGTGGCCGCTCCCGCATCCCTTCCCGTCCGTCTTGATCCCATGGCGGTGGCGCTCGAATCCGAACCGAACAACAACCGCGAACAACCCACGGGCGGAGCCGCCGGGACGCCGGTCGCGTTCCATGGCATTCTCGCATCCACCGGCGACGAGGACTTTTTCGCGTTGCCACTGAAAAAAGGAGAAACCGTTGAATTGGAAGGCTGGGGCCGTCGACTGGGCTCGGCGGTGGATCTGGCGATTGATGTTTTCGCACCCGATGGGAAACACCGCGGCGGCAATGACGACAACGAGGCGAAGCCGGATCCGAAACACACATTCACCGCCGAGGTGGACGGCACCCATGTGATCAAAGTTCGTGATTCCCTTGGAGCTGGTGGCCCGGCCTTCGTTTACCGCATTGAGGCGCGCGCGCCTGTTCCGGCAATGGCCCTGAGTCTGCCCAGTCCGGAGATCAACAACTCGCAAGCCGGACAAACCGTCACCGTGGCCCAAGGCAACCGAGCCGCGATGGTTTTTAACGTCGCACGACGCGGGACCGGCGGTGATGTGAATCTCGAGTTGCGCGGCGCTCCTCCCGGCGTGCGTTTGCTCTCCCACGTCGTTCCGAATGGTGTCGGGCAATCTCTCGTGCTTTTCGAAGCCGCTCCCGACGCGCCGGAAGGAGGAAGCTTCGCGGAGATGATCGCGCGCAAAACCGACAACAGCCTCGAGGGCCGGCACGGATTGCTCGCCAATCTCGTGACCTACGGGAACAACGAAGCCATTTTCCAAGTGGCAGAAGACCGACTTCCGGTGGCTGTCGCGCCCGCCTTGCCCATCAAAGTATCTGCCGTCATGGCCACGCCGCTCGCCCAAGGAGGATTGGCCGAAGTGCGGGTGAAGGTGGAACGCGCGGGCGACTTCAAACAAGCCGTCGAACTGCGGCTTCCATGGAAACCGACCGGCGTGTCGGCTCCGCCGTCAGTGAATTTACCCGAAGGCGCGACGGAAGTGATCTACCCGCTCGATGCGGAACCCGCCGCCGCGATCGGCCAACACCAACTTGTCGTCACCGCCCACTGGGGAGCAGGCACCACCGCCGCGAGCGGATTCTTTCCCCTCGTGGTGGAAGAACCCGCTGTCCGGGGGAACATCGAGATGTTAGCGGTTTCCACCGGGACCAGTGGATCGCTCCAAGTCGCGCTTGAGCACGTCAGGCCATTCAATGGAGAAGCCGAACTGCAACTGGTCGGATTGCCTCCCGGGATCGAAGCGAGCCCGGTCAAGATTACCGCCGGTCAAGATGCGGCCGTGGTGAATGTGAAAGCGAATGCCGACACCCCTGTGGGCAAACATGCGACCTTGTTCTGCCGGGTCGCCGTTCCCGGCGATGGTGGTTCCGTGATCCACCGTCTCGGTGCCGGAGGTGTGCTCCGTAT
>JBJTQJ010000123.1:0-33763 GCA_046075565.1 Verrucomicrobiales bacterium | reverse complement strand
CGCGGAATACGCCGGCTTTCTGGAAACGGAGCAGTTGGTCGCCACGATGGATCGTTGTCGTGGATTCATCCATTTTCCATCGGAAGAAGCTTTCGGACTTGTGGTGGCCGAAGCCATGGCCCGGGGTCTCAAGTTCTTCGGTTCGGATCTTGGCGGGATCCGTGATATCGCGGATGGCGTTCCGGGCGCGGAGTTGCACGAAACCCTGGATGGCCTCTGCCAGGGGATTCGGGATTGGTGCGACGCTGGCGCGCCACGTTATCCCGAAGCCGCTGCCATCGTCGCGAAACGCTATCATCCCAATGTCATCGCGAGCCGGCACATTGAGATCTACAGGGAGGTGTTGGGAAAGTGAGTCGCGTTTGGTGTGTGAAGGGTGCGGCAGCTTCGCATCTTCTCCCTCGCCTATCCTGCCGGTTCGCCGGCTGACTTGCGGCGACCAGAACACCAGGTTGGAAAATCAAACCAGGAAGCCGCGAAAGCCACATGCGCGTCCATCTCCTAACCTACGCCACACCGAGATTCTATCTCAGGCAGAAGATTCTGGGTTGGTCCGCCCGGTTGAACCGCGTGGCTGATACCGTCACGGCCTGGGGGCCGGCGTCCCTGCGGCAAGCGGGTTTCGAGCGGGATATGCCGGAAATCGATCTCACCCAAAGGGGGTCGGGGTTCTGGGCATGGAAGCCCTACATTATCGACAGGAAGTTGAATGAAGTGCCGAATGGTGATCTGGTTTTCTATTGTGATGTCGGACGGACCTACCCCTTCAAACTCCTGCAATCTCCGGTGGCTCCATATCTGGAGTGGATGCGGTCCCGGGACCAGCAGGTGATGCCCGGACTGCATATCCCGTGGAAAGGCCCCATGTCGATGTGGACCAAGCGGGCGTCTTTTGTGGCCTTTGGCCTTGATGACGAAGTCACACATCGCAGCGCGCCAATCCAGGCGAGTTTTTCTTTTTGGCTCGCCGGAAAGCAGAGCAGATCGCTTTGTTCCCAATGGCTGCGTTACTCCTCGCAAAGCGAACTCATCAACGACGAGCCCTCGCGGAAGCCGATGATGGATTTGCCCGACTACTTCGAAAACCGGCACGACCAGTCGTTGCTTTCCCTGTGTTGTCTGCACCATGGAATTGTCGGCATCGACATCGGTTCGACGATGCCGGCCATTGATACCAAGCACCCCGATCAAATCCTTGAATGCATGGGGCACGTTAGGCCCGCCGCTTCCAGGGCGGGCAGGGGATTGACGGGATTGGCCCACGTGTTTGCAACCTTCGAACGGAAGATGCGGAAAAAAATCAGGTTTGGCGAGAATCGACCGGAGCCGGATTAGGAACACCGGGATATCCACATCTCATGAGAACGCGCAGGCATCATCCCAACGACCCCCACATTTCCAACGGCCGCTTTGCCGAGTGGCTGATTTGGCTTTCCCGCCACAGGATCCCCATTCTCTCCCGATTCTACTCCGGGTATTTGAACTGTGACATCGGAGTTTCCCTGCCGGCATCCGTCTTTCTGCCGCATCCTTTCGGTATCGTGGTCGCGGCAGGCGCCCAAATTGGCGATGATGTGGTAATCGGTCACCAGGTGACGATTGGAAACCGGAATGGAATCATGGCCGCGCCGAAAATCGGTGACCGGGTTTACATCGAGGCCGGAGCGAAAATTCTCGGCCCTGTGACTATTGGGAATGACGCGATGATTGGCGCGAACGCGGTTGTCACGAAGGACGTGCCGCCCGCAGCAAAAGTCGTGGGAGCGAACCGCATTTTGCCCCAATGAGCGCGGTTTCAGGCCGATTCTTGAACAAGCGATACTAGACCGACAGGGTGGCTTGAGAGACTTCACCAAGTTGATATGGACTTCACCATTGTCACCCCAAGCTACAATTACGGGCGCTTCATCCGGGAGTGCCTGGAAAGCGTGGCGGCACAGGACGGTGCGACCTTCGAGCATCTGGTGATGGACGCGGGCTCGACCGATGATACCGCAAGTGTTGTTGCAGGATTTTCCCGCGCTTCGTTTTTCCAAGAGCCCGACAAGGGCATGAGCGATGGTATCAACAAGGGATTCCGGAGGGCGAAGGGCGAATGGGTGATGTGGCTGAACGCGGACGACCGTCTGAAACCGGGCGCGTTGGCGGAAGTGAAACGATTCGCGGAGCTTCAGAACGGAATGGATGTGATTTTCGGCGGATGGGATTTCATCGGAGAGGACGGCGAGTTCAAGAAGAGAATGACCCTGTTTCCATTCCGCCGGCGAATGCTCCTCCAACACGGTTGCTATATCGGTTCGACCGCTTGTTTTCTCCGGCGGGCCACCACCGTCGCTCAGGAGCAACTTCTCGACGACCGGTTCCATTATTGTATGGATGGCGAATACTACGCGCGCTTGGTGAAACTGGGAAAAAGATTTGTTTACCTACCCCGAATCCTCGCGGACTTCCGCTTGCATGGCCAGAGCCTCAGCCAACGCCATCTAGATTCCTCCGACATGAGCGGCATTTTGGCCCTGCAAAAGCAAATCGCCGAAGTAAAAGCCATCCGGCGGGCTTACGGCTGGCAATTCGGTGGAGTGCGCGAGTTCGAGGATGCCGCGGACGCCCTGTTGCAGTTCTACTTTCGACTCGAGCGCGGTTTGCTCAAGAGCCTGTATAGCTCTTCCGCAAGTCTTCCGCCACCATAATTCCCCAAATGAGTGACAAAACCATCCAAACGAAAACACTGATTCTTGGCGCGGGCCTCACGGGCGTCGCATGTGGATTGCATCTGAAAGGACAGCACCTGATCGCGGAGAAAGAATCCGAACCCGGAGGTATCGTGCGCTCCCGGTTGAAGGAGGGCGGATTCCTTTGCGATGGCACGGGCCACTGGCTCCACCTTAGGAATCCGCGAACCAGAGACCTCGTGCGAAACGCGCTCGGTGAAAACGTGGTCGAATACGAGCGCCGCGCCGCCATTCACAGCAAAGGAGTTTTCACTTTGTTTCCCTTCCAGGCCAATCTCGATGGATTGCCCCGGGAGGTCGTGCTGGAGTGTCTCAAGGAGTTATGGAAAGCCCGGCATCCTGAGGATTTCGGAGCGTCGCCCCCGGAGCATCCTCCCCGGAGCTTCGCGGAATGTATCATCCGGCTTTTTGGCGAGGGAATCGCGCGCCATTTTATGACGCCATACAACGAGAAACTTCTCGGCGTGCCTCTCGAGGAGGTTTCCCCGCGGTATGCAGAGCGTTTTGTGCCGAAACCATCGGTGGAGGATATCCTCAACGGGGCGTTCGGCCATTCAAAGGAGTCGCTCGGCTACAATGCAACCTTCATCTACCCAAAGGAGGGTGGGATCGGCGCTCTGCCCAAAGCTCTTGAAAAGGGAATGACCACCAAACCACGTTACAACGTGAGTGTCACGAGCGTGGACCCTCTGGCCAAGACGGCCAATCTGAGCACGGGGGAAACCGTTTGTTACGAGCATCTGGTCAACACGATGCCACTCATCGACTTCCTGCGATTGTGCGGAGGATTGCCGGAATCCGTAACGAGCGCGGCGGCGAAACTGCGCGCTACCACCGTGCACTATTTTGATCTCGGGGTGCGCGGTCCGGGAGCCGAGGGTTCGGGCAAACATTGGGTGTATTTTCCCGAACCGGAATTTGTCTTCTACCGGGTCGGTTCCTATTCGGCGGTGCATCCGGCTCTCGCTCCGGAAGGTTGCCGCAGCTACTATGTCGAGATCTCCGGTGGTTTCGAGGCCTACCGGGATCGGCCCGAGGAATTGAAGGAGCGGGTCATCCGCGACCTCATCCGCGGAAGAATCCTCTCCGAGCAGGATGAAATCCTCCTGATGGAGCTGTGCAAGATTCCGCACGCTTATGTCGTCTTTGACCGCGAATACGAAGCCGCGCGGTTGCAGGTTCTCGAAGGTTTGGCCCGCTTTGATATCCGTTCCTGTGGTCGTTGGGGTGGCTGGAATTATGGAGGCATGGAAGACGCGATGCTGGAGGGCATCCAGGCGGCGGAAGAAATCAACGCGGCTTCAAACCGAGAATGAAGCAGAGACTGCGTGTGCTCATGGTTGCCTATGCCTGCGATCCGCAGGGAGGTGGCGAGCATTGGCTCGGTTGGGGTTGGGCGCGTGAGGCTGCGCGGCATCATGATGTCGTTTTGCTCGCTCCTCCCAAAGCGGAATCCGTGATTCGACCCGCGGCCCACGAATGTGGCATCGAATACCATGCCGTTGGCCTGCCGGGATGGTTGCGGCGATGCAGCGAGTGTTTGGGAAGCATCGGAGTGTGGATGAGAAAACGAGCCTGGCAGCGCCGGGCTTTAAACGTTGCCCGGCGGCTTCATTCGGAAAAACCATTCGACGTCGTGCATCAGACCACCTTCCACACATTCCGCATCCCGTTTTTCTGCGCGAGGTTGGGGATTCCTTCGGTGTGGGGGCCGGTGGCGGGAGGGGAAAGCGTGCCTCAGGGATTCGAAAAATACCTCGGCCCCTTCGCGGCCGCCGAAGCGAGGCGTCAAACCATCAATCGATGGTGCCTGAAGAGTCCGGCGGTTCAACAATCCTTGAAAACCGCATCCGCGATTCTCGTTTCGAACCGGACCACCCTCGCCTTTCTTCCCGCCCGATACCAGTCAAAGTGCCGGGTCGTTGCTCCCAACGCGATTCGGGAGGAAGACTTGAATCTGGCGAAGACCTTTGATCGCAGGTCCAACGAAACCTTTGAAATCGTCTTTGCTGGAGCGTGTGCGGCAACCCGCGCCCTGCCCCTCGTTTTTGAAGCATTGTCCAAGGGCATTGGCAGGGAGTGGAAGATGAACGTGGCAGGAAATGGGCCCGCGCTCGATTTTTGGAAAACCGAAGCCGAACGGCTTGGCGTATCACCACATGTTGCCTTTCTTGGCAACATTCCGCGGGATGAACTCGGGCGGATTTACGAGCAAACTTCCGTTCTCGTCTTTCCAGCCCTGCGAGACAGCGGGGGCTCGGCGATTCTGGATGCCATGACCAAACGGATTCCGATCCTGGCTTTGGATTGGGCAGGACCGGGTGAAATGGTGGATTCATCTTCCGCCGTGCTCGTTGCAACGCGGGATCCAGAATCCACGGTTGCGGAAATCCGCGCCGGCTTGCAAAAACTCGCGGCCGACCCGGCTTTTGGTGATGCGCTGGCGGAAAACGCTTTCCAGAGAGCCATTAACAAATTTTCATGGGAGGGAAAGTTCGAAGCCATCGACCGCCTCTACCGTGAAGTTGACAAGTGCCATAACAGAAGAGCCAAATTACTATGAATTGGAAGATTAAAACTCGGTTGTTCCGTATATTGTCGGGCATTCCGGCGGGAGAAGAGATCTACCGCTTCGCACAAAAGCATATCACGAGATCCATCGTCGCAACACCGATAAGAGTCAGTCAAAAAATGGAATTGGCCGACCGTTATCTCCGTTGGTTGATTGAGCATGGAACGTGTCCGGAGGACGTCCGATCCATGCGTCACGTGGACTTTGGCGCGGGTTGGCATCCCACCATACCAATCTACTATGCCATGCAAGGCATGCGAGGTCAGGTGCTTCTGGATTTGTTTCCAGTGCTAAGGTTGTCTTCCTTCCGCGAAGCGGAGTCTCTCGTTGCCGAGATCTCCAAGGACTGGCATGTCCCCCCCCTTCCGCTGGCTTCCCTGCCGGAGGCTCCAGCCTCGGGAGCGGGTTTGGAAGAACTACTTCGGGCCTATGGAATCGAATACCATGCCCCATACATGGAATGGGCGGAAAAAGCCGGTGAGATGGCCGATCTGGTGACCAGTTCCCAGGTGCTTCTACACATCGAGCAACCAATCCTTGACGATTGCATGAAAATCATTCACCGGCTGATGAAGCCCGGCAGCTACTTTATGGCGGAAACGCATCTCTTCGATATCCACGCCAATTCGGATTCCTCGATATCGCGCTATAACCATCTTCGTTTCTCGAAGGAATACTGGGACAACAAGGCGAACTCCCGCCTGATGTGGTACAACCGCCTCAAGGCGAGAGACTACCGCGAGGTGTTGGAGCGAGCCGGATTCGAAATCGCCGACTTCAAAATCATCCGGGGTTCGGAGAAGGATCTCAAGGATCTGGCAGAAATTGACATCCACCCCGAATTTCTGTCCCGCTACTCGATGGAAGAGCTTTCGGAGGTCTTCCTTTTCTTCTGCGCGCGAAAAAAATGATCGTGCTCAATTACCACCGGATTTCGGAATCCGATCCGCGGCGCGATTTCTACACCGTCACCCCCGCGGACTTCTCGGCACACCTGGAGGTTTTGGCCGGGCGCGGGAGCCGGGTGACTGCTCCCGACGATGTCCTCGATGGTGGTGCGGATGGCGACTCGGTGATGCTCCATTTCGATGACGGGACATCCGACCATTATTCCACAGTAGCTCCGCTGCTCGTTCGGCATGGGTTCCGGGGAGTGTTTTTTGTCAGCACCGCCAAGATTGGCAATGATGGTTACATGAATCCGGTGCAAATCCGCGAGCTGGCCGCCGCTGGCCACACGGTGGAATGCCATGGGCATTCGCACCGCAGGATGGACAGGATGTCCAGGGAGGAGCTGGAAGATGAACTGGCCTGCAGTGTCGGGGAAATCCACCGATTGACGGGTCGACGTCCGCGGATCCTGGCCCCGCCCGGGGGATTCTTGTCGCGAAAGGTAGTCGAAGCCGCCGCCGGTTGTGGAATGCATATTCTCCGGACCATGCGATGGGGTGATAACCCGCTGCCCTTGCGTGGGACTTTGGATTGTCTGGTGGTGCACCACGGGGTCACCGCGGGAACCATCGCCGGGTGGCTTGACGGTAAGGGCCTGTGGGGATTGAGAATGCGCTACTTGGCCAAACAACTGGTCCGATCGGCCATGCCGCTGGAATTCTATCTGGCGCTGCGTCGTCGTTTCATCCGGGGCAAGCACCCCGCCAACTGATGACCGGCTCACGGGAGAGTTTTTTGCGGAGCGTGTTCTCCCGGTTGAACACGGAGGGTGTGAAATATTGTATCTCCCGCAATGCGGATGAAATTTTCGGTTCTACCAAGAGCGATGTCGATTTGGTGGTGCAACCTGAGGCGATGGCCGACATCGAGAAATTGCTCGATATCGAGGCGCAGCTCCATGGATACCGTCAAATCGCCAGAATCGAGTTCACGAATCTCTGTCTGGTCTATTGGGCTCCTGGCTCCGAACTTGTCAGAATCGATCTGGATGGAGAGTTGCGCTGGTATTGTTTCGAAATCGCCGATGCCTTGACTTTGCTCGAAGGCGCGGCTGAACGAGACGGGGTCGCAGTGATTTCCCTGCGCTCGGAGTGGTTCGTGATGGCCGATCGGCTTGCTTGGCAAGGCAGCCTGCCCCCGCGCTACAAGAATCGGGTCGCCCAACTTCTCCAAGAAGAGGAAAAATTGCCCGACCCTCAGGGCTCCAATTTCAGGAAGTTTTTGAATCGCGAGGATTCCCGTGGTTTGCGGCGATATTTGATCTTCCGCACGTTGTTTTCACCGCGCATGAATATCCGAGCGGTCTGCCATGGGTGGCATGACTTTGGGCGCGTGATTCGAAGATTCCTTTCACCACCGGGGGTATTCCTCAGAGTTACAGGCGCAGGCGATATGGTTGACTGGAACGAACTCTTCGGCAAAATGTCGATGGCATTTCCCGAGGCGAAGTGCGTTCGTCTCGGAGCTTCCCCCTTGCGCGGCCTCATCGGCCTCTTCCGGGGCGGACTCGTCGTCGCGGATCGGGATCATCCGTTCGCTGCATGCCTCTGCGAGCTATTTTCTTCGCGCCGTCGCCGATTCAGGGTGGCCTCCACATCTCACGCCGATCATTCCGACCTCATCATTCCCCCGTCTTCCGACCGGGCAGCCGCCTTCGCCGATGTGCTGGCGGCAGCTATCCTGGCCAAGCGTTAAACCACGCAGCGGGCGGGGGATGCCAAACAATGAAACCATCTCTTGCCCCAGCGGTTAAATCCCGACATCTCCAAATAAAAATGCATTCTGTAACCCAAAGAAACGACTGGCAGCCAGCCATCGAACGAACCTACGAATTTTTCGAAGGCAAGAAGTATCAGGGAGAACCCCTGGAGGAGCGGATTGTCTTCTACTGCCAGATGTTGCACGATTTCGGAATCCTCGCTGAAGGAAAGCGGATCGTGGACCTCGGAGCCGGGATTTATTGGTTCAATCCGCTGGTTGCTGCCATGGGGCCGGAGATGAATCTTGTCGACGATTACGGCGGCGGCGGTGGCGTTGACAACTCCAACCGAGGGCCGGCGGAAGAATTGTTGAGACGATATCGCGAGGAATACCGTTTCGCCATGTTCGAGCAAGACATCCTAAAGGCCCCCTTGCCATTTGAAGACGCTTCCGTTGACGCCGTGACATGTTTCCATTGTCTGGAGCATTGGCACAATTCTCCAAAACGTTTGTTCCGGGAAATCACAAGAATTCTCAAGCCCGGCGGCATGTTGTTTCTCGCCACGCCCAACGCCGCGAATATCCGGAAACGCATCACCGTGCCCCTCGGTATGAACAACTGGTCGCCGCTCGATGAGTGGTATGAGGAGGAACCGGTCTTCCGCGGTCATGTGAGGGAACCCATCCTCGCCGACCTGAAGAACATCTGTGAGCGCAATTCTCTGGTCGTAGAGGCATGCTACGGTCGCAACTTCATCGGCAGGGATAGTCAGGTTTT
This sequence comes from Verrucomicrobiales bacterium, assembly GCA_046075565.1. GTDB lineage: Bacteria > Verrucomicrobiota > Verrucomicrobiia > Verrucomicrobiales > SLCJ01 > JBJTQJ01. The sequence continues at coordinate 25,029 of JBJTQJ010000123.1, read as the reverse complement.
CGGCGCGGTTCCACAGGTCGTGCGCCACACGGTGGCCGCCCTTTCCCAGAAGATTTTGAGGTTCTTCCCCACCCTTTGTTCCGATATCCATGTGGCCGCCCGCAAGCCGGGTTCGCAGCCGAAGGGTGAAGTGTAATACCCATGCCTTTTATCGCATTCCTCGGCTGTGACGGATCAGGCAAATCGGCGGTAATCGCAGCGGTGTCGGAACAATCGCGCGCCGCCGGCCTAATAGTCTCGCAGGGACATTGGCGTCCCGTGGCCCTTGGCGATTCCGGGAAAGGATCGGTTCACCGGAGGGTGGATGATCCGCACGGGCAAAAACCGCGCGGGATTTTCTCCTCAGTGCTCAAGCTCTTCTGGCTCGCTTTGAATTGGTGGGTGGGCTGGTTCCGCTCTCTGCGTCGGCAGGCGAACGACGGGCTCTTGATCTTCGACCGCTACCATGCGGATTTGGTTGTTGATCCGCGCCGATACCGCTATGGCGGCCCGATGTGGCTGGCGCGATTGGCGAGCAGATGGATGCCGCAACCGGATGCCGTGTTTTTCCTGGATGCCTCCCCGGAAGTTTTGCTCAGCAGAAAGCGTGAGGTTCCCAAAGCCGCCCTTGAAAATTCGCGGGCGGCTTATCTGCGTTTTGCCAGTAAGAACCAGCTCGTCCAAGTGATCGATGCGACTCGGTCTCTCGATGAGGTTGTTTCTGATGTGCTTGCGCGCCTCCGGGCGCAGGCAAGCTCCAATGGCAGGGTGCGGTCATCATCTTCATCATGAAATGCGACCGGGATTCGGGAGAAGATGTCCTTGCGGCGGTTTTGATGGCCAGCGGGGTCAACGCGGGATGCCGCCATGCGATTTTGCGCCGTGACGGGAGGGTATTGCTCGCACTTCCAGAGGACCGTGAGACGGCGGCCAAGACCTTGCAACTCTATCAGCCCCAGAAAACGAAGGCCAAAGTCGTTGCTCGGTGCCTGGAGATGGCGGTCAACTTGGGCCTGTATCGCTTTCTCTTACCGTCTCATGTGACGGTGGAGGCCGGTGTGGCTGCCACGCGGAATCCGAAGCCGGTGGGAGTTCTGGTGGGAAGTTCCGGGCATCTTTGTGAGCGTGCGGTCACTCTTTCGCAGAGGGATGGCGCATGGGAGGTCGCCAAATTTGCCAGTGGACCGGATGCCGGGAGCATCCTTTCCAACGAAGCATCAATGCTGCAATTGTTGCAGGCCAATTCAAGAGTTCCGGAGTTGATCGCGCTTGAGACATCGGAGGCAGGAGTCATGCTTCGGATGAAGTTGATGGAAGGGATGTCGTGGGAGGGAGAGGCCGTCGAACCGATACTTGAGATTCTGAATGAGTTGCGACTGCAGGAGGAATGGCGCCCCTTGGAGGGCTTTCTCGAGTGGCAATGGATCAAAAAAGGGTTTTCCATGGCCAACACCGGCGCGGCGATTCTCGAACACCTAAGCACCCACAAGGTTCCTGTTTCCATTCGCCATGGTGATCTGACGAGGCCCAATCTGCGTGTGGGGGCGGACGAAAAACTCATTGTGCACGACTGGGAGCGTGGCGCTCCCGAAGGAGCTGTCGGTTTCGATCTGGCGCACTTCATAACCCAGGATGTGCTGTTTCGAGGGAATTATTCGCCGGACGAAGCGGTGACGAGGATCCGCCGGAACCTTTCCACGTCTCCGGCAAGGGAATGGCTGGAGGAAAATGGCTGGGCCGGGAGATCCGACCAGCTCTTGGCTGCGAATCTGGCTCTCAACACCGGTGCCGGATACCTTGATCAAAGGGAGTGGCTCGTCGTGTTGTTGCAAACGGCGGATAGCTTATCTTGACAATGCAAAGTCTTCCCAAAGTGCTGCTCATGGGCCAGACGCCACCGCCGTGGCATGGCCAGGCGGTGGCGACCCAGATTCTTTTCGATCATGATTGGCCGGGTTTCAATGTGCATCGCCTGCGCATGGAATTCAGCGAGGAGATGAGCGAGGTCGGAAGGTTCCAGTGGAAAAAGGTGATCTACCTTTTCCAACTCACGATGCGGGCGAGGAAATACCTGAAGGCGAATCCGGGAACAACGCTCTTCTATCCGCCGGCGAGTGCCAGGTGGGTCCCGTTCCTGCGGGATGTTTTTTTCCTAGGTGCCACAAGGCATCTGGCGGGAGCAACGGTTTTTATCTTCCATGCCAGCGGCTTGCCCGTTTTCACCACTCGCTCGTGGTTGCGCCGTCGATTGGCAAAACTTGCCTACGAAGAAGCCGATGAATCGCTCGAAGTGGCGATTGAGACAATCACCCCCCATGAGGTTTTCCATGCCAAACGGTGGAGCTGGTGCCCCTGCGCCATCGAAGTTCCGGAGATGCATCGGGAGAAGAAGGGGGCGGACCTTCCGACGCTGGTGCTTTTCCTCGGAAGCCTCCAGGAGGGCAAAGGCGTACTGGAAATTCTCCGCACCGCCAACGAATTGAACAAACGGGGTAGGGGACGTGAATTCAGGTTTCAGATTGTCGGCAAGTGGTTCTCTTCGGAATTCGAGGAAGAGACCATCAGACTTCGAACTGAACTTGGAGTGCAGGATTCGGTTGAACTCACGGGCCAGTTGACCGGTGCCGACAAGTGGGATGCTTACGCCAAAGCTGATGTCTTCTTCTTTCCCACCCATTATGCATCCGAGGCTTCGCCGATTGTCCTCATGGAGGCTTTGGGTGCCGGATTGCCAATCATTTCAACCGAGTGGGCCGGTATTCCGGCCATGCTCGATGGTTGTGAATCCACCCGACTGCTTCCGATCCGATCGCCATCGATCTATGCCGATGAGTTGATCTCTTTCAGGGAGAATTCTTCCGGCGGGGAGAAATTGAGCGCCGCCTCCAAGGAGTTTTACGGCAAGTGGTTCCGCCCCGAGCGATTTGTCGGCATGGTCGCGTCGGCATTCGCGAGGAGTGCGGAAAGCCTGCCCTCCGGGTTCCAAGAGGCTCCCGAGATTCCCGGGCAAACAGTCGGCATAGCCCGGACGATCATCCGGGATCGGGTGTTGCGGATGGGGGTCTATCTGGCGGACCAGAATCCCCGTTATGATCGGAGTCTCGGCATCGCCCGAATGTCGGAGGCGGTTCTGAACGCATTGGCGGCCACCGGGCGTGTGGACATCTTTCCCGTATGTTCGACTAGCTCCCAGCAGGGGCCCGAGACGGCCGCGGTTCGTTCTGTTCTTCCCTTTGGAACGAGGGGAAAATCCGCCCGGTTGTTGGCCGACCATTTCCATCTATTCTTCGCGAGACCCCCCGTCGCGCAGGACCTCTGGTATTACCCCAAGGGATTCCTGCCATGGTTCGGTCTAAAAGGAAAATACAAGGTTGTCACGATTCACGACACGATCATCCAGCACTACCGGGATAACTACCCGAGTTGGCGAAACCGCGCGGAATATGTCTATTGGGCACGCATGCTTGCGAATACTATCGAGCAGGCGGATGCCATTCTTACCGTTTCCAAGACGGCGAAAAAGCAAATTGAACAATTCATGGACCGCCACGGGCTCACCCGAAAGCCCGTGACCGTGACCTTCGAACCATGTATCTATGAGGTGGTGCCACAACCGTTCCAGAATGAAAAAGGCTCGCATGTGATACACCTGGCTTCCCCTGAACCACATAAGAGAACCACCCATCTCTTACGTTGGTGGGCGGACAAAACCGCATCTGGTCATGAGCTGCCACCCTTGCACCTCGTGGGCAAATTGCCACCGGACGCCGCTGCCTTGGCAAATGCCTGTCCTAGGGTGATTTGCCGACCATTCCTGGAGGATTCCGAACTCCGCAGGGAAGTCAGCATGGCCAGGGCTTTGATTCTCCCCTCGGAGATCGAAGGCTTCGGACTGCCTGCGCTGGAAGCATACTATCTGGGAACACCGGTTTGTTTCGTGGCCGGCACTTCTGTCGAAGAGATCCTTTTGCCTGCGACCAACAGGGGACGGTTCCATCTGCATGACGAATCCTCCTTCTGGTCCGCTTTCGATGACGTTCTCGCCATGGAGCCTCTGGAGGTCCGCGAGGCTGGCCTGAAATTGCGCGAGGTTTACGCTTCATCCGCCGTGGCGGCAAGAATGCTCGTGGAGTTCGAGCGGGTGGGGCGGGCAACGACCACGCTCGAGAAGCCATGAAGGGAATCCGCGTCATTTTATCCGGACGATCGGGCAACAATCTTTTCCAGTATGCAGCCGGACGGGCCATCGCGACCCGGCTCGACGTACCGCTCATTCTTGATTCTTCCCTGATCGATGGCGAAACATGGAAGGTATCTGCTCATCTCCTCAGGTTGCCACTGAAGGCTATCCATCGGCGGGATCCGACGCCAGTATCAAGATGGTTTCACCGATCCACCGGTCGATTGGTTGTGGAGATATTCGGAGGAAAAGTTGTCCGTGAACCCATCGCTGACCTGAGTTTCCGGCCCGAAATCCTGGAAATGCAAGCGGGCACGACACTCCACGGATTTTTCCAAAGCCCTCTTTACTTTGCTTCGATCGACGTAGAGTTGCATGCAGAACTTGCCCCATCCAGATGGTCCATGTCCGAGGATATTGCCCGCGAGGGGGAGCGAATTGCGGCACCCGGTGGTGTTGCCGTACATTGCCGACGCGGCGATTATGTGAACAATCCGAATGCGGATCTACTTGGGCCCGGTTACTTCCGCCAAGCCATGGATGAAATGCGCAGACGGATTTCGGGGTGTCGGTTTCATGTGTTTTCCGATGATGTGAATTGGTGCCGGGAGCAGTTCACGGAAATAGATGTCGAAATTGAAAACCACACTGGGGCGAAATCCAATCCCCTGATTGACTGGTTTTTGATGAGCCGCGCAAACCATCACATTCTTTCGAACAGCAGCTACGCTTGGTGGGCTGCCTGGTTCGGACGAAAGCCGGGGCAAACTGTGTTGGTTCCCCCGGTATGGTTCGAGGGCATTATCGCACCCGTCCGCGAAAAGTGCCTGCCGCACTGGGAACTTTTTCAACCCAAGGGAGGTGTGCGATGAGACGGTTCGCGGGTAATCTTCTGCGATTCTGCGGGTTTTCCCCCAAGGTAGCGATCGCGAATTTAAAATCTTGGCCCGCGTTCCGGCGGCAGAAACAAGAATTTTTCCGGCAGGCATCCTGCGGCAGACTCACGGGAACATTTCCTCCTGGTCCCGACTTGCCAATACTAACGGAGGCCGGGGAAACCGGAGGAAACGCAAGTGGTCACTACTTTCACCAAGATCTGCTGGTCGCGCGCCGCATTCATGAGGCCAATCCCCGTCGCCATGTGGATGTGGGTTCGAGGGTGGACGGCTTTGTCGCCCATGTCGCGGCTTTTCGGGAAATCGAGGTGCTGGATATTCGATCGAATCCTGAAGTGCCCCACCCGATTCTCTTCCACCGGTTGGACCTGATGGCTCCTTTGCCGGAATCATGGAAATCTTCCTGTGATTCTTTGTCCTGCCTCCATGCCCTCGAGCACTTCGGGTTGGGCCGTTATGGCGATCCAATCGACCCGATTGGCCATGAAAAGGCGTTTGCGAATCTTACAGACATGCTTGAACCCGGTGGGATCCTCTATCTATCGGTGCCCATCGGTCCCCAGAGGGTGGAATTCAACGCGCATCGGGTTTTCGCGTCGAGCACGATCCTGCGTTTACTTGAAGAGAAGTTTTCCATCGAAGGTTTCCACTACGTGGATGACCATGGGAATCTCCATCCGGACGCGGACTGGCGTTCGCCCGAGGCGGAAACTTCCTTCGGCTGCCAGTGGGGCTGCGGAATCTTCTTGGCGAGGAAAACGAAGGCAAGCGCGGGGGGAGCGTTGTAGGGTGTTTGTGCCAGACGCCGGCCCGTTGCACTGCGTCAAGGGCAACTTGGCGGAGCGCGGTGCGTCGACGAGGCGAAGACGGACCCGATTCTTCGGGATATTGAGCTTATGGTCACTGATTCGAATCACATCATGAGTAATGGCAGCTTCTCTTGGTGCGCGGCGTGGCTCGCCAAGCCCCGACGGCAGCAAGTGCATGGGCCTGACCTATACCATGCGAGTGACTTGAGTGATCCGACTATCGGAAAGCAAGGTCATGGCGGGGGTTTTCTCGATCTGGATTGATCTCCCCACGCTTTATTTATCCGGAGGTAGACTCCCGTTCGTCCTATGTCTCAGTCAATCATGAACCGTATTGTGTTCGGACTGCTCCTGGCGCTCATCGCGATATCTTCGGTTGTTCAATGGAGCGTAGCCTTAAAGTTCGGTCACGATAGCTGGCAATTGACCGAATGGTTGATCAATTATCAAGGCGGATTCGTGCGGCGTGGGCTTTCGGGTGAACTCTTTCATGCCTTAGCACATCTAACAGGAATCCGCGCCACCCGCCTCGTTGTGGTCTTTTCGTATGTTGTCTATGTCGTATTCTCGATTCTATTCTATCGGATGGCCAAGAATGCTTTCCATCCAGTTTTCATTGTCTCCTGCTTTGTGCTCGCATTTCCCGCGTGTCAAGATTCTATTGTAAGAAAAGATTGTTTTCTGCTCCTGTGTTTTCTCACGAGTCTCCGTTTGTTACGCCTTGCCAAGCCAACCACACTGGCCATGGTTCAGGCGAGCTTAATCTCGGTAATAGCAGTCCTAATTCATGAGGCGTATGTTTTTTTCGCGCTTCCGGCGTTTGTGGTTTTCACCTGGCCTTTGTCGTCAGGAACTACCGCTCATTTCAAGAACCGAGGGATTGTCATCGGCGGCCTGCTTCTGAGTGGCTTCATCGTGGCGGCTTTGAATCATGGCGACGTCGAAACGGCGCGGCGGGTAAACATTTCTTGGTTTCCCCTCTGGCAATCAACCAATCCCGAAAGCGAGTTAATATGCCAGCCCGCCGCAGCCATCCAGGCCATCGGTTGGACGCCGGAAAAAGGCTTGTCCTTGGGGTTGGATCTGCTGACTTCCGGGCTTTATCAGCCGCTGGCGTGGTTGATGCTATTCACCACCTCGTTCTTTCTTGTCATAGCGTTCTCGCTCAATTTGGTTTGCGAGGATTGCCCGAACGGGCGGCTCATAGGAATCCTGCTTGTTCAGTTCGCGGCCATCAGTCCCTTGTTCCTCCTTGGGTTTGACTACGGCCGCTGGCTTTTTTTCTGGCTCGCCAGTTCGATGATTCTCCATGCCAATGGTGCATCCCCACCTGCTTGGTTGAACAAAATTGGAAGAGCCATGCTTGAGAACAGTCATTTTCATTTTCTGCTGGCTTCGCTACAGCAGAGAGCATGGGTTCTACTCTTTATCGGAGTGCCGGTCTGTTGGAATACGCGGGAGTTTCTTCTGTCCTGTCCAATCGTGAGATTCCTCCACTTGGCTGGTTTTCACCATTAGCCGTATCAGGCCGCCGCGCCCCTTCGCAACCATATCAGCGTGACTCTTTCTATTCTAATTCCGGTATTCAACGAGAAAGCACTCGTGGGGACTCTGTTGGAGCGTGTGGCCTCCCTTGCGATGCCGGCCGGCGTGGGAAAGGAATTGATCATTGTTGACGACGGCTCGACGGACGCGTCGGCGGACGTGATCCAAGACTTTCAAAGGAGGAAGGAGGGCACCAATGTCGTGTTTATCCGGCACCCAAAAAACCTTGGCAAGGGAGCCGCTGTCCGCACAGCAATGAAGGCGGCCCAAGGCGACATTCTAATCATTCAGGATGCCGACCTCGAGTATGAGCCGACGGATATCCTGGAAGTTGCTTCCCCGATTCTCAGGGGCGAGCAAAAGATCGTTTACGGATCGCGGATTCTCAGGGAGAAGGAGTTGGGACGCTCCGGTTTCCTGGGTTTGATCACCGGGAAACACCCTCATTCCTACGTGTTGGCATATCTGGGGGGAGTTACAGTGACGATGTGGATCAATTTTCTTACCGGTTCCAAATTGACCGATGAACCAACCTGCTACAAATGTTTCCATCGTTCGGCGCTGGAAGGTGTGTCTATTGACAACGACGATTTCGCATGGGAGCCGGAACTGACGATGAAGCTTTTGACCCGTGGATTTGAAATCGCCGAAGTTCCGATAAGCTATAACCCTCGACGCAACTCCGACGGAAAAAAAATCAACTGGAGGGATGGTCTCAAGGCTTTGCTAACATCTTGGAAATACCGCCAGCGAGCATCTGCGAAATGACCCTGAGCACCCGTAGATTGACGATGGCCCATCTGGTCATCATTGTCGTGGTCATGGCGTGGTTTTCGCCGTGGTGGGCAGCGGGACGCTTTCTTGCTCCTTTGGACTTGCAGAACCAAATGATGAGTCCCTGGGCCTCTGGTAGTAATGCGGGATATACGAAAAATCATTTCGTCTCGGACGGTGTGGATCAATATCTCGTGTATCGGTTGATAGCGGAACGTGATCTCCAACGTGAGGGCAGGGTGGGTTGGAGTTCTCTGACTTACGGGGGAACCGCCCAGTATGCCAACACCATGGCGTTATACGATGACTGGACGATGCAACTACACCGGTGGTTTGATTTCAAGACCGCTTGGCATATCGGCATCCTCGGTCAGGTGTTCGTCGCAGCATTCGGGATGTATTTTTTCCTGCGCGGACGAGATTGTTCCCCAACGTGGGCAGTCGTTGGCGCTCTTCTATGGGCTGCCAATTCGCAATTTGTCACCTGGGTTTATCACCGTTGGGCCTTGGGTTCGTTTTGCTGGGTTCCTTGGGTGTTTTGGTCGTTGGATCGTTCGAATCAGGGGAAGCGCTCGAGCAATCTGACCGTTCCCATTTTCCTCGCCCTGGCATTTTTGGGTGGCACCCTCCAGCATTCCGCGCTGGTGGCTATTGTCGTTTTGACAGTTTGGTTGGAGCAGGCGACAAAATTTCGTGCAAGGATTGTTGCCTGGCTGGCCACGTTGCCGGGTGTTTCGCGCATTTCCTGGTTGAGCCCGTCGGCCCGCTCGCTTCCCGAAGATAACAAAGCCGAATTTGCTGGCCGAGGAGATTCTCTCCCCAGGTATCTTTTTCTTGGCGTCCTTGGTGTTGGGCTGGCTGGGTTCATGTTCGTTCCCTGCATCGGGGCATTCATCGAAAGCAACCGTCTTGGCTTGCACATTGGCACTTATGGGCACGCTCCGGGCTGGTATCCGGCAGGGACGCTCCAGCCTGTCCTGAACGCTCTGTCATATCCGTTCCAGATTTTTCCATCTCTTCTCGGGCGGTGCGACTCGCTGGATGTTCTAAAGCTGTTCAAGAGCGAATTGTTCTATGTCGCTTTCTTCGGCACCATTCCCATGGTGGTTGCCATCGCTTCCTGTCGGCTTCCATCAACTCCACTTCTCGCGAAACTGCTGATGGCAATTGGTCTCCTGCTACCTCTCACGCCGTTGGTTCGTCTTTTGTATCAACGATTGCTGCTTCTCTTCATTCTCGGGGGGATACTGGGATTTGCGCATTTCATGAGCCATGCAGATGGGACCGAGATCAAACGGCTCTTTCGGCGGATAGCCAAGTGCGCCGCTGTGATTTGCCCGCTGTGGCTTGCGGTAAGCGCATTGCTACAACTTCCCCAAATCAACGCGGGATTGCGGAGCAAAATTCAGTCTGCATACGGCGGTGGAGGTTCATTCGGATATTATCAGACATGGGTGGGACTGCGTGTGGATCGATTCATCGACGGTCTGGCCATCTGGTCGATGAACCACGCATTGCCTTTGGCATTCTTCGGTCTGGCGCTGGCCGGATTGTGGATGATGGCTTCATCATCAACCATCAGACGCAGAATCGGGTCCATCGCCGTGGGTCTAGCTGCCTTAGGGGATGTTTCAATATTCGCTTCGCGGTGGATAGTCTGGAGTGATTTGCCCCTCTTCGCCGAAACCCCCGAGTCGGCCGCACTGCGTGAGCATGTGGGAAAGGGAGGCCGAACAACAACAATGATCCATCCAGAGGCCCACCTTGCGCTGACTCCGTTTGTGCCAAATTTACTGGCAGTTTACGAAGTGGCTTCTGTGCACGGCTATGACAGCATTATCCCTGACGGCATGATGAAGCCGTTCGAAACCCAGGATAATGCCACCAGACTTGGCCGAGTTGGCGTGACTCACCTCATTACCTGGCATGGCAATCAGGGGGTTCCCCGGCCGTGGGAAAAAATATGGTCCGGCGGGAGCATGGATCTCTACAGGAATCCGAAGGCCGTCCCGCGTTATGCGGGATTTACGGATACGGATGCCCAACTGGCATTTCAGAATGGAGGGGCATTCCGAGGCGTCGAAGTGGAGGAGTCCCTCTTGCTCGAAAACAAACGTCTTCTCCATGTTCCACAGGGGATCTGCAGTATCCGCATTGCGGAAAATGCCGCCGCCGGGTGGAAATACAGGATAGGTTCGGGAGGCTGGATGGAACCTACGCGGGCGGCAGACAAATCCATGGTGCTGGAGCTTGGCCCTTCCAGCGAAGCCAGAACCGTGGACATGGTGTATGATCCTCCCTTACGGAGGGCTGGTTGGTTGGTGAGCGCTATTTCTTGCGGAATCCTGGTCCTCTCGCTCGTCGTCTTTCGCTCCCAAAAAATCACTGCACGGGCAAAGCTCAAGCCCATCAGAGAATGAAACGTCCATTTCATGAGAAGATCATGGATCGCGTGTGGTGCGAAGTCACGGCAGTCCTCGATCATAAGCAAGTGCCACCGATAGAGCAGAATGAATATCCAGCAGCCAGCATATCAGCCGCGATGGACTGGCCAGCTGCTTGTTCCGCCTTGGCGGCTGGAAGATGGTCGAGCAAGAATTTCCGGCGAAGCCGCTTTGTGCGGCAGGTTGTCGAGACTTTGGGTCCATCTGACGGGCTTCATTTTGCAAACTGGATTGCCAATGTCCGGCCTGATGCGCTGGAGAATCCGCTGGCTCGCCGTGCGAATGATTGGGGCAATCCGATCCAGGTTCCGGCTTGGGTTTTGGGAACAAGCAAGCCATGGAGCCCGACCTCCTTGCGCTACCTTGCGCACGCAATCTGGTTGGAAAAGAATGGATTTACCACGAGAGGTGGCAAGGTGATTGAAATCGGGGTTGGGTTTGGAGGACTGAGTGCAATGCTGGCAGCTATCACGGGGATTTTTTCCGTGCATGTTGACTTGCCTGCAGTGAGGAAAGCTGCGGCTATCCAGATGGCAGAACTTGGTTTGGGCGGGAATTTGTCTGACTCGCCGAAATCGGATGCCCAGTACTGCTTTGTTTCCAATTATGCCCTGACGGAAATGAATCGTGACCTTCAAAATGACTACATCAGGGATTTCGCCCGCTTGGCGGACAAGGGCTTGATTCTAAGCAATGCGGGGCATTTCTCTGGAAGTATCGGGGGCAGAACTGACGAGGAATTGCTGGGAGAACTGCGTAAGGCCGGTCTTGACGCGAAGTTGGTCCGTGAATCCCCGCTCCTCGGACCAAGCGACAAACTATGTGCCAATTGTCTGATTCAGTGGGAATCGAAAATCTGCGATGCCGAGTAGTGGTGGTCTCCACGAGCATGTCTTTTTGACGACAATCCGATGCCCCCCCGCCAAAAATGCTTGGAAACTCCTCCGCTCCAGCAGCCAAGATATAAGTTCCCGCTGCGAAGATACGAATGACCGCCCATGCCTGAATTTTCTATCCATGTTACGGCTGACGAAACGGGCATTGGTCGTTCCGATATCTGCACGGCGATGCTGGAATCATTGCAGGGTGCCCATCCCAACGATCACCCGATATTTCTTTCCGGGTATGAAGTGCTTTGTGAAGCCGGGGCGCGAGGTGCCCGAATTCTGGAGATATGTGGAGGGGGTGGAACCCAAGCGGCCGCTTTGGCCCGCGTTTGTCCCCTAGCAACGATTATTGGACTTGATCTTTATATTCCGACGACGCCGGTTTCCGTCGAGGCGGCAAAAACCCTTTCAAATCTCGAATATGTTGCCGGTAACGCGTTTGATCTTTCCTCTTATCCGGAAAACAGTTTTGATGTCGTTTTCGGGCAGGCGGCTCTGCACCACCTTTCACACGACTTGAGGGGTTTATCGCGGCAAATCTCGCGCATTTTGAAACCGGGGGGAAAACTGGTTTTCATCTTCGAGCCGATGGGCCATAACTGGTTGGTGGCTGCCATAAGGGCGGTTAGGATGGCGCGCCATGAGTTTGGTGACGAAAGTAATCTGTATCTCTCTCAGTTCAGGTTTTTCAATGAAGACTTCACCCACTGTGAAGTCAGGGTTTTCAATCTCTTCGGGTATTTCACGAAGGGCTTTCCCAGAAGGCTGAAGTGGATTACAAAAATGTGCCACTGGTTCGACCACATGCTTTTCCAACGATCGGAGAGATGCCGGCGGTGGGCCGCGAACGCGAACCTCATATTCACCAAATCAACAACTTGATGCGTTGGCTGACCTGCACGCCTGTTTCCTTTTCCGGTGGGGAGGATTTTTTCTCCCGTGATTCCGGTTTGTTGAGTCGGGGGTTCAGGGATCTTGGGGTGGAGTCTACGGCAGTAATGCCGGGGCCAGCTCAGCCGGGCGATTTACCGGAGCTGCTCCGGGTTCCCTATTCTTCGCTTGAAGACGCCGGTTGGTGGAAGGCATGTCGGGCGGATGGTGTCGTCCTTTATGCATGGGGCCATCCTCGATACCGGAAAGTGGCCGCGGCCATCCGTGCGGCCGGGATTTTCCTGGTTCTCAACCAGGACAGCAATGGTGTGGTAAGTCCGCTGAACGGTCCTTCCTTGTGGTTGAAGGACCGTTGGATCTCCTCGGGTGCGGGGCGTGTTGCCGGAGGATGGCTGAGGTTTGCTTGGTGGATCCTGAAGGGGCTGACCTATGGACTTGCAAGAACCGATCCCATGCGACGCGCTCACTTGAACAGCGGGGACGTAATTGCGGCGGTGTCGCCTGTTGCAGCAGATTACTATAAACGCTTGTGCCGGACCTACGGAGGAGGAGAATTGGCGGATAGGGTCGCGGTTGTGCCACACTCCGTTTGCGAAGCCTTCCGCGTGGAGAAGGGTGGGGGGCGTGACGATGCCATTCTCGCGATTGGCCGATGGAAAGATGAACGACAAAAGCGGACATCTCTTCTCATGAAAGTCGTGGAGCGAGTCCTTGCTGCCGAACCCGCCGTGCGGTTCGATATTGCGGGCGAACCAAGCGAAAAACTTTCCGCTTGGCACGGCTGCCTGGCAGAAGACCACAAAGCACGGACTAGGCTCCATGGCCGCTTGCTCCCGGAACAAATAGCGGCGATCATGCGTTCGACAAAGACACTCTATTGCCCCTCGGCCTTCGAAAGCTTCCACATTGCGAGTGGGGAGGCACTATGTTCCGGGTGTTCGATTGTTGCTGCCGATCTTCCCACCCTGACCTCATTTCCCTGGTTCTGCGGGGAGAATTGTGGAAGGCTCGCCGGAGAGGATTCCGTAAGCGGACACGCTAACGCATTGATTTCCGAATTGGAGGCGTGGAGAAATGGGCTTCGCGATCCGGTCCGAATATCAGGAATCTGGACTCTCCGTCTCCATTCCACTCGTGTGGCGGAGAAGATACTCTCACTCGCCGCCAATCAGCTGCCGCGAGACAAAAAGGAGATTGTATGAAACCGGATTTTACGATTATAACGCCAAACCTCAACGGAGGAAGATACCTGCTCGAATGCTTGGAAAGTGTGGCGTGCCAAGAGGGGGTGGCAGTCGAGCATATTCTCGTGGACGGCGGGTCGGATGACGACAGTCTGGCTATAGCCGGTAAATTTCCAAACGTCCGTGTTCTGGCTGGCGAAGACCATGGGATTTCAGATGCCATAAACAAGGGATTTGATCTGGCCCGCGGAGACTGGGTCATGTGGCTGAACTCCGATGATCGGCTGAAGCCAGGGGCGTTGCGGGCGGCAAAGGAAGCCCTTGCCGCCATGGACAAAGCGGATCTTGTCTACGGCGCTTTTGACTTTGTCGGACCGGATGGCGCACGTCTGAAGACCGTGCGAATTTTGCCATGGTCGCGATTTGTCTCGGTCCACCACTGTTGCTATATTCCTTCAACGGCTTGCTTCTTGCGTAGGTCAACCGTGTTGGATGCTGGACATCGTTTGAGGGAAGATTTCCATTACGTCATGGATGGAGAATTTTACGCGCGCCTTTCATCGGTTGGATTGACGTTCCATTACCTTCCCATGGTGCTCGCCGATTTCCGGTGGCACGGAAAGAATCAATCCATCCGCCTCGCTGGCAAGCCAGTAAACATGGATCATGCCATCGCCGCAGAGCACCAGCATGCGGAGAGCCGGGCGATTCGTCGGATTCACGGGTTCACTCCTTCGGAAGATCCCTATTTGAATGGTCTGTCGGACGGCTTGCTCTATCTGGTGGCAAGGAGTTGGAAGGTGGTTCGCAAGTATCTTTCTCCCCGGCCCGGAAGACTGGAAGGAGATCACTGGTAAGAACGCTGCCGGAGCCTCTCCGCAAAGCCTGGCGTGCCCTCGTTTCTCCATGCCATCGGCAGGGTTGGGGGGGGCTTCTGAATTGCCTGATCAAAATCCCGTCAGACCCGTTCATAACCTGAAAATGGAACGAGAGAAGATGGCGAGTCAGCTGAAGATCCACTGTGTCTACACGCCTGCCCATGAAGTGCTATATCGGGATTGGTTTTTGCCATCGATGCCCGCGGGCATTGAGGTAGTAGCCGAGCTGTTGCCAATATCCGGAGCGGGCGATTTTCTTAGTGAGGAGTTCCTGCGCTGCATCCGCGCAAAAATGGATCGAGTGGCACGCTCGATCGAGGAGAATCCCGGCGAGTGGATCGTCTGGTCCGACGTGGATATCCTGATGTCGGCGGCTGTTAAGCGGGAAGTGGAGGCCGTAGTTGCAGTGGCCGGGAAAAACCGCATCTTCTTCCAACGCGAGACCCGCGCTCCCGGGGAGGTCAACACCGGATTCATCCTGATGCATTGTGGTCCGCTCACCGCCGGTTTTTTCCGGGAAGTTGCAAGCAGGCTAGATGCGGAGAGAGAAAAGAACGAGCAGGCGGTAATCAACGAGATGTTGATGGAAGCAAACACGATAAGCTGGGGTTATTTGCCGGTTGAATTTGTGGCGCGCACACATGGCTGGCCACCGCGCGTGCCAATGGTGATTTATCATGCGAATTACACGGTTGGCGCGCATGCAATCGCGCAAAAAACACGGCAGTTCCGACATGTGCGACGAATGCAACGATGGGGACTACCGGCGGTTGCGTGGGCGGTTCTGACTCGAGCCTGGGAGAAAATGCGCGGGGTATGAAGGTTACACCGACAAGCGTGAATGACACACTATCCGTTGCCGGGATTTTTGCCACAATGGGACGGCCAGAAACGGCAGCGGCTTGCGCGAAGGCACTGGCCGGGCAGACCATGCTCCCATCCATGCTGGTCGTGGCCTGTAATGATCCCGCAGACGGCACGATGGAAGGGCTGAGGGCCTTGGAACCGTTGCCCTTTCAGCTGGTCCTGCATCCCATGGCGACCAACCGGGGAAACGCCGGCGGGGTCGAAGAAGCCATGGCGATCGCTCTCCAGCATGGTTGCGAGGCGTGTTGGATTCTCGACGATGATTCATGGCCCGAGCCCGCCGCGTTGGAGATCCTGTGCGCAGCGCGGGAATTCCCGGACGATATCCCTCATCCCTTGCAGATTGACCCGATCCGCCGCGATCTTTCCTGGCCTGTCGCCCTGATTCAAGGCGGGAAGAAGGCGATTTTTCGAAGGATGGATCTCTTGCCGGCAGGGGACAGGCATATTTCGGTTCCCGTGTGGACCGGGACGCTCGTTGGCAGGAGTCTCATCGCGAAAGCGGGACCCGTTCCCGGTGAACTCTTCATTCGCGGTGAAGATGACGAGTATTCGGATCGGCTGCAGAAAGCGGGCGCCCGTTTTCTCTTCGTTCCGGCGGCCAGACTCACGCACCCTGGCCCGGTAGGGTTGCGCGAATTGAGAATCGCGGGCAAATCGTTTTTCTGGGATCCAAATGTCGCCGACTGGAAGTTGTATTATCTGGCAAGGAATCGTATCTGGAGGACAAAACGACAAGGAATCATTTCCACCCTCGCGGTGCTCTTCATCACCATGTTCTGTATCTTCCGCCATGATCGGAAACCTTTTCGTCGGCTTGGTATCCTGTGGTTGGCAGCAACCCACGCGTTTGCCAATCACCTCGGTCGTTTGAGCGCACCATGGGCACCCTGAAACAGACCCTCATGCCCCTATGACTTCCAATTTCATGAAATTCCTCGACATACTCAGCAAGGGGTTGTTTCTCTTCGGTTTCCTCATGGTCTGCCTTATCGGAACCGCTCCCGACATTCCGTTTCACATGCTGGGGTTGCCACTTTGCGGGGCAGGGCTGATCCTCGCTGTGATTGGAGCCGCCAAAGCGGGCACAATGCCTCGGGCGGGCTTTCTTCCGTGGACGGTGTTTGCCGCTATTGCTTATCTGGCTGGGCGTGCGTTTTTTTCTCCGACTCCTCATTTGGCCGATATGGATTTGTTCCTCATCGCGGGATTCGGCGCCGGGTTCGGCATGACCTGGTTCTCGGGCCGGGTGCGTTGGCTTGAGCCGTGGTTATGGGTGCTGGCTGTTGCCGGGACCGTGATTGGCCTTCTCCATGTCACAGGTTACCCCAGATTCACCATCCTTTCGTCTTTCGGGTTGTATCGTCCGCTTGAAGAAGCGCGCGCGAGCGGATTCTTTTTCCACCCGAATCCTTTCGGGACATGGAGTGTCATGCTTCTGCTCTTGGCAGCGGGCAGTTTCTTTTTTCGTGGTGGTTCTTTTGTCGGGCGTTCCTGGGCGGGTATCGGAATGTTGGCGGCCGGACTCGGAGTGCTACTGTCTTTCTGCCGGGCATCACTGGTCGGCGCGGGACTGGGGGTGGCAACCTTGTTTGTCGCCACTCTCGTGGTGGTCGCCCGGTGGCGGGCACCGGGCTGGAAGAAGGGAGCGGCCGCGATTGGTATTTTTGTTCTCATGGGGGGGCTCGGCTGGGGTATTTCGGAATGGCTGCCCAGGTTGGCCGCCATGCGCACCGAGTCAGGAGAGGTGCGGACATTGTTCAGCGAAACCGGAAACCGACAGTTGTATTGGAAAACCGGGCTTTCCCAGTTTCTTGAATCACCTCTGACCGGCACTGGAAGCCGGACCTTTAGCTACCGCAGTTTCGAGTTCTGGGAATCGGGCTTCCAAGACATGGACAAAGATCCCGAATACGCCCACAGCGAATATGTTCAAGTTCTGGCTGACTATGGCTTCTTGGGTTTGCTCGTTGTTCTCGCTCTGGTGGGCGCCGCCTTGGTCCATGCTTTCTCGAGGGCGGCAGTGTTGGCTCGTCGGGATCAAAGTCGGGATGGCCGCGCAAAACTCGCCTGGTGTCTCGGTTGTCTGGGGGCTGGAGTCGCGTTCCTCGGCGACGTGGCATTCAGCTTCAGCGGCCATTTCGCGCCTATGGTAGTGCTGCTCGGCCTCATGCTGGGAGGGCTTTCTTCCATCCGTAACCAGTCGGCGGATGAAAAGCCTGGTCCGGCGGGATTCGCTCGGTGGCTCGGTTCCCTGCCCGTGATCGCCTGTTCGGTTTATCTGATTTTTCCGGGATTTAATTACGGCCTCGCCACCGCCCGATCCTATCTCGCCTTCTCGGCCTACAGTAAAGACCAAATCCAACCTGACAAGTATCTGGAGATCGCTGAGGAGCAGGCGCGTTTGGTTCCGCGGTATCCGTTCTTCTACCACGCCGGCGGATTCGCTCTGGCGGTTGCGGACGTGTCGGAAGCCGAGAAGGCCTTGGCCTTGCGCGAGAAGGCGCTTGATTGGTTCAACAAGGCGCTGGAGGCATTCCCCGAGAGTCTGGACGCACGGCTTGAGCGGGCGTCGCTTTTCCAGAAGATGGGGCGCTATGCGAAGGCGGATGAGGACTTTGCGATCGCAGCGGAGCGCGGGAAACACCGTGAATTCTACTACCGCGCTTGGATGAAATGGGGTGAGGCGCGGCGTGATCGCGCCATCGAGGCCTGGCAAATGGGAGATACCGAGGCAGCAACCCGTTGGTTGAAACTCTCCCTTGAAGCCTACGAGCATAGCAAACGGTTGGGATGGGTCGCGCCAGACGACCTTCGTTATTTCAAGGGTCGCGAGAACGTGGAGGAACTAATCGCCTTTTTCCGGCGCACCGGCGAATGGCCGTCGGCAGACACACCCACAACCAAGCATTGAAGCATGTCCGCTTTCCATGGTCTTGCCCGCGTGCTTTCGAAGCGGGGCATCTGCTCTCGTTCCGAGGCGAATGAATGGATCCGCGCGGGGCGAGTGCGGGTGCGGGGAAAACTGATTACCGATCCAGAGACCCGGACAAGACTCGACGAGCCGGCGATCTCTGTTGATGGGAATGCCGTTTCCGCGCGACAAGAATGCGGAGTCTATATTGTGCTGAACAAGCCCCGAGGACTGGTGACCACCACCGCCGACGAATTGGGGCGGGACACGGTTTTCTCCTGTTTCGAAGGCGCCGCTTTGCCCAGGCTGGTTCCGGTTGGCCGGCTCGACAAGGCGAGCGAAGGCATGTTGCTCTTCACCAATGACACGCTCTGGGCCGACCGAATCACCTCCCCGGAATCGCATCTGGCCAAGACCTACCATGTGCAGGTCAAACCACCGCCTTCCGAGCACGACCTGGAGGCCATGAAAGCGGGAGTCGAAACCGATCCGGGCGAGGTCATGGCGGTTGCCGGTGTTCAATTGCTGCGTTGCGGCGGCAAGACCGCATGGTTGGAAGTCGTCCTCGAGGAGGGCAAAAACCGGCAGATCCGGAGGATCATCGAATCGCTCGGCATGGAAGTCCTGCGTCTCATCCGCGTGGCCATCGGAGGAGTTCCCCTCGGTGATCTAGCCAAGGGCAGCTGGCGGCATCTGTCCGCGCAGGAAGTCGCACAACTGGCTTCTCCGGTCCCAATGGGACCAAGCCAACGGGTGGCTAGGAGAAATGCGAATTAAATCGGCGGATAAGCGGAATTCCTTGAGCGCTCCGGCTTGCGCGCCCGTTGGAAATCGCGTTAGTCTTTCCACACTCATGAAACCGGTGATTTTCAACAATACAGTTCTTCGCGACGGTCACCAGAGCCTGGCTGCCACCCGCATGACGACCACCCAGATGCTTCCGGTCTGCGCCGACCTCGATGGGATGGGCTTCGGAGCCCTTGAAACCTGAGGAGGTGCCACCATCGACGCGGGCCTCCGTTTCCTCGGGGAATTTCCCTTCGATCGCCTCGACGCTCTGAAGAAGGCCTGCCCAAAGACGCCGCACATGATGCTCCTGCGCGGGCAGAATATCGTGCAGTATGCGCATTTCCCCGATGACGTGGTCGAGGGGTTCGTGCGCCTTTCCGCCGCCCACGGGATGAACATCTTCCTGGTCTTCGATGCCCTCAACGATCCGCGAAACATGGAAACGGCCATCCGCGCCGCCAAGGCGGCCGGAGCCCAGGCTCACGGCACGATCTGTTACACGACAAGCCCTGTTCATACCATCCCGGCATTCATTGAGCTCGGCAAGCGCCTCGCCACCATGGGCTGTGATGCCATCGTCATCAAGGACATGGCCGGACTCATTCCGCCACAGCGCGCCCGCGCCATCATCGAGGGGCTGAAAGCGAGCCTGAAGATTCCCGTTTGGATTCACACCCACGACACGGCAGGTCTTGGAGCTCCGACTTATCTCGCTTCCATTGAAGCCGGTGTGGATGCCGTTGATGTTTCCGTGGTGCCTTTCGCCAATGGCACGGGCCAGCCCGATACGGCGCGGATGCTCGCGTTGCTTGAGGACCACCCGCGCAAGCCTGCCTTCGGTGGTGATCAGCTCGCGGCCTTGGCTCGTGTGCGAACCCACTTGGAAACAGTTTACGCCGAGATGAAGGAATTCACGAGCCATGCCAACGAGGTCGTGGACACCGACACCTTGGTCTATCAAGTGCCCGGAGGAATGCTCTCGAATTTCCGCACCCAACTGAAGCAGCAGGGGATGGAGAATAAATTCGACGAGGTATTCCGCGAGATCCCGGTCGTGCGGGAGGCGCTGGGATGGATTCCGCTGGTGACGCCGACTTCCCAGATCGTTGGGGTGCAAGCCATGCTCAACGTGAAGTTCGGCCGGTGGAAAAATTTCTCCCCGCAGGCCATGGATATCGCCCTCGGATATTACGGCACGACTCCCGCTCCGGTGAATCCGGAAGTCCAGGCTTTGGCTGCGAAAATCAGCGGCAAGGACCCGATTACCCGTCGCCCGACCGACGCGCCCGGAGCCGAGCAAAAACACATGGAGGACCTCCGGAAAGAACTCCAGGCCAAGGGGCTCAAGGACGAAGACGAGCATTGTGTCATCCACGCCATGTTCCCGGAACAACTCGCCAAGATCTACGAACCGAAAAAACCGCAACCGGCGGCACCGGTGGCGGAGGTCCGCCCGCCCGCGCCCGCCCCCGCTCCAGTTTCATCCGCGCCTGCGGCCGCTGGTCCGGGAAAACAGTATCGAATTCAAGTGGATGGCAAATCCGTCACGGCGACAGTGCAGGAAATTCACTGAATTTCCATCCCGGCCAGAACTTGCCATTGCAATTTCCCCCGTAACAGGCAATAATAGCGGCCTTATGAAAAAATTCGCACTTCTCGCCGCCGTCGTGGCCGCCGTTTTCGGCGCCTCCTGCCAACAAACTCAACCGGCCCCGACCCCGGCTCCGATGACGATTCCGGCCAAATAATAGCCGTCGTCTCTAGTAAAATTCGAAACCCGACCGGCTCGCCGGTCGGGTTTTTTTGTGCCTCCATCACTTTCCTTGCAACCTGAAAACCACGAATTGACACGAAGGAACACGAATAAAAACCTGAAAATCAGATGTTTATGGAAAGGGCTTCACTCACCCGTAAGATGAGGCGTGCTTTCGTCATAATCCTTTCAAAATTCGTGCTGATTCGTGTCCATTCGCGGTTCCATTTTCCCTTTAAGGTTCAAGGATGCTGCCCGGCAAAGCGAAACGCTTTTGCCGCCATTGGCGTGGCACCTCGCAGAGACTGAACCCGAACGGCTCTTCCGCTAGTCGATGTTGAGACCAATCAATCACCTCGCCAGCTTCGCCAGCACGAGCGCAGGATCTGTTAGCCACTTTCCTGCTGGCAGACGAACCTTGCCACGCGAGACAAGCGATCGCAGGAGATGGCGGGCGGTGACTTTTTGATCGAACAGCGCCTTGGCTCGGGTCAGCCCGGCCTGACCGAAACGGGCAGCTTCTTCCGGATGATCGAGCAGACGGGCGATGGCGGAAGCGAGGGCTTGGGGATTTTTTTCCGGCACGAGCAGGCCGGTTTCGCCGTCGACGACCATTTCCGGCACGCCGGCGAGGCGGGTCGAGACACAGGGCAGGGCGGCGGCCATGGCTTCCATGATTACGGTGGGGAGATTGTCCATGCCGCCGTCCTCCTCGGTGGCGCAGGCGAGTGCGAAAAGGGAGGATTCGTGGAGACGGTCGATGATCCACGCCATCGGTTTGGGACCGGTTAACGTCACGGTGCCGTTCAGTCCGGCGGATTGGATGCGGGCTGTGAGGTCATCCTCCAGTTCTCCGGTGCCGGTGATTTCGCAGCGGAATTCCCGCCTTTGCTCCCGGAGGATGGCGCAGGCGGCAATGAGATCGGAGAATCCCTTTTTCGGGGTCAGACGCCCTACACTCAGGATGAGGGGCGGTTGTTCCTTTTTCCGGGAGCCAATGCCGCCAATGATCGGCTCCAGGTCGAGTCCATTATACACACGCTTGATTTTGCGTCCGCCGCCATAGGTTTTGCGGAGGTGGCGGGCGGTGAAGTCGCTCACCGTGACCACGACCGCAGCATCGTCGATGAGTTTTTGCCGCGACACTTCAAAGGGATCCGGGCAGAGGATATCGTTGGCGTGGCCGGTGAAACTGTAGGTGATGGCGTGGAACTCTTTCAACCACCAGCAAGTGCGCGCCGCCAATCCACCGAAGTGGGCATGGGCGTGCCGGACACCGGCGGCCGCGAGTTGGTGCCCGATCCACGCGGCTTCATGCACGCGGCGTTTGTCAGGTTTTTCCCCCCAGTGGCGGAGGGTGAGCACGGCCTTCTGCGGCAGCAAATTGGCCGACTTGAGGGTTTTCACTTCCTCGACCAGCGCTTCGCCCTGGGGCAGGGTGATCACATCGCGGCGCAATTCTTCCGGAAAATGACGGATGTCTTCGTCGGATGTGTCATGGATGGAAAATAACAAGGGCTTGATTCCCTGCCGCCGCAATTCCAGCACCTCGCGGACGCAGAAGGTCTGCGTGAACGAGGGGAAACGCTCGAAGACGTAGGCGAACGGCGGGCGCATGGAAATGCCGGATCAGGGGACAGGCGCCGGGTCCTCGGGATCACCGGACTCGACCTTGAATCCGGATTTCACGATGGCGGATTCGATGGCGGCGCGATCCACTTGCGCACTCGCCCATTTCACCGAGACCTCCCTTTTTTCCAAATCGAAAACCGGAGTGGCGTCAACCCCCGGCACGCCGCGCAAGGCGGCCCGGATGGTGCCAACACAACTCGCACAATGCATCTCGGGCACCTTGAGCGTGGCGCTGGCATCCGTGGCGACGGGCGCGGGCACTTCTTTTCGGCAGGAGACCAGCAGGACTGCGGACGCTGCGATGAGAGCGAGGGTTCGGGATAGGATTCGTGGCATTTTCTAGCATGCGTCCGAAACGTCTTGGAATCAAGCCCTGCTCCCTCAACTTGCGCGGACGGCCGGGAGAGGGAATGTTTGCGGTTCATGCCCCGCCTTGAGATCCCCCGTTACGCCATGGCCCTTGCCCATGTGGCCTCCTTGCGCTCCGAGGACCCCTATCGCCGTGTCGGGGCGGCCGCGCTGGATTGGGACAACCGGGTCATCGGTACGGCCTACAACGGTCTGCCTCCGAAATTTGAGGCTCCCGTCGGGTTCTGGGACGACCGGGACCAGCGTCGCAAGTTCATGATCCATGCCGAGGTGAACCTTTGTTCCTTGTTCCGACGTGGCGAGGCCAAATTGGTCGCCGTGACCGCCCAGCCATGTACCTCCTGCATGCAGATGCTCTGCGCCTATGGGGTAAAAGAGGTCTACTTCCGCGACCCTTATCCGGATTCGGATTCCTCGGATCTCGCTGCGCTTTATGGCGTGCGTCTCGAGCAGGTTACCGATTACCCCCATCTCGACTACGAGCATTGAGGGTTTTTACGAGGGTCGGGATTTTGGGGAGCGGCCACTGCCTTTACGGCAACAGCTTTCGCGCCTGCTCGGGGGTGGGCAGCGGGCAGGTGTCGGGGGTGGCGATACCGAACCATCGGATGCGGTGGCGTGCTACGATATTGTATCCCCAGTCGCGGAGCGGCCGCGGGATAACGGAGAGGAGCAAGCCAAGGAATCCCCAAAAGCCGCCGACTTTGCGCAGCACTCTTGCCACGGCCGTGGATCTCATGGTCACGCGCTCGTTAGGGTGGCTATGCTCTTCCGCCAACACCAGCGAGGTGAGAGCTTCCGGGTCCTGGGCGGCCTCCGGATGACGTGAAAACATTTCCCGGGCCGTCGGTCCTTGCAGAGGGGCGAATCGCAAGACATCCCGGTGGTCGCGCGCCATGAGAAATCGAACCGTGCCGTTACACAGCAGGCAGGCGTGGTCGAAAAAGACCACATGGCGCGGGGCGGGGGACTCCATCTACGGCCAATTTGGCCTCGCGCGAAGCAAAACTCAAGGTTTGGCGGCAGAACTGGTGTTCCAGTCGCGGACCGGGTAGAATTTCGTCCCGATTTACGAAAAAGAATGCACGAATGATTCGCGCATATCGTAGCGTCAGCGCGCGATGGACGGAGCGGATCCATATCTCTTGGCGATGGCGGCGGTGGCCGCCGGGGCAGTGGTCTGGCCGCAGCTCGCGGCTCGAAATGCCCGTTTGACCGGGTGGTTGTCGGCTTTGGTGCCGGCGGCCTTGGCGGTCTGGTTGATGGCCCGGGTGCCCGGGGTCGGCGCGGGGCAACTCCCCTCATCCTCATTCGAGTGGGTGCCCGCCCTCGGTTTGACCCTCGATTTCCGCCTCGACGGGGTTGGTCTGTTGCTTTCCGTGCTTGTCGCTTCCATTGGCGCGCTGATCCTGATTTATGGAGGTGGATACTTGAAGGGATCGCCCCACGCTGCCCCGTTTTTCGGCTTCATCCATCTATTCATGCTCGCCATGCTCGGTCTGGCGGGCGCGGACCATCTGCTCGTCCTCTTTGTGTTCTGGGAGATGACAAGTCTGGCGAGTTATTTGCTGATCGGACTTGCCCATGATTCGGCCGACGCGCGCAAGGCGGCCTTACGGGCTTTGCTGATCACCGGTTTCGGTGGCGTCGCCATGTTAGCGGGATTTATCCTGCTCGCCGATGCGGCAGGCACATGGAGAATTTCCGAACTCGCCGCTCATGCCGAGGCCGTGCGCGCGCATCCGGCGGCCCATTGGATTCTCGCTCTCATCCTTCTTGGCGCGGTGACAAAGTCGGCACAGGTGCCATTCCACTTTTGGTTGCCCGGAGCCATGGTGGCACCGACGCCGGTGAGCGCTTATCTGCATTCGGCGACCATGGTCAAGGCCGGTGTCTATCTCCTCGCGAAGGTCAGCCCGGTTTTTTCATCCTGGCCGGCATGGTCGGCCGTGCTATTGCCCCTTGGTGCCCTCACCATGTTTGCGGGTGCCATCTTTGCCCTCGCGCAAACCGACCTGAAGCGCCTTCTCGCCTACTCGACCATGAGTGCGCTCGGCACGCTTGTTGTGCTGTTGGGAATTGGAACCGATCTCGCGGTCCAGGCGGCCATGGTCTTCCTCATCGTGCACGCGCTTTACAAAGCGGCGCTCTTCATGGTCGCCGGAGTCGTGGACAAAGCCGCCGGCACCCGTGACATCACCGTTTTGCACGGCCTTGGAAAGCAACTCCCCCTGCTTG
>JBJTQJ010000122.1:0-31658 GCA_046075565.1 Verrucomicrobiales bacterium | reverse complement strand
GTGGGCATCGGAGACGATGAGGTCGGGAATGCCGATGCCGCGCTCCTTGAGCCAGACGAGGAATCCGCGCCAGTGGACTTCGGCCTCGGAGAGCGCGCAACTGACGCCGAGGATCATGCGTTTGCCGTCGTCGCGGCGGATTCGGGTTCAGGCATGTCGGTCAGGATAGGTTCTTTGGATGGCTTTGGGATCGCGTCCCGCAGTCTTGCTTCGCTACGGCTACGCCTCCACTGCGCCAGAATCCGGGAGAGATCCTCCCCCATGGTTGTGCTCTTGTCACCTGTCCAGCTCTGGAGGGGGACGTTTCAGTTTGATTTCCGTTTCGGTTGAGGTAACCGAGCCCTTGCTTCCTTCGGCGATATTTTGTTTTCCTGACCGGGCCGCTTGGACCATCTGGTCAATGGTGCGGTCGCCAAGCTTTAGGAAACGTTCGCAGAAGCGGAAGGTGAAATCGTAGATGATCTCCGACTTCCTCTAGGACAGCAGTTCCCGGTCGTTGCCGCCCTGATGGAGGAAGCCGGAAGGCTTTGCTGGTGGCTCCGGGGGTGGCATGGGTGTTGGAGTGGGAGGGGGGGGTAGGACCAATAGGTCATATAGGTCTGATAGGACCTATTTTTGTTCTCACACCTCCTGATACACTTCCGCCCCTTTCTCGACGAACTCTTTCGCTTTGTCCTCCATGCCTTTGGCGAGGGCTTCTTCTTCGGAGATGGCTTGCTCTGCCGCATACTTCCTCACGTCCTCGGTGATTTTCATGGAGCAGAAGTGGGGACCGCACATCGAGCAGAAGTGAGCGGTTTTGGCCCCTTCCTGGGGTAGAGTGGCATCGTGGAAGGCGCGGGCGGTGACGGGGTCGAGTCCGAGATTGAACTGGTCTTCCCATCTGAATTCGAAGCGGGCCTTGGAGATGGCGTTGTCGCGGTATTGGGCGCCGGGATGGCCTTTGGCGAGGTCGGCGGCGTGGGCGGCGAGTTTGTAAGTGATGACACCGGCTTTCACGTCGTCCTTGTTAGGCAGGCCGAGGTGTTCTTTGGGGGTGACGTAACAGAGCATGGCGCAACCATACCAACCGATCATGGCGGCTCCGATCCCGGACGTGATGTGGTCGTAGCCCGGCGCGATGTCGGTGGTTAGGGGCCCGAGCGTGTAGAAGGGGGCTTCGTGGCACCATTCGAGTTGTTTGGCCATGTTTTCCTCAATCATGTGCATGGGCACGTGGCCGGGTCCTTCGTTCATGACCTGAACGCCGTGCTCCCATGCGCGGCGGGTGAGTTCGCCTTGGACTTCCAGTTCACCGAATTGGGCTTTGTCGTTGGCGTCGGCGATGGAGCCGGGGCGGAGTCCGTCGCCGATGGAGAAGCTCACATCGTAGGCGGCCATGATTTCGCAGATTTCATCCCAGTGGGTGTAGAGCAAGTTTTCCTTGTGGTGGGCGAGGCACCATTTGGCCATGATCGAGCCGCCGCGCGAGACAATGCCGGTCATGCGGCTGGCGGTGAGGGGGACGAAACGCAGCAGCACACCCGCGTGGATGGTGAAGTAGTCCACCCCTTGTTCGGCCTGTTCGATGAGAGTATCTCTATAGAGTTCCCATGTTAGATCTTCGGCCCGGCCATTTACCTTTTCGAGGGCTTGGTAGATGGGGACGGTGCCGATGGGGACAGGGGAGTTGCGCAGGATCCATTCGCGGGTGGCGTGGATGTTTTTTCCAGTCGAGAGGTCCATGACCGTGTCGGCTCCCCATTTGGTGGCCCAGCGCATTTTCTCGACTTCCTCCTCGATGCTGGAAGCGACGGCGCTATTGCCGATGTTGGCATTGATCTTCACGAGGAAGTTCCTCCCGATAATCATCGGTTCGAGTTCCGGGTGGTTGATATTGGCCGGGATAATGGCGCGTCCGGCTGCGACTTCCGAACGGACAAATTCCGGAGTGATCTCCGCCGGGATGCGCTGGGGGAAGCGGCTGAAGATCGATGGGGTGTAAGGATTTTCGATTTTCGATTGTGGACCGCCGATTTTTTCCTGGGCGGAGCCGAGATGTTGTTTTGAGAGATCATTCCGCACGATGTCGTTCTTCAAATCGGCAATCTGAGATCTCAATTCGGAAATCTTCATATTTTCCCGGATGGCGATGAATTCCATTTCCGGAGTGATGATGCCCTGGCGGGCATACCAGAGTTGGGTGACGGGATGGCCGGCGGAGGCGCGGAGCGGTTGGCGGCGGAGGCCGGGGAACTCAAGCAAGCGGTTGCGTTCGGCTTTGCTGGCGAATTCAGCGTGTTTTCCCGAGAGGTATCCATTGTCCATCGGTTGCACCTCGCGTCCTTCGTATGCGGCCACATCATTGCGGGCGCTTATCCAAGGCGCGCGCAGGGCAGGCAGGCCATTTTCCGGAGAGCCGGTGAAGGCGGGGTCGCCCCATGGGCCGCTGGTATCATAGACGCGCACCGGTTCGTTCTCCTCAATGCGGCCATTCGGTCCTTTGGTGGGGGAGAGGGTGATTTCCCTCATGGGCACACGCACGTCGGGGTGGAGCTGGCCATCAACATAGACGCGGCTGCTGTTGGGCAGTGGATCGGAGGAGTGGGCCGGGGCGGGGGAGTTTGGTTCAATCATGGTGTGGAGAGTGCTGCTGAATGGTCAAAAAAAAGGCCGCGCTAGCTGGCGCGGCGGAGAGAAAGCGGGCAAAGCGATCTCCCTCCGGCGGCATGACCCGCGTCAGGTTCGGAGGGTTGTCCGGTGGTGGAACTCTCAGCCCGGCACTGCCGCCGCGCACCCCTGTCGTTCGGAGATGGTGCCGGAATCCTCCCACAGTGTCAACCCTTCATTCAGCGGTTGACGACGGGCGGGTTTTCGGCGAAACCGGGAGCCATGATGTTGCGCTTTCAACTTTTCGGCTTTCCCGTGCGGGTGGACCCCTGGTTCTGGTTGGTCTCGGCTTTGCTCGGCGGGGCGGCGAACAAACTCGGTCAACCGGGCGGCGGAACGGAGGTGCTTCTCTGGGTGGGTATGGTTTTCGTCTCCATTCTTTGGCACGAACTTGGCCATGCCTTTGCCATGCGGCAATTCGGGTCGCGGGCGGAGATTTTTCTTTATGCGGGCGGGGGGCTGGCCGCGCCCTCGCCCGGCCGCTTCACGAGAAAGGAAGACTTCATGGTCTCGGCGGCGGGGCCGGCGGC
The DNA here is from genome assembly GCA_046075565.1 of Verrucomicrobiales bacterium. Lineage (GTDB taxonomy): Bacteria > Verrucomicrobiota > Verrucomicrobiia > Verrucomicrobiales > SLCJ01 > JBJTQJ01. The sequence continues at coordinate 28,479 of JBJTQJ010000122.1, read as the reverse complement.
CGGATTCCTTCTCGGGCTGGCGGTCTGGCTTTACCAAAGGGGCTGGCCGACGGAATCCAGTCTGGTGGCTTTCTGCGTCACGCAGATGCTCTGGATCAACGTGATCTGGTCGCTGGTGAACTGCCTGCCCGCTTTGCCGCTGGACGGCGGCCATATGTTGCGGGCAATCCTCGGGGGAAAAGAGAAGGTCGTAGCCATCTGCGGGATCGTCTGCTGCGCCGGCATGATCGGCTACGCGCTCATTGAGCTAAAATCCGTCTTTGTCGCCATCATGTTCGGGCTTTTTCTCTATCAGAATATCCAGCTCTACAGAAACCCCTGGCAGCAACCGCCCCATATCCCTGGATAAGGGCGGTCAAGCGGCTTCTCGAAATTGCGAATTCTGCCCACCTGAGCGGTCAATCTTTCTAAACTTCAAGCTTTTCCAAAGGAATTTTGGGGGGATAGTAAATAATTACTGGAACTTCCGGTCGAAATTTGATAAATTTTAGAATCGTGAATCTCCCGACCGCCTCGATGTTCAGCCAGCCCGGGATCGGAATCCGTCGCGGTTGCGGCGGGTTTTGGCCCGTGGCAGCGTGTTGATTGAAGCGGCGGCGGGGATTGCGCTGATTGGGGTCGTGGCGATGATGTTGTTGCGCTCCTCCATCAACGCGCTCTCCGGGCGGTATTGGACGATCATGCAGAACATGAGTGATTCCTACATGGGCTACGAGGTCGCTTTGGCGCAACGTGTTCCGATGGACGAAGTAGTGGGGAATTCCTCCCTCTGGCCGCGCAACCCCACGCGAACGACTTCGACGGTTACGGTCGGAAAGCTTCCCGGAGGCGGGGCCGTTACGGCCACACTTCACCGCACTCGTCTGCCCCATCCGAACAACCTGCCCGCTGCCGGTGGCACCGGCACCGCAGTCAGCAATCCCGCCCGCATGGAAGTTTGGAAACTGCAAAGCCACCTTGTGTACAAGATGGGCAGCGCGACCTGCCGCAAGTCCCGCACTGTGGTGCGTGTCCGATGATGCAACCGATCCTCCATCCTTTCCGGTGTCCCCGGGGCATGACTCTCATCGAGGTGAGCATCGCTTTGATGATTGCCATGGTGCTGGCCGTCGCGTCGATGGCGATGCTCTCCCAGCAATTGTCTTTCACACGTATGGTGCAAAACCAGATTTTCCTATTGGAGGACTGTCCATCGATCAACAATACCCTCTCCCGTATGCTGGGACGCGTGGACTCCTACCGCATCTATCCAACAGTGGCGGGAGCCAAAGCAGGGGGCGCGGGTGTGATCACCGGCGGCAAAGCCATCGTGCTCTCCTGCAGCGACAGTCTGGAGCGTGTGAGCCGGAGCATCGTTGCGGCGGAGGCCGATTTTTACGTTGAGAATGGCGTGCTGCGCATCCGGCTGACTGGGCCTAACAACGAGGAAATCACCTACTCGGGACACACGCAATCATGAAACCGGAACTCCATTCCTACCGCAAGGGCGCAGGAGGCTACATCACCTTCCTCATCGTGATGAGCGTCGCGGTGGTCGCCTTCGCGTTTTTGCTTGCCGCCTACAAGGCCACCCTGCGGGCTCAGGAAACCCAAAAGACGACCCAGCTTCGTGTGGATGTCGCCCAGCGCGAGAGCGCCATCCTCCGCTCCATCCTTGCGGTGGTGCCGAACAAGGCCATCCAGTGTATGCAGGAGAATTCCTCGCTTTCTCCGACCCCCTACAACTGGACCACGATTTCCACGGAATCGATCGCCCTGGCCAACGCGGCCGATGCCGATGCCGACGGCGTAGGCGCGAATATCGGTTCGGCCCGGCTTGCCAATCCGGCCAACTTCACCGGATCGGTTAGCAATATTTTTCGCGGGGCGAGTGGGTCCGGATTGATCAATGCCGGGGTGAACACGCAGTTGAGTGCGGATTATCCCCCGTATCTCACGACCTCGCTCACCACCGCTAGCCTGGACGCGACGTATCCAATCGTCGCGGAAACCAAAACCTACGGCACGAACGCGGCGGGCACGGCCCAACTCTCGACTTCCCTCTACCCGATCTACAACCGAATCCCGTATCCGAAAATCCGCTTCGGTTATTCCCAATCGAATGCCTCTTTCGTGGCCAAAAGAAATTACTGGGCATTTTCAATCCGCTATCCGGAATCGGTGCCGGGCGTAAGCCGCACGAGGAAACTCTATGTGCTTTCGCTCTACGAAGTGCCGAGCCAGGTGGCAATTTCGGCTTCCGTATTCATGAGCCTCGGTCGGTATTCGACCGGTGAAAAATGGGCTGGCGTGCAGATCAATGGTGCGGTCTTCGGCGAACGAATCCTCGCGGAGGAATCCCTCTCCCTCAACCGCCTGTCGAGCCGCGCGGGCATCCAGATCGAATCGGGGGCCGCCCAAAGCGTGGCAGGCACGACCGCACAAAACGGCTTCGATAGTGGAAACACCATTCAGTCATTCGAAGCGGCCAACGATGCCATGTTCCCTGTTTCCGTGGCCGGAGGTTTCGGACGGATCGCTTTTGTTCCTCTGAATCGCGGGTTGGACTTCTACCGGTTCCTCAACACCACAGGTGATTCAAATCGCCTCTCCCCGACTTCCTGGAACGACTACACGATTGGCGCCCGCCGGTGCGCCATCAAGGTGACCGTGACCCAATGCACGTCCGCCAGCAACCAGACTCCCACAACTATTGTCGTGAGTTACCTTACTTCATCCGGAACCGGTTCGTTCACGTTGACACGCGGGAGCCATTGGCCCACCGACTCGCAATCCGGCGGTACGGCCATTCCTTTCCAGACGGAAACCATACAAACCGGACGCCGCTGTCTCAGCGTGCATGTGGATCGTTTGGCGGGCTGGCTCACTGCTCGTGGTGCCCTCGGTGTCGACAGCAACAACTACATCGCCATCAATCCCGATACTTCCCAATCAACCGTCCGCACTCCCACTTTCCCCAGCAACTCGCTGGACATGGGCATCACCCTGCGTGGTGGCGGAGGCCTCACCGCTTTCACCAAGGGCTTTTCACTTGTGACCAACTTGCGCTTGTTTTTCGCCGCCGACCTCAACAACATCCCCACCACCGCGCCCGCGGGCTCGGGGCTTTCAGGGACATTTTATCCGCCACTTTCCATCTTCGCGCCGGAGAAGCGTTGGGGCACGACCACCACGCCGCGTCTCGTGCGCTTCCGCGGCCAACTGGGTGCCCTCGATTCCGGCAGCGGTGAAATGATCCGACCCCTCGACCTGAGAACCGGCGGCACGGATGAAGTGGCCGAAGACATGGACGCCATATTGAACGAAATCACCTCACCCGCCCAGTTGCCGCCCATTACCTTTCCGAATTGGCTGCTCACCATCGAGGAAGTGGATACCAACAGTGCCGGCAACACTTGAACCGCAGAGCGTTCCGGCATCCCAGCGCATTGGCGTTTCGCGGAAAACGCATGAGCCGCCGCGAGCCAAACCGGGCTCCGCGCATTTCCCGCAGATGACGATTATCCGCAACATGTGGAGACTCCCGCTTGCAAATCATCCGCGTCGGGGTTATGGGCGGAATCATGCGAGGAAAACACGTAAGCTTTGCCGTTTATGGTGTGCCGGAACAGGTGGCTGCCTGTGAAGAATTCGATATCGAGGCCGCGCCCGGTCCCGGTCAGGTGCTAGTGAAAATGCTCGCCTCGCCGATCAATCCCGCGGATATCAATTTCATCGAAGGGGTCTATGGCATCAAACCTGCGTTGCCCGCCACCGGTGGACTCGAAGGCTGCGGCGAGGTGCTCGCTGTCGGTGACAACGTAGTGGACATCCGATCTGGAGCGATGGTCATGCGTCTGCGCGGTTATGGAAGCTGGGCCAGTTTGCAAATGGTTCCGGCAGACGACCTGCTTGTTCTCCCTCCCGGTCTCGATCCCCTCCAGGCTGCCATGTTGAAGGTGAATCCAATGACCGCCTGGCTCTTGATCACCGGCGGTGGAAAACCATCATCTGGAACATGGGTCGCCCAGAATGCCGCCAACTCCGGCGTCGGGCAATGTGTGATCCAACTCGCGAAGGTGCTGGGTTTGCACACCCTCAACCTCGTCCGTCGTCCCGAAGCGATCCCGGCTCTCCTCGACCTCGGGGCCGACAACGTGCTACTCGACGAACCGGGTTGGGTGGAAAATGCCCCCGCGCGCCCGCCGCTTGCGCTCAATGCCGTTGGGGGTGATTCCGCCACGCGCCTTATGGATGTTCTTTCGGAAAAAGGCCGACTTGTGACCTACGGAGCGATGAGCAAACAAGGGGTCAAGGTGCCGAACAAATTCCTGCTCTTCAAAGGCATTGAGCTTCACGGCTTCTGGCTCACTCGCTGGCTGCGGGAGACTCCAGCCGATGAGATTGCAGCCGCATACCAACAACTCGCACAGTGGATGGTCGAAGGGAAACTGAAGATGGCCGTCGAGGCTGCCTACACGCTGGATCAGGCGAGAGAAGCCATCGCCCGCGCCCGCGAGGAAAAGCGCGGCGGGAAAATCCTCTTCGTTGGTGAATGAAGTTCGCTGCCGTGCGGCCTCGAGAACCCGAATGGCCTTGCCTGCCCTGCCAGCTCGGGGTATCATCGCAGCCATGAGTTTGCGGGCATTTCTTTTTTCCCTTCCTCTGCTGGCCGTGTTTCCGGTCGGCGCTCAAGTGGTCACGGTCAAACATTTAGACATTGCCGCTTCCGCTGACGCAGACGGTCCGGGTTGGCAGACCTCCGTCAGGTTATCCGTGCCCGCCGGGATGGTCGAACGCGTCACCTTATTCGACGACAAGAAATCAACCGCACTCGAGGTTACCGATTCCGTTTCCGGACAACCCGTAAAAGTGAAGACGGCATTCGTCGAGCACCGGTTCATGGCGGGGACCATGGATGACAAGGATGTTAACGTGAATTTGACCGTCACGGCACCACCCGAGGTTCCGCGCTCATGGCTCCAGGTGAAAGGCACACTCGTCTTCAAATCCGTTGTTGAAACCAAAAAGCACAAGCCGGAGATCAAACTGGTTGATGGCACGACATTCAAAGCCGGAGACATCCTGCTCACCGTGAAAGACTTTCGCGAAGATGGTAACAGCATTTCATTTTCCCTCGAGCGCGAGGACGGTTCGCTCTCGCCCATCTACGACCTCCGCTTCGCCGATGCCGAAGGCAACCCCGTCCAGGTGGATCGCCGGGGCGGTGGCTCCAGCAGCAGAAATGGCAAAATCATCAGTGAAAGCTGGCGGCTCGGATGCCCGGCCGGTCTCGAAACCCTGCATGCAGAGTTCGAGATGGTCGGAAAGGAGGAGGACAAGGAAGTTCCTTTCGATATCGTGGTGCCGGTCAATCCCTGATCAGCGGCTTCCGGGAAAGAAAACGGGCCACCCGTGGGCGGCCCGTTGTTGGGAGCAGGAAGTTGGTTCCGGGTTTGCCGGAGAATCAGGCGCGGCCGAGGTAGCTGCCGTCCTCGGTTTTGATGGTGATTTTTTCGCCTTGTTTGATGAATAGAGGCACCTGCACCACCAGACCCGTGTCCATCGTCGCCGATTTGAAAACGTTGGACGAGGAATCTCCCTTTACTCCTTCGGGAGAGTCCACGACGGTCATGGTCATGGATGGGGGCAGCTCGATGGAACCGACGGAATCATCCATGAAGAGAAGATTGTAGTTTTGTCCTTCGACAAGGTAGTCTTTCACCGAATCGACGAGGTCCGATTGCACCACAATGTCCTCGAAACTGTCGGGGTTGAGGAAGTGATAGCCCGAGCTGTCCTTGTAGGAATATTCGTGGGGGATGCGTTCCAGGTTCACGGAATCGAGCGAGTCGTTCGAGGTAAGGCGAAGGTTGTAAACCTTTTTGGTGGCGATGGAACGAATCGACATTTGGACGTAGGAGGCCATCCGGGGAGGGGTTTTCAATTCGTGGTCGCTGACGATGCAGACATCACCGTTGTAGCGAACGGCGTGTCCCTTGCGAAGGTTGATGACGGGTGTGCTGGCCATGAGGCGGGGAATGAGGCCGAAAAACCGCCTTCTGGCAAGCGGGGAATGCTCCGGAAAGGGCATTTGCGGCATATTTCCTCCCGCTTGGCGCAGGTCGCGGCGTTGCGGCTTGTCGGTCCTTGGCCTCAAGGCGGACTCTTTTCCACATCCCGGATGAGCCGGAGGTAGGCGAAGGTCCCGAAGAGATAGAGCACCGAGGTGGTGAGGAAGACCTGCCAGTAGGGCAGGCCGCTGCCGCGCAGGACCTCGAAAAACCGGGCCGCCAGCCACCAGGCTCCGCTCCAGATGGCCCCGTTGCAGGCGCTGACCAGCTCATGGTTTCGGGAGCCGACATACTGCATGGTCAGTTCGCTGGTGGCCGGACCGGCCATGCTCATCAGCGGCTGGCGGAAAATGAATAGCACGATGGCCAAAGGCAGCGACCACACGAAATCCCGCCACAGTTCGGTCAAGCCCATGACCGCGAGCAATACCACGGCGATGGTCTGCACGCCGATGATGGCACCCCGCCAACCGAAACGCCGTCTGACTTCAGGCACCATCAAGCCCGCGAAGAGCACGAAGACATGGCTGACCGTGCCATAAAACGCGTAGTTGGCCGGACTAAGCCCGTGCACATGGCTGAAAAACAGATTCATGAACTGGATGCTCAGACCCGCGCCGGTTGCCATCAGGATCGATGGCAAAAGCGCGCCCAGCAGGCGCGCCCGGTCTTCGCGCCGGACATGCAGCCAGTGGGTTTGCAATTTCTCGAGCGGGGCAGCTTCCGGTAGCCGGAGATAAAGCAGGGGAGCCCCGAAACCTGCCAGCGTCAGGATAAGAAGCGTCGCATGGACGTCGAGGGTGATCGCCATGGAACCAATATTGATTTGCCCCAGATACTGGAGCAGGCTCGACAGGGCGCCCGAGCAGATCGCGGATGCCGCCCACGTCGAGAAAAGCAGGCTCATCGCCTCGCTGGTCTGTTCCTTGGGTGTGAGCCTAAGCATCATGGGCAGGCCGGTGACATTCAGAACGAGGCCGGCGAGTCCCATGAGAAGAAAACAAATCGTCGTTCCGTGCAGATGCCCGAGCCTCGCTGTTTCCAGTCCGACCAGCGCGGAAGCGGGAAAAGCCAGTGTCGCGATCAGCATCGGCCAACGCAGGGGTCGCCCCCGCAGCCAGAGTCCGGCCGGGATGGCGAAGAGAAACGTGGCCACGAAGCGGTTCGAGCCCAAGGCGGCGATTTGCGGGTCATCCAGTCCGCGCTCTTTCAGGAACAAATTGAGCAGAAGGAACTGCGCCGAACCGATGAGATTGATCAGAAATTGCCCCGCCGCGAAGAGATATAAGGCCTTCGGCAGCGCGAGGTATCGGAGCAACCAGGCGGGAGAACGGGACATTGGGGACCGACGGTATGTCCGATTCCGCGGCACGGCAAGAGAAGGGATTTTGAAATCCCCTTGCCGGACCCGGGAAGCTGCGATACATCATGCCGATGAATTTGAACGTTTCCCTGCTCGCCCGCGTTTGCGAAGCTCCCGGCGCTCCCGGTCATGAGAAAAAGATCCGCGAACTCGTCCTCGCCGAATTGAAGGGCCTGGCCGACGAAGTGCGGGTGGACAATCTCGGCAACGTGGTCGCGCTCAAACGCGGCAAATCCTCGGCCAAGAAAATCATGGCCGCCGCCCACATGGACGAAATCGGATTTATGGTCACCCACATTGACGAGGACGGCTATGTCTTCTTCAACCCGGTGGGTGGATTTGATCCGAAGACCCTGACCGCGCAGAGGGTGATCATCCATGGACGCGAGGATGTCTTCGGCGTGATGGGATCGAAGCCAATCCATATCATGACTCCCGATGAGAAAAACAAAGTCCCTCAGATGAAGGACTATTTCATCGATACCGGTTATCCGAAAAAGAAATTGGAAAAGCTGATCGAGGTGGGGGATTTCATCACACGTTATTCGCCCCTGATGGAAATGGGCGACTGTGTGAATGTCAAATCGCTCGACAACCGTGCTTCGGTCTTCGTGCTTCTGGAAGCGCTCCGCGGCATGACCAAGGCGAAGAACAAACCGTGTTACGACTTTTATGCCGTCTTCACCGTGCAGGAGGAAGTCGGGTTGCGCGGTGCCACCAGTTCCGCCCTGCAAATCCAACCGGATTTCAGTTTCGGTCTCGACACGACCATTGCCTACGACATCCCCGGGTCAAAACCCCAGGAGCGGTGCACTACCATGGGCAAAGGAGCCGCCATCAAACTCATGGACGCTTCCGTGATCTGTGACTACCGCATGATTGCCTACATGAAGGCCATGGCCGACAAACAGGATATCACCTGGCAACCGGAGATTCTGGTCGCCGGCGGAACCGATACCGCCAGCCTCCAGCGTATGGTGGGCGGTGGTTCCATTGCGGGCGCCATTTCCGTGCCCACCCGGCACATCCACCAGTCCATCGAGAGTTGCCACAAGCAGGATCTACTTTCCTGCATCGATCTGCTCGTCGCTTGCGCGCGCGATCTGGACAAACACGATTGGGCATTTTGAGGTTTTTTCCTCCACGCCCATGACCGGAACCGCTTTCGATCTGCTGGCTTTCGCAGGGGTTCTCGCCATCGGGCAATTCAGCCCCGGCCCGGACATGGTTCTGCTCACGCAAACCAGCCTGCGCCATGGTCGCGCCGCCGGATGGTGGACGGCCGCCGGTATCACCACCGGCCTCACGCTCCACGCGTCGGTGGCACTTTTTGCCTGGCAGGCCGTGTCCGGTGTCCTGCCCATGGCGCGCACCGCCCTGCATTGGCTGGCGGCGGCCTATCTTTTCTGGCTGGCCTGGCAGATCTGGAAGGAACGGAATGCTGTCGCTCTCGAAGGAAGATCGAATGCTGCCAGCGGAAAATGGTTCCGCTGCGGACTCCTCTGCAATCTGCTGAACCCGAAGGTCCTTGTTTTTTTCGCCGCCCTGGTCGTTCCCTTTCTCGGTCCCCAGCGTCCGCAGTGGTGGCCGGCCGCGCTCTGGGGCATCATCGTTTTCGAAGGGCTTTTTCTCTGGGGACTCTGGGTTGCCGTTCTCCAGCACGGAAAAATCCGGGCATTCCACAAGCGGGCCGCGCCCATCATCAATGGGGGTTTTGCGCTTGCCCTCGCGTTGCTCGGGGTGTTGCTGCTTTTCCAGCGCGATTGAGGGTGCTTCTGGACACGAATGCTTACAGTGACTCTATTTTTTGAGGCTGCCGATTTCCGCGCCCGTGATTCCACCGTTGATGGCTCCGAGTCGGGGTGGAACACCGACTTCGGGAAACACGAGAGGATGGGGTTTGATGCCCGACCTTCGCCCGCCCCGCAGGATCAGGAAAATGGGCAGGCAGAGGATTGCTGCCGCCGCCACCCAGATACCGATGATGGGAATGGTATCGGCAAGTTCATGGGTCTCTCCGGCCTCCCGCGCGAGGCGGCCGAAGGTCTGAATCATATTGGATGCTTCAGCGACGACAATGGGGTCACGTCCATCCCGGTCACGGTTGAGTTTGGCCAGTGAGTTGTTTGCGCGCTCGATGGCTTTGTTCGCTTCGAATCCGCGGTAGAGGGGTAGTTTTTCCCTCGCGTCTGAAACAAGGAAACGATTCCAATCGCGTGAATAGACAATGACCACGGCGTTCTTGTCGCCGGGAAACCACGACTCCCTCAATTCCGAAGCAAGAACCGGAGACGGGAGCACCGTGGTTGCGGCGAAACCCACACGCAGGCCCGATCGACCGGCGCTGCCGATGGCATCCCGGAGCCTGGCGCGGGTTTCCACGGTCAGCAGACGGCTATCGTCCTTGATGGAATCTTCCGGACGCGGCGTGCTGCCAGCGGCAGATTGGCCCAAGAGCTGCCATCCTGTTAGGAGCAGAACGAAAGCCATGCGCAGGAACGTTCGTTTGTCGGGATATTGGCCTTGGGCTAGCATTGGAGGTCCGCCGGTTGGATTCGGGATGACCAAGCTTCCTCCTCTTTAGGAGGGGAAACCGGACCTCAAACCTTTTCCGTTTCGGGGTGGGAGGCTTTTTTTTCGGGCAGAAAAGAGAGGATGAGCAGAAAACTCGCGGCCACGCAGATGCAGGCGTCGGCGACATTGAAAGCCGGCCACCACCCGCCGCTCGAAGGAACAATCTTGTCGTAGAGCGGAAGGCGGACATGCACGAAATCCACCACGTAGCCGTGGAGCAAACGATCCGTTAGATTTCCCGGTATGCCCGCCAGCAGCAACACGGCGGCGGTGTTGCCGAGTTTTCCGGGAAAGAAGCCGCGTTTCCACATCAGGAAGATCGCGACGAAGGCCGAGGCCGCGATCGCCCCGAAGAGATAGTTGGCCCATGGCTGACCATTCCCCATCCCAAAGGCCACCCCCATGTTGTGCACCCGCGTAATCTCGAACCATCCTTCGATCACCCAGAACCCGTCGTGCGGCGGCGGGGGAGGGAAGCGGTCGAGAATCCACCATTTCGAGATCTGATCGATCACGTAGAGCGGCAACGTGACGAGCAGGAGCAATCGCATGGTGGAGGTCATGGCGGTGGATCAGAGGGCGCTCGCGCAACGCGGGCAGAGATCGGGATGGGACGCGATGCTGCCGACTTCCGGAAGATGACGCCAGCAACGCCCGCAACGCGGGGCCGTCGAGCGGGACACTTGGAAAACCGCGGCCTCACCATCGGCGGTGGGTTTCGTTTCGATGCAGCTGAGCATGAAGATTTCCGCCAGTTCCTCGATTCCGACGAGCGAACCATCGGTAAGATCGGCGGGCAATGTGGCAACGACCTCGGCTTCGAGCGATTTGCCAATCGTCTTGGCCGTGCGCGCTTTTTCGAGTTCCTTGGCCAGTTCTTCCCGCTGGGCAAGCAGGCGATCCATAATTGGAGTGGCCACCGGGTGGGCGTGGGCCGGATCGGCGGTCGGGAAATCCTGCAAATGCACGCTTTCCTTTTGCCCGGCGTGCTCCCAGGCCTCATCGGCTGTAAATGCGAGCACGGGCGCGAGCAACCGGCAAAGCGCGTCGAAGATCCGATACATGGCCGTCTGGGCGGAGCGGCGGCGCGGGCTGTCGGCCGCGTCGCAGTAGAGCCGGTCCTTCGTCATGTCCACGTAAAGCGCGGAGAGATCATGGGTGCAGAACTGGTTGATGGCATTGAAGACGCGGCGGAATTCGAAGACATCGTAGGCCTCGCGGCATTCCGTCACCAGCGCGTGCAAACGTTCGAGGATCCAGCGGTCGGCCAGGCAGGTCGGTTCGGTCGAATGTTGGGCCGCGTCGAAGCCGTGAAGGTTGGCGAGCAGAATCCGCAACGTGTTGCGGAGACGACGGTATGATTCCACGACCTGCGCGAACAACTCGTCCGAGAAGGGCACTTCGTTGCGGTAGTCCACCGAGGCCACCCAGAGCCGCACGATATCCGCTCCATACTTATTGTAGTAGTATTCGGCATTGATCGGTTTGTCGCCGGATTTGGAAATCTTCTCTCCCGTCGAGTTGTCCACCACGAAGCCGTGGGTGATGACTTTCCGGTAGGGCGCGGCTCCGGTCGCGGCCACCGAAAGCATGAGCGAACTCTGGAACCATCCCCGGTGCTGATCAGTCGCTTCGATATAGACATCCGCCGGTCGGCGCAATTCGGGATGGGTGTCGAGCACGGCCATCGAGCTGCATCCGGAATCGATCCAGACATCAAGGGTGTCCTTGCCCTTGCGCGTGCCCGTCGGCAAGCCGAGTTTTTCCGCCCACCAGGCGTCGTCGCGCGCGAACCACGCGTTGCTGCCCAGTTCCGCGATCACATCCGCCACCCTGCGCGCGAGTGAGGCATCCAGTAGAACTGAGCCATCCGGGTTGAAAAAGACCGGCAAGGGCACGCCCCAGGTGCGTTGGCGCGAGATACACCAGTCAGGACGCGATTCTACCGTGCCGCTGATGCGGTTTTCGCCCCACGCCGGGACCCATTCCGTCTTTTTGATTTCGTCGAGCGCCATCCCGCGGATCCCATCGATGCGGATGAAAAATTGTTCCAACGCGCGGAAAATGACCGGGGTCTTCGAACGCCAGCAGTGTGGATAACTGTGCACGTGTTTTTCCGAACCGAGCAAGGCCCCGGATTCCGCGAGCATGGCGATGATGGCATCGTTTGCCTTGAACACATGCAGCCCGACCAACGCGGGCACACCACATTCGGCGGTCATACATCCCGCGTCATCCACCGGAGAGATCAGTCCAAGTTTGTTGGCCTGGCCTGCGATATAGTCCTCCATCCCGTGACCGGGCGCGATATGCACCGCGCCGGTGCCGGTGTCGGAGGTGACGAAGTCGCCGGTGATCAATTTCGATGTCCGATTCAGGAATGGGTGTTGGGCTTCCCCTTCCGCGAGCACGGAACCGGACAGCCTTTCCATTTTCTCCGCGTCGGCGGGCGCGAATCCGGTTTTGGCGGAAAATTCTCCTAACAAGGGCTCGGCAATCGCCAGCACGACGCGGCGCCCGTCTTCATGCGCATATTCGCCCACGAGATAGGGGAGCGCGGGATTCAACGCGATGCCGAGGTTGGCGGGCAGCGTCCAAGGGGTGGTCGTCCAGATGACAAACGAGCCGCCCCGCTCGGCGAGCGGACCGCTGACCGCCTTGAACGCGACATGCACGGCCGGCGACGTCTTTTCCTTGTATTCGACCTCCGCTTCGGCGAGTGCCGTGCCCGCGCCATACGACCAGAGCACCGGACGTTTGCTCTGGTAAACGAGGTTTTCTTCGATCAAACGGCCGAAGACGCGCACGATTTCCGCCTCGTAGTTTTGATCGAGGGTCAGATAGGGATTCTGCCAGTCGCCGAAAACCCCGAGGCGGCGGAACGAACCGCGCTGGATATCGATGAACTTGCGCGCATAAGCCTCCGAACGCTCGCGGATTTCCACCGGGTCCAGGCCGGCGCTTTCCTTGACGACGCGGAATTCGATGGGCAGGCCATGGCAATCCCAACCCGGCACGAAGGGCGAATAGAAACCCGCCATGGTCCGGGATTTGACGATCAGGTCCTTGAGGATCTTGTTCAGGGCCGTTCCCATGTGCACGTCGCCATTGGCGAAGGGAGGGCCGTCGTGCAGGATGAATTTCGGGGCCCCGGCGTCCTTGCGGCGGCTGGTGATCTGACCATAAAGACCCTCCGCCTCCCAGCGGGCGAGTCGGGCGGGTTCATTCTCGGTGAGACCCGCCTTCATGGGAAAGCTGGTCTGGGGCAGGAGGACGGTGTCCTTGTAGTTGCTCATGGGGGAAAATGTCGTGGCGGGAGGTGTGGCCTCTCGGCAACCCGCACCATAGCCCGCAAGAGCCCCGCGTCAAAGCCCGAGGGCGGTTCTTGCCGGGAGAATCCGGGGGCCGGCGCCTTCGCCTAGGCAAACACTTTCCATCAACCGCTGCCAAAAATGTTCTTGGCCACGCGGAAGGGCAAAGCTATGCTGCGATGGAATGACAAGCGTCATGCAACCTGGGATTGCGCTGAAAACAGGCGTTGTTCTGCGGATTTTCGAGAAGGAACCGCTCCCATTGGTCACGCCAAACACCGAATTCGCCGCCTCTCGAGCGGGATTCGCGGAACGAAGCCCCCTGAACCCCATTTCACCGCCCTCCGGTCTCCGCGAAGGCTACACCAGTCAAGCGGGTCCGGTTTGGGCAGGCGAAGCGCAGCGGAGGGATGTTTCAGTGGCTGCGCGCCAAAAGCAAAATCCTAACAATCACAGGCTGAAATAACGATAGGAGAAATTATCATGAACCATGTGGAACGTTTCCGGGCGGTGATGAACTTCCAGCCGGTGGACCGCCTGCCGGTTTGGGAGTGGGCGATGTGGTGGGACAAGTCCATCGCGCGCTGGCACAACGAAGGCCTGCCGCGCGAACTCAAGCACAGCCAGGTCTTCGAGATCGCGCAGTATTTCGCCCTCGATCCCTATCAGCAATTCTGGTTCAGCACAACCCAAGCGACCATTGCGGCCACGCAACACCATACCGAAGGAATGGTGGGCAGCATGGACGGCTATCTGGAAATCCTGCCCCGCCTCTTTCCTGATCACTCCGCGTCTATTGCCGGGATGCAGCCCTGGGCGGCCCGGCAGGCGCGCGGCGAAGCCGTGGTATGGGTGACGTTGGAGGGGTTTTTCTGGTTTCCGCGCACGCTGATGGATTTCGAAGGGTTGAGCTACGCCTATTACGACGAGCCGGAACTAGTGCATCGCATCAATCAGGACCTGCTTGATTTCAACCTGCGCTTGCTGGACCAGATTTCCGAGTCCTGCGTGCCGACTTTCATGACGATTGCCGAAGATATGTCCTACAACAACGGGCCGATGATTTCCCAAAAGACCTTCGAGGAATTTCTCGCGCCGTATTACCGCAAACTGCTCGCCCGCGCCAGAGAGTTGAACATGCTCACCATCGTGGACACCGACGGCGATGTGACGATGCTCGTGCCGTGGCTGCAAGCGGTGGGCGTGGACGGTGTTCTGCCGCTGGAACGCCAGGCCGGAGTGGACGGCCTGCACCTGCGCCAGCTTTACCCGGATCTGAAAATGGTCGGGCATTACAACAAACTCGTGATGCACAAAGGCGAGGCTGCCATCCGTGAGGAGTTTGAACGGCTCGTGCCGCTGATGAAATCCGGCGGGTTCATTCCGAGTGTGGATCACCAGACACCACCCGGGGTCTCGCTCGAGGAATACCGACTCTACGTGCGGATTTTGAAGGAATACATGACGGCGTCCGTGCGGTGATCTGGCGACCTCCATCGCGCTTCGGCTCGGCGGTGCGATAGCTGACCCGCAAGATTTTCACACATCGCTTGAAGCAGGCCCTAAAGCGATGAACCCGTCAACAGAACCGGGAATCGCCCTCTCGGTCCGTTCCGATTTCAGCGGGAAATCGTTTGGCTGGCTTCTCAGGCCCGCCGCATCGCCAAGCGAGATTGAAAGTGCCCCCTGCGTTGGGTCGTTCCCCGCTCGCCTGTTTTCCCTTGCGATGCCCGTTTGGGGGGGCTAGCTTAATCCAGGGGGCTCGCAATAAAACCGTCTGCACATGCTCTCGAGACACTTTATCGCCGCCCTGTTTTTCGCGTTTGCGTTTCAGGCAATTGCCCAGCATCCCAATCACCGTCAGCGCGTCGCTGAGCCGCTGGCTGTTTCGAGCAAGAGATCGCCGCTCATTTTTTCAGAAATCATGTATCATCCGGCGACGCGGGTGGACGGGCGAAATCTCGAGTTCATCGAGCTATACAATACGAATCCGTGGCCGGAAGATCTCACGGGCTGGAGAATCTCGGACGATGTGGATTATGCTTTCCCCAACGGGACGACCATTCCCGCACAGGGCTTTCTTGTCGTCGCGGCCGTGCCTTCCGACGTCCAGACGGTCTATGGAATCACGGGTGTTCTCGGACCGTTCACCGGCGCACTTTCCAATGAGGGCGGCACGCTGAAACTGCGCCGTGCGAATGACGCCATCGTGCTTGAGGCCAATTGGAACGATGGCCCCGACTGGCCTGCTGCCGCCGATGGAGCCGGCCATTCCCTTGTCCTTGAACGACCCAGCTATGGTGAAGGTGATCCCCGCGCCTGGCAGGCCAGCAGCCTCATCGGTGGAACTCCCGGCTCGGCGAATCCGGTGCCCGCGACTTCGCTGCACTATATCAGAATCAACGAAATTCTGGCGCACTCCACGGTTGGGACCGACTTCATCGAACTCTTCAATAGCAGCCCGTCCTCGGTGGACATCAGCGGATGCTGGATTTCCGATGACGAAGACCTGCTGAATAAATTCCAAATCCCCGCCAGCACCATCCTTCCCGCACGAGGCCGCATTAGCTTCAGCCAGACGCAACTCGGCTTCGCTCTCAGCGCTGAAGGAGAGACGCTGTATCTCACGAATCCGGCCCGAATCGCAGTGATCGATACCGTGCGCTATCGCGGCCAGCTCGCTGATACGGGCTATGGACGTTTCCCCGATGGCGAGGGCGGTTTCCGTCGCCTCACTTCCGCCACTTCGGGTGCTGCAAATAGTAGTCCGGCACGTGGGCCGGTGGTGATCAATGAAATCTATTTCAACCCGATTTCGAACGACTCCGAAGATGAGTGGCTGGAGCTGCGCAATCTCACCGCTTCGCCCGTCAGCCTGGCAGGGTGGAGATTGAGCGACGGAGTGAGCTTCGATTTTCCCGCCGGCACGATCATCGCTGCCAATGGCTATCTGGTGGTGGCAAAAAACACCGCGCGGATTCTTGCGAATCACCCGGCGCTTTCGCCCTCGCTTGTCGTCGGGCCCTTCACGGGAAATCTGGCCAATGGCGGCGAGGAACTGGTGTTGGGAAGCCCCGTGACCATTTCTACGGTCAATGGCCCGCTGACTCATTACGCGGCAGTGGACGAAATAGCCTATCTCGATAAATCGCGCTGGTCGAAGTGGGCCGATGGCGGCGGCAGCAGCTTGGAACTGGCGGATGCCCGCGATATTTCCACACCGCTCTGGCTTGATAGCAATGAGACGGCCAAGGCTCCCTGGACATTGGTGGAAGTCACCGGCGTGCTGGACCACACGAATCTCAATACGAACGCCATCGCGAATCGGATTGACGCCTGTCTCCTGAAGGCCGGTCAGGCGCTTGTGGATGAAATTGAAGCCATCCCATCGGGCGGCTCCAATATCGTAACCAATGGTGGTTTTGAGAGCGGTATCGGGAGTTGGCTGGCGCAGGGAAATCACAACACATCCGTTATTGAAAATAGCGGCTTTGCCGGAACGCAATCGCTTCGCATGACCACCACAGGACGTGGAGATACACTGCCCAATCGAGTGCGCTCTACGCTTACGGCGACCATCTCCAACGGCTCCACCGCAACCATCCGCGCCCGCGCGCGCTGGCAACGCGGCTCATCGGATTTTCTGCTCCGACTTCGTGGCGGCGGGCTGGAGGCATACGGTGCGCTCACCGTTCCGACGAATCTCGGCACCCCCGGCGCCTTGAACAGCCGGGCTGTGGCAAATGCTCCGCCTGCGATCACGGATGTTATTCACGGCCCCGTCCTGCCAGCAGCCAGCGTGTCGTTCAAGGTCTTCGCACGGGTGCAAGACCCGGACGGGCTTTCCAGTGTGCAACTAAAATACCGCCTCGACCCGTCTTCAACGCTGGCCACTCTGACGATGCTCGACAATGGCGCGAGCGGCGATCTGCTTGCAGGCGATGGCATCTACACCGGAACCATCCCCGGCCAGACATCGGGCACGCTAGTCGGCTTCACAGTCACCGCGACCGATTCCGCCGCCGCGAGCGCGGTTTTCCCGCCGACAGGCGAATGTCTCGTGCGGGTCGGTGACACACTGCCGACCGGTGCGTTCGGCGCGTATTCGATGTGGATCACCAGCTCCACTTTGACTGCCTGGACGAACCGGCTTGCCAAGACGAACGAGGACTTCCCCATTACCTTTCTGCACAATACCAGCCGCGTTTTCTACAATACAGCAGCCCACAATGCACAGTTTAGCGATAGCGGTAGTAATAATCCCACTACACCGAACACGTTTTTCGGCTACTCGATTACGCTGCCCGCGGGTGAACCTTTGTTGGGTGAGGATGAGGTGACGCTCGATTACCCTATTCGCGACACCACCAACCAGCGCGAGCAACTCATGCACTGGATGCTGGAGCAGATGAAACTACCCACGCACCACAGGCGGGATGTGCATCTTATGGTCAACGGTTCTCGGCGCTTTTCCGGCACCGTCCACATCTACCACGATTGCCATCAGCCGGGGGGAGAGCACGTCGATTCCAATTTTCCGGACGACAATAATGGACGCCTGATTAAAACCAGTCGTTGGGACGAGTATAGCAATACAAATGGGGTGCTGGTAGGTGATTTCAACTCGCTACTACCCTTCACGACCACGGGCGGAGTTTACAAAACCGCCCGCTACCGCTGGTGCTGGATGCCGCGTTCTTCGAAAGGAAGCGAGAATGACTTCACGGATATCTTTAACCTCGTAACGGCGACAAACGTCGCAGGCAGCGGCGATGCCTACATCAACGCTGTCAATTCAGTCGTCGATGTGGATCACTGGATGGGTAATTTCGCGTTCGCAGACTTGTGCGCGTATTGGGATACCTTTGGCAATCCGAACGACAAGAACGCTTATTTATACAAACCCACACTCAGTGGCTGGAAGGTCCTCAGCAACGATTTGGATATCGGCATCGGGCAGGACAATTCGGTGCATCATCCCTCCAATGAGCCGCTTTTTGCCTCGGGGATTGATCCGCCGGTGCAGAAGATGTTCGATACCCCTGCGTTAGTGCGCCCCTACTGGCGTGCGCTCCACGATTCGCTGAATACATTTTTCAGCGGTTCCGCCGTTACCACTCGTCTTACCCAGCGATACAATGGATACCTTAACAACGGAGGAGGTCTTTCGATCCCTGTCGTCTCGCCATTTGTGGCCAGCGACTACTACTCCGTTTCCAGAGGTGGCTTGCCTGCAATCACGGGCGGCATTCCCGAGTGGATCAATTTGCGCGTGGCTTATGTGCAAAGCCAGCTCGATACCGTCGCCTCGACTTTCAGCGTCAGCGGCTCGACTACGCGCAGCACGACTACCAGTCCCATCACCATCACGGGAACTGCGCCCGTGAGCGTGAAAACAATCACCTTCAACGGGCTCGAACTTCCGCTGACTTGGACGAGCGTGACTTCCTGGAGCGCGAGCGTGCCCGTCGTCGGCGGCACGAACCCGCTCGTTATTTCGGCCTTCAACTCGGCAGGCGCACAGGTCGGCACCACTACGCTCACCGTCACATTCTCCGGAGCGAATGCCTGGGCCGCGCTTCGCATCAACGAATGGCTCGCAGACAACGCGGGCGTCAACCTCGACCCGGCGGATGGCGACAGCGAAGACTGGTTTGAACTGTACAATCCCACGGCCAGCTCCGTCAGCCTCAGCGGCTGGAGCCTCAGCGATAACGGTGCAACTTTCCTCATTCCGAGCGGCTACAGCATTCCCGCCAACGGACGTCTCCTTGTTTGGGCTGACGATGAACCGGCACAAAACACCGGCTCCGGACAACTTCACGTAAATTATAAGCTCAGCGCTTCGGGAGATAGCATCACGCTTCGAGCGCCCGACAATACCGTTATTGATGCCGTGACTTTTGGCACGCAGGTGAAGAACATCAGCCGTGGTCGAGTGCCCGATGGTGGCAGCACGATTGACTACCTTGCCAGCCCAAGCCCCGGCACGGTGAACGGCGCAGCTCTTGCAAAACCCAGCGCTACCATCGCCCCGAGCGTGACGAGCGGGATGGTGACAATCACCGTTTCCACCAAGCCGGGTTTCTCCTACCAGCTCCAGTACGTGAACGATCTCAGTGTCCCCCCCTACACCAATATCGGAACTCCTGTCGTGGCGACGGGAAGCACTCTGACCTTCGAGCAAGCCATCATCCCGGGTGGCCGTCGATTTTTCCGCGTCGCCCGAACTCCTTGAACAAAGGAGCTCAGATGTCCCATCGCCAGCGGTTTCTCGCCAAAAGCAAATTCCTGACAATTCCGGTTTTCCCCGGTGCCTCAAATGCGGGCGCATGGGTTGAATTGTGCGGCGATTTGGTGAGACGCCACGCCGACGAGGTGTCGGAACGTCACCTGAGGGAGAATGTGGCCTAGGCACGGCAGGTCCTCGGCAAACCAGTTTCCAGATATCCGGCGGAAATTTGCTTTTCCAGCGTGTTGTTCTTCACGGTCCTGCGCTCATGGCCGTTTCTTCTTGAACCGCAGGGGATGGAGGAGCTGGGCCGGATAGCTTTTCGGGAAAGGCTCGCGGATTCCGAATTCCGCGGGCTCATGGCCGGGGTGACGATAGGTGCCGAAAAGGAGGTCCATGAGCGGGGAAAGGTTGGCGTAGTTTCCGGCGAAACGGTCTTTGGCGTGGTGCCAATGGTGAAGTTCCGGCGCACCAATGAGGGCGCGAAGCGGGCCGAGAGGAAGCTTGACATTCGAGTGGATGTAGATGGCCCAGATTCCGCGGAAGGCGGTGAAGGCAGCCAAGGTCTCGAGATCGAATCCCAGGGCGAAGGCGGGCAGATTGATCAGCCCCACCGTAAAAATGGTATCGAGCGGGTGTTCACGGTGGGCGGCCAGCCAATCGAGATGCTCCGCGCTGTGGTGCACGGCATGGAACCTCCACAGGAAGGGAACACGATGCTGGATCCGATGGCCCCAGTAGATGAAAAAATCGCTGAGCAGGATAACCTCGATCGCCTGCAACCACCACGGCTGGGCATGCACGGCCGCCCGGAAGGACGCCGGCACCAGGCTGGTGATGGCTGGCGCGCACCAGGCCAGCGCCCCGAAGACCAAACTGCCCCAAATCAGATACTGGCCGAGAAAATAACAGAGGTCGGTCAACCATCCAGGGCGGAAGAACTTCTGCGCCTTGGCCGGAAAACATCTTTCCAAAGGCGAAAAGATGACCAACAGCACCAGGAAACTGGCGAGGGGCGCTGCGAAGAAATAAATGGCGTCCATGGCGGGCTATTCCTTTTGCGCGGGACGGGGTTCCGTGATGCTTTCAACAGCATTTTTCAGGTCTTCGGGGGCTCGGAAAATCGGCGCACTTTTCGACGACGGAATGAGGACTTCCGGGGCCGGGGGCGGTTCGGTCGATTGCTCCTTGGGCGGGGATGTCCCGTCTTGGCGGATAAGCGGAAGCGATTCCTGGAGGTTCTTCAGTTCCGCTGGATTAAGGACGCTAGCGGGGTTTTTGGAGGAAGGAATGAGATATTGAAGTTGCTGGGTGCCTTCTCTCGTCGCCCCGGCTCGCTTTCTCTCCTCGAGCATGGTGCGGATGGCGGCATCGCTCATGATGATGCCTGATTTCGATGAACGCAGCAGCATATCCCGATGGTTGGCGACCTCCTCGTCGGTAACGGTCGCGGCTTTTTCGGCCGGAGCGGGAGCACTGGTCTGGGTGCCCGTTACCGGAGCAACGGGGCGACTTCCCCTGTGGGCATTCCAGATGCAGGCGGCTCCCAATCCCAAGGACAGGACAAGGACGGCGAATTTGGTGGCGGGGTTTGGCATGGTTAGAGGCTATCTTATCCCGTCTGGAGGGCAAGAACGTAAACTTAGCGTAAATTGGCTTGAGGAAGTTTTCCGGGGTATCACCCTTTTTTTCCCCGTCCTCTTGTCTTCGCGAAGGCTAGGCCAGGCAGGTCGGTCCGGCTTGGGCAGGCGTAGCGTAGCGAAGACTCTCCCCAACGGCTATTTCAGTTGCTTGCTTTGAAAAAGGAAATACGGAAAGATGGCAAAAAGATGTGGGGCAAAAAGATGTATGAGACGAGTGCGGCTCGGTGGTTCCCGCCTGAAGACTCAAGGGGCCGGTGTCACGGCCAGCCGGAGGAACGAGCGTCCGTTGGAGAGCGGGAGCCAGAATTCGATGCCGCCGCCGGGCAGCCAGAGGTATCGCGTGGAAGGAACATTCGTCCATGGCCCGGCAGGGGATGGGCTCTCCTGCGGAGTGACCAGGAGATAACCGTCGCGGGTTCGGGCACCGGAAAACCGCGCCACCAATGATGGTTGGCCGGAGCGGGTTTCGGAAAAGAGATTGGGCGACGCGGTGTCGGCTTTCGAGGGATTCATGCCGAGCGCGAATTCGGTGAGATTCCGGTCGCTGTCGCCATCGGGATTCCCCCAAACACCTCCGCTCGAGCCGGATGAAGACAGCCAGTCGAGCAGGGGCTGATCCGGATTCAAGCCCAGCACGTCGCCGAGGATTTCGCGGTTCGCCAGCAATTGGATATTCTGGTTCCATTTGGTGTTGACCGCTTTCAGAATGGCATTGGCGAAAAGGGCCTGTGCCACCGTCGAGGGATGGAATCCATCTTTGGCAAACAGGTAGTTGGGAGGATTCTCCAGATGACCCGCTTTCAGAAATTGCCGGCCATTGAGATAGAAATTGCCGGATGCGCGTATGAGTTCCGTCAATGCCATCACATCCGCCAGTGCGCAGCCTTCGCTCGCCGCCATGGTCGCGATGCTTTGGTTCAAGGTCGCGATGCGGGTGCTGGCGGCCGCGCGTTTCGCCGGATCCGGATGCGCCGCGATCTTCGATGGTGTCACCCCGGGATCCGGGATATTCACTACCACGATCCGCAGTGAGGATTTCTCCGCCTGCACGAAATCCACCGCCTTCTTCAGATTGGCCACGAGCGTGGAGTTGAATCCCGATGGCACCGTGTTGTTATAGAAATCGCCGTAGATGGACCGCACATCGTTCGCGCCGAGAAAAATCACCACGTAAGCGACTTCCGTTTCAAGTTGGTCGATAATCTGGTTTTTGGAGGTGAGATACCATGGATTCTTCAGGAGCGTCGATTCGATGACATCCACCATGTCTCCGGTTTCCGCGGCAGGCACGCTCCAATTGTAAGCGTAACCGCCCCGCCTGATGTCCGAATACCCGGTCGAACTGGACTTGTAGCTTCCGAAACTGCAGTCCGAGGATCGTTCCGCCGCCAGGATTTCGATCCAGTTGCGGATATTGGCATTGAGTAAATTCGAATCCGGCCCACTAAACAAAGGCGCCGGTCCCGCCTCGAAGGCATACTCCTCCGACTGGCTGTCGCCCATAACCAGAATTTTCCGAGCCGCGCCATGGGTCCCTGTGCTCCAGAAAAGGAGCGCGGTTCCAAGCAGAAATCCGAAAAACCGGGGGGGGTCGGGCATACTGGATTCTACGACGGCGGGCCGCCGCCCGACCACAGAATTGTGAGCCTCACCATCGGGGGGGGACAAACCTCTTCGTCACGCTTTTTTTCCAGGGAATCTCCGATGATTTTTCTTGTCCCGAACCAGCCGATTTGGTAAAAGGATTCTGGAGTGGGAAAAGGGCTTGTGACGGGTGTCGCGGGCGGTTCCCATTCCCTCCCGCCGCTTCTTTACCAGCGGCGGCGGCGGGGCGCATTCATGCCGCTGGGATGCGAAAGGAGCGAGTCATGAAACTCATCAAATCAACCAATCGGTTGGATCCGTTCCTGGAAATCGAAAACGTCCAGAAGCGTCTCTCCGACTTTGTCAGCCATCTACCGGTCCGTTGGCCGTGGCCGGGCGACCACGAGGAAGCCGTGACTCTCGCCGACTGGGCGCCAGCCGTGGATATCACCGAAGATGAAAAGGAATACCTCATCTCGACGGAACTTCCGGCGATGAAGAAAGAGGAAGTGAAAGCATTCATTGAAAACGGCACTTTGCTCATCTCCGGCGAACGCAAGGTCGAGAAGGAAGAGAAGAACAAGAAGTTCCACCGTGTTGAACGGTCTTATGGCAGATTCGAAAGGAGTTTCGCCCTGCCTACCGATGCCGACCCCGAAAAGGTCACGGCCAATTACAAGGACGGCATGCTCATGGTCCATATAGCCAAGAGCATCGCCGCGAAACCCAAACAACTTGAAGTGAAGATCACCTGAGACAATCCACGACGCGGGCGGGCGATCCGGCGGACTTCGTTGGTGTTGCCCGCCCGCGCCGAGTTATCGGGCGCGGATTGCGTCGCATGAATCCGGGCAGTGTCGATAGGGAAAGAACTTCCGGCCTCAGCCCCGGGCATTCGGGTCCTCGGGGTTCTGTTCCTCTTCCTGCTCCTGTTCCAGTTCCTCCGCTTGGGGGGATTTTTTGCGGTGTTCCAGCACGCTGGTGTCTTCATTTGGTTGCTTTTTCTTCGGCAGGATGAGCAAGCCGATGAGAGCGAGCATGAGAACACCGGCTACGATGTAGAGAATCGGAGTGAAGTTCTTGCCGGCTGCTTCTTTGGGGTCGGATTTTTCTTTCTCGGCGGTCGAGGTTGATGTTGGAGCGGGGGATGGCTGCGACTCGACGGCCGAAGGCGGCGTGGTCTCGGTGGGTGTCGGGGGAGTCGGAGTGGTTTCGGTCGGGGTAGGGGACGGGGGCGTAGTCTCTCCGGCGACACGTTTGCCAAGGTCGCTTTCGACGACAGCCTGTGCGACCGGGTTCATGCCCTCTTTCACTGGGTCGGGTTCTTCATTCGTGCGCGGGGGAGCGGGAGGAGGATTGTTCTGGCGTTGGGTGGCGGCACGGGCATCATCGGCGGCTTTTTTGGCGGCGGCGGCGGCGCGATCGACTTCCGCTTTCGCGCGGGCCTGCAGTTCTTTGACGTAAGGGATGGATTGTGCTTTGCCGGTGAACTGGGCGAGGAGGGCGTTGGCGGCGTCGATGCGACCTTCATTGATCGCCTGATCCGCCTGGCGCAGGGCGCTGTCATTGGCGGCCGCGTCTCTGGTTTCGATGATGGCCAGTCGTTTGCCTTCTTTGTCGACAAGGTCGGCGGCTTTTTTCAGTTCATCGAGATCGAATGACGCCATGGCCAGCCATTTGGTGCCGGATTTGCGGTCCGCTTCCAATTTGGCCTTGTGGGCGGCAACTTCGGCCGCCTGGAGTTCTTCGGTTTTGTGTCGTTCTTCCGCGGTCAAGGTGGTGAGCACCTTGGCGCGCTGGTTCATCAATTCGGGTTGAGTGCGGATGGCTTCAGCCAGGGATGCCCCGTAGGCTTTGAGAATGGAGATGGCTTCGGTGATTGCTTTGGCATGGATGGTGGTGCCGCCGTGGGATGCCTCGAGTTTCTCGAAGTTGCGGAGGGCTTCCATCTTGCGGCCGGATTTGGCGAGAACGGACATTTGTTTCAGGGCGATGCGACCATCGACCCAGTATTTTTCGCGCTGGTATTGTTCCGGAGTGATCCATGCTCCGTCGAGTTTCATTCCGCCCCCGACCACCTGGGCCCGTTCCTCTTTGAGGGAGGTGAGCAGGCGACGGGCCTCGGCGGCACGCGTGCTGCGGCCGTGAGCGGCGATGAAGGCGTCGACCTTGCCGGAGAGCACATCGTATTCGGAGGTGGTCATCAGATCGGCAGTTGGGATATCCTTGGTCAATTCCGCCCAGGCTTTGTCGGCCGGATCGTCTTTTTGGAAGCTTTCGATTTCCGATTTTTCGAAGCGGCGTTCATCCTTGATGCCTTTGGTTCCTTTGACCGCAAACTCGATGGTCACGGAGGTGGCGTCTTCGGCGGTGATGGTGCCTTTGAACATTTCGCCGGACTTGAGTTTGACGGTATCGGCTCCCGCGAACTGGCAGGCGAGGGCGAGCGATGTGACGATGGAAAGGAGTCGGGATGTGTTCATGGCTGGATGGGTGGAGGCGCGTGCTGGTGTTACTTCTACTATGGTTAGTCAGGCAGGCGGGATGAGTCACGCGATAAATGCGTGCGGTGGAGAAAAAATCTCAATTGGGGGAATTGCCGGATTGGTGGTCGATGGCGAGTTCGGCGAGAAGGGAGTGGGCGGACGTCCATTGGCTGGGGAGGCGGAGGAGCAGCGCGAACAGGTCTTTACGTTGTTCGTGATAGGCTTTGTCGCCGGTGAATTTGCTCAGCAGTCGCAGATTCGTCGCCATGAGGGCAATATCGGCCGGGATGGAGGTGTCGCGGATGGCGAACCAGGCGTGCTGCCCTGGGATGAGTTCCTCGGCCCGGGAGGACCGATAGGCTTGGGTATCGGAATCGAGGAATCCAGTCCGGATGGCTGTGAGGAGCCCCGGAATGCGGGCGGTCGTTTCGGGATTCGGACGGGTGGCATTCCATTCGAGCAGGCCCATGAGCAGGGTGGCATGGTCGGTGAGACCGGGAGCGCCGGGTAAGGGAGCGGACCGCCACCATCCGGAGGCGAGCACTTTTCCGTCGGCGGCAATGGCGCGGGAAAGCAGTTGTTCGGCGAGGGCGGCGGCGGGTTCCCCGAAACGTTCACCACCGGGAGCGCGGGCGGCTTGAGCAAGGGTGGCGAGCAGCAGCGCATTGCCGGAAACCGTGGCGCGTTCATCGATGAAAAGCCCAGGACGCTTGTCGCGGGTTTCGGACATCTTCGTGTGGGCGCGTGCCAGGACAGCGAGCAAGGCAGCGCGATCCATACCCAGTTCCGCAGCTGCTTTATCCGTAGGCACGGCGATGCCGAGCACATTCGCGCTGCTGCCGAACCGGGGGGAGTAAATGGCAGGGGGCATGTTCCCCCGCTCGCGGATGCCGTGGACCTTGAAGACGACGCTTTCCTCCGTTTCGTCAAGCAAGTCCTTCAGTTCGGATGCGGACCAAATGAACCATGGGGCAAGAAATGGCGGGCTCTGCGGCCAACCGGGCGGGACAAAGGCGGTCTTCGCGTGCAGGTAGAGCCCATCCGCGGTTTTCCATCCGGTGAGAACGGCGTCGAGAGTGTCGAAGGCGGTGGTGGCGAGATCGGCTTCGCCGAGAACGCGAGCGGCTTCGAGATAGGCGCTGGCGATGCAGGCTTGATCGACGAGCATTTTTTCCGAGTGAGGTGCATTCCAATTCGGCTTTTCGGAGTAGCGGTGGAAGCACCGGTCGAGCGGATCGAGGATCGCTCCCTCGCGCATGGCCTTCAGGCAAACCCTCACGATGTCGCGTAATTCCTGACGCTGGAAACTGTCTTTGGGGTGGGATTCGGAAAGGGATAGCGCCAGATGGATCGAGTTCGGTCGTGGAAAATTCTGTCCCACGCAGAGCGTGCCGTGGGCTGGGTCGTGGATGCTGGTTAGCATGTAGCGGGTCTCGTCGAGCAACTGCAGATCGGACGGCGCGGGGTTGGGCGGAACCCCGAGAGTCGGTGCCGCTTTTTGCAGCACTTCCTCGCCCAAGCGGGTAGCGTAGCCGTTGCCGAATTTCCAAGATGAAAGTGCACCTTTGGCGGTGGTGAGAATCGCCTCAATGGAAAATCCGTTCGTTGCCGTGAAGTCGTGGGCATGGTATGGCCTGCCTTCGGCATCCATCCAGACAAGCATAGGCCAAGCGGGAGCGGTGCCCAGCCGGGGGAGCGAGTCGAGAAGCAGTTGGTTCAGTGACACGCTGTCCTCGGAGTCTGCCACGACGCAAACAAAATTGTCCCGGAAGAAAGCAACGAGCTTTTCATCCTCAAGCACCTCCAGCCGCAGTCTCCGGGTGAACGGGCAGGTCGAATATCCGAAGTGGATCAAGATGGGCCGTTGGCTCGCCTTCGCCGCCTCCAGCGATTTTTCGCTCCAAGGCTGCCAGGGAATGGAAGATTTGGAATACTGGGCAAGAAATGGGGTGGACGCGACCGCGGCGTCGGCAAAGAGATTGCCCGTGGGAAGGGGTGCGGCAGGGGTATCCGCTCCCCCCGCGGTTTTTTCCACCGTGCGGGGAGAACAAGCGCCCACCAAGAAGAGGGCAACTCCGCCCAGAACGGCCAAATAACCTTTGGGAATTAGCATCATTACTCCGCATCCTAGCGGGAGGCGCGGGTCGTGTAAAGTGCCAACGCGAGGGAATCCGGTGCATTCTTATTGGACAAGCCGCCCTTGCCGCCTAATCTGGCGATGCGGTTGAAATTTTCCACGCGCACCATAACCAATGATGCCAGCAAACGATAGCAGCAGTGTCCGCATTCTCGCCGTTGGGAGCCAGAAGGGCGGCGTGGGGAAAACCACCGTCTCCATCAATCTGGCCTGCGCTCTGGCCCGCCGGGGATGGAAGGTCCTGCTCGTGGATGCGGACCCCCAGGGGTCGATTGCCCTGTCTCTTTCGCGCCGGGCCGCGGGTGTTCGGGGATTCCGCGATTTGCTCAAGGAGGGAGGAGATATCCAGGCGCTGGCGCTGCCGACACGTTTGCCGGAGCTGAAAGTTCTGCCGTCCGGATTGCCCGACCCGGCCTTCGACGAAGCGGTGGAACGCGGTGTGGGCCCCGGCTCCCTCGATGGATTTTTCACGGCCTTGCGGCGATTGGATTATGCCGTGGTCGTGCTCGACACCGCCGCCGGTACCGGTGCGCTGACGAGAGCCCTTTTTTCGACAGCCACCCATTTGCTCCTGCCGCAGCAGGCGGAGCCGCTCGGATTACGCAGTCTGCCCACTCTCTTCCAATCCCTCACGCGCCTCCGCGAGCATGGCGCGGGCTTCGAGGTGGTCGGCATTCTGATGACCATGGTGCAAAATGCCTCCTCCACCAGCGAGGCCGCGGCGGCGGATTTACGCCGACTCGCCCCGGGTTCGATGGTCTTGCGAACGATGATTCCCCGCGATGAGGATATTTTGACCGCATCCGAAAAGGGCGTCCCGGTGGCCATGCTGCACCGCCACCCTCCGCCCGTCGCCGCCGTCTTTGACCAGCTTGCCGCCGAAATCGAACCCCGCCTCGGCTTATCCCAACCCCATCCTCAAGAAGATGTCCCTGGATTCCTGGATTGACGAGCACGCGCTCTCCAAGATGCGGGCGCTCGCGCCCACGCGTGGCAATGAACCACCGGCACAAGAGCCGGCGGCCGACTTTGGTTTTGATCCGATTCCTGAAAGGCAGGAGGCCCTGCCCGAATCCGGCGAACCGGCCCGCATCGC
>JBJTQJ010000121.1:0-3318 GCA_046075565.1 Verrucomicrobiales bacterium | reverse complement strand
GGCAGTCACGGCGGCAATCTTTTTCCTCAAGTGTCGGGCGGGCTGGAAACCGCCGGCGGAAATTCAAGTGAACGCCACGGCCACGGCTACAGCGTCCGGCCCGGTTCAGTATGGCCACGATGAAGAAACGATTGCACGGATAAAGGAATACGCGGCGTCACTGAGAGACAAAATCATGGCCAACCATGAAGAAGCGAAAGCCATTCGCCAGCGCATCCAGAATGCCCCATGAGGCGTCCGGCGCGGGCGTCCGCTATGTTGACACTCCCGGCAGGCTAACGGCCCATCCCGGCGTTTGTCTTGACTGGAATTTTCCTCTATTTCACCGAATAATAGTCTTGCATCTTCCTCCAAAACGATCAAGCATACTCCTATGCGCGGATTGCTATTACTTCTCCTTGCCTGCCCGGTTATTGCCGGGGAAAGTTGGTCGCTTCCAAATGGCAAAACCTACGAAGATGTAGAGGTAACAAAGAAGGATGCAGACCGAGTAACAATTTCCCATTCGTCCGGCGTGGCTCGCATTGCCTATGCCGATCTCCCTCCGGTAATCCTTGCTAAATTGGGCATCTCGGAAAGTGAAGCCACAGCAGCCAAAGCACGTGAAGATGCCAGAAAGGCCGACGAGGCTGCGAGTGCCGGTCGTGAAGCAAAATTGGCAAGCAAGAGACGAATCATGTATGTTGGCCGGACTATCGCAAAACACGAAAAAGGGTGGGTGGCAAACATAACCGATGAAGAGATTAGATGGATGAAGGCAGGTTCTTGCGCGCTGGGGATGGGAACGACGTCATTGCAACGCGCGGGTCTTGGCAAAATCAATACAGATCCCCCAAACAACGAATCCAAAAAAGATACTCCCCGCGTTTCCTGCCTTGCCGTTCTTGTCGATCATCCTAATGCGGCAACCTTCGACGTTGGCAAAAAAGTAAAATTCATAGGCTATTTTGAAGGCAGCGTGGAATATGAAACATATAAGGCCGAATTGCTCCATTACATTGGACCTGCGCCTTTAGAGTAGTTTTCCAGACTAGCTATCTTCGGCAATGCCGGCAAGTTAGCCCGGAGTCCAGCCATGGGCGCGGGCGTTATGGGTTCGGCCATGGGGTGTGGTGTCATGTCCTTTTGCGGGTATTGCGGGACGTTTTTCGTGCGCGTTATTCTGCCAGAATATGAGGAAAAGAAGAAGATTTAGGCTCAATTTTGACTCTGTGTATCTCTCGCAATACCCGCAAATCCCGCAAAAGGGTTGATCTCGATGGTTTCCGATGGCCTTCCCCCGGTCTGCTCCCTGATTCGCCGGATGTATCCTCTAGCCTCCAGAATATCCAAAGCGGGCATCCATCCGTCCATCCGATCCAACGGCGCGGTTTTTGTCCTGACCGCATCATAAAGATCCCGTGTCCGGCACGATTGCTCCCCTTGCTTCTGCATCCATGACCACGCCTTCAGCGCCGCCACCATTGCGGGATCTGTCGCGGCCCCAACGACCCGCTTCCAGTGACCAATGAGAAACGGTCGCCATGCCAGCGCCGCCTTCATGGTGTCGGAATCAATCTCCACGATCTGCGGGTTGATCATCGTGTGCATGGATAGCGCGATGCGTGCGATTGCCCCCGGCAATTTGGAACCGAACATCCGCCAACCGGCATCGCCATGTTGCAAATCCACCTCGTTTTCCTCGCGCATCCGGTCGAACATTTCGCGGGCATCTTCGCTCAATCGGATCACGGTTGGCGCGGATTTGATTTGCTTCGGCGCATCGACTTCCAGCATGACCTTTCCGGGCCATGGGCGTGAGAGCAGTCTCCCGATTGTCAGTTTATACCATTTCTCGGCCTCTGTATCGACCGAGGGCGGATTGATTGCGCGATGCCCAACGGTGGACTCTGGCGATATCCAAAGGAATCTGGCGAGCATCCCGACCCCCTCGGCTTTGCGGTCGCTCAAGATATCCTCGACGGCCCCCGGTTGGACGTAGAGCAGGACCGACCCCGCAGGATCTTCTAGGTGGACTGCCGTATTGGATGACCTATGGATCGAGCTGAATCCTCCGGCGTGCATGTTGTTCCAAAGGTCGAAATTCGCCCCCTTGGAATATCGGCCCATGACGTTCTCCAGAGCGGCGTTCTCATCGCTGGCGACAAGTATCTTTTCCCCATTGCGGGCGAGCAGGTGTCGCAATGCCTCCGGCGTAGGATCGGATGTTACAAGGTCGGGCGGGAAAAGTTCGGGCATGTCCGCGAGTTCATCGACGAGACGATCCCTTTCCTCTTCCGATTCTTCTTCCAGTCCATCCTTGGCAATCTTCCGTCGCACCTCCGCCAGTCTCGCTTCCAGTCCCTTTCGCTTTTCAGCGTATCGGGCGAGCGGCTTCTTCAGACGTTCCTCGAAATACATTTTCTGCCAGAATGTGATCGGCTCAATGACCCGTTCCTTGACTGCGGTTTTCCTGCTACCAGGATCTGCCAGTAGGCAGAACCAAAGCGGGGCGGGTTCCAGTCCGTTCTCGCCATAGGCGGCCACTTTGAACGCCCTCGAGGTTGCCAATGATGCGACTGCAACACTTCCCACAAGGGGCATCTCGACCGGGACTTGTAGCTCCTCGGCCAGTCCCTCGATGTAGTCGCGCAATCGACCGAGGGCGGGCGGGAGCATGGCGGACAAGTCCACCGAGGGCGGCGGCCCATCCCCCGCCAAGGTGTTGATATCTTCCGGCCACTCCGATCCTTGCGCTTCAATTCTCGCCGTTTCGGTTTCGACGTTTGCGGTTGGGTCGAGGAAACTCATTTCGCGCTCCCTCCGTTCGTGCGGATGAATACATCCTTGGCGGCGGCAAGGTCGAAGTAGTGAACCACTTGTCGGTTGCCATTGTCGCGCAGTCCTCCCGGCATCCGAACGAAACTAGATCGGTTTCGCATAAGCGCCGGATCGGCTCCAAGGAAGATGGCCAGTTTCCAGAATGTTTCATCTGCCTCCTCGCCCAAAGCGGGAAACCATGCATGCAGGGATTTTCCGCCCGAACTAACTACGCAAACCAATTGCCGGAATTTTGCCAGATGCCGGATGATGCGCGGATGATCCTCTGGTTTCGGTTCGTCGAAGTCGCAGACGATGAAGCGCCGTTCTCCTGTGTTGCTTTTGGCGTGCGCGGACGGTTTGCCATCCTGTGTCACGCCTTCCCGTGCGGTCATGTAGCAAGGCACGATCAACGCGGCGGATGCCATGGCTTCGCGTCCATGCTCCTCGATGGTTGCGGTCCTAAAGTTCCGCGCATCCTTCCCGATACAAAGCAAAGCACCGGCATCAGGAAACAAG
>JBJTQJ010000120.1:0-15070 GCA_046075565.1 Verrucomicrobiales bacterium | reverse complement strand
TGGCCTTTTCGTGCTCGATAGCGGGGGCGCTACGAACTACACGACGAGCTTTGGCAAGGCGATCTCCCTGCGTGATGCCAACATCCGCAGCCACAGCTTCGTCGATGGCTTCACGCTGCGTGTCGCGTGGAATGACGTGGAGAGCAGCACCACGCCCGGTGCGTATGACTTCTTCATCATCCAGAACGCGCTCAACAAGCTGCCCGCAGGCCAGAAACTCTCACTCATCATCGTGCCCAGCGAGCCGGACTACATCGCCGCCACCTCCGGCGTCGAGACCTGGAGCGACGCCGGCACCGCACGCGCCACGCCCTGGGATCCGTATGTGCAGCAGCGTCGCCGCGCCTTTCTCGCCGCGATGGGAAGTCTCATCACGAATGGCATCGCGCTTCGAAATGATCCCCGTCTTGATCTGCTCGATCCGTATTTGCCCGGCGGCTTCACCGGCGTCCGCGATCCCAATTCCACCCAGCTCCGCAACATGCCAGGCTACACGCGCCAGAAGATGCTGCAGGCCGTGCAGACCGAGTTGCGTGCCTTCCAAGACGAGTTCCCCGGCAAGTTCGTGCAGATCGGCTTCTGGCCCATCACGGACAATGAAAACACCAGCTACGGCGGTGTCGCCGCTGCCGACTGGATCAGGCAGCAACTGCTCGCGGAGTTCAACGACCTCATCCGTCCGCGCGTCGGTTTCTTCATGGAAAACCTTGCCGCCAAGCGCAACGGGCCGCTGCTCGATCCCTACAGCGCCACCCCCGTCACCGGGTTTGGCAGCGCGCTTTTCAACTCACGTGATGCGACATGGAATGGTTTTCAAATGCTCGGCAGTTGGACACGGCCCTTCAATGACGGTCACGTCACCAACACCAGCTACGGCACGCCCAACGACGCTATCGAGTTCGCCTACAACACCTACCGCGCCGAGTATCACGAGGTTTACATCGGCGACATCGACAATGCCGCCTTCCAACCCGCGCTGCAACGCTGGCACGACTTCTACGCCACCGCCGCCACCACCAGCCCGAGCAGTGATGAGGACGGCGACAACCTCCCGTTCGTCTGGGAGCAGCAGTTCGGCCTCAACCCTACAATTGCGAACGACCCGAATGATGACCTTGAGCACGACGGTATTCCCCTCCTGCTCGAATACGCCCTCAATCAATCGCCAATCGCCATGAGCATCGCCGGACTTCCCACAAGCACCACCGCCGTGAATCCAGGCGATGGTCTGAGGTATCTGCACTACCAATACCTGCGCCGCACCGATGCCCCGCAGCTCACCTACACCGTAGAGGTGAGCGACACACTCGGCCCATGGAAAAGTGGGGCCGGATTCACCCAGGAAATCGGTGCCACCTCGACCGGTGACGGCGTGACGCAACTCGTCACCGTGCGAATCCTCCCGGCGATCTCCGCGGCCAATCCGTCGAAATTTGTGCGGCTGCGCGTGATGGCCGACTGACTCATCTGAATCATGAATCATCTCATTTTCCTCCTCGCCGCCCTGCTGCTCGCGCCGCTGGCCGCGCTCCCTGTCACCGCTCAACCCCGTTCCGGTGGTTCCGCGCCCGTCGCGCAAGGAGTGAAAGCGCATCGCGACCTTGCCTACGTCGTCAACGGGCACGAGCGGCAGAAACTCGATTTGTTCGTGCCGGAGAAGGCGGACGGACCATTGCCCTTGATCATCTGGATTCACGGCGGCGGCTGGCAGAACGGCAGCAAGGAGGGTTGCCCGCCGTTGCGCAACGGCTACACGGAACGCGGCTACGCGGTGGCGAGCATCAACTATCGTCTCAGCGGCCACGCGGTGTTTCCGGCGCAGATCGAGGACTGCAAGGCCGCCATCCGCTGGCTGCGCGCGCACGCGGAGGAATACCGTCTTGATCCGAAACGTTTTGGCGTTTGGGGCAGTTCCGCCGGGGGCCATCTCGTCGCGCTGGCCGGCACGAGCGGCGACGTGAAGGCTTTCGATGTCGGCGCGCATCTGGAACAGTCCAGCCGCGTGCAGGCGGTGTGCGATTACTTCGGGCCGACCGATTTCACGGTGTTCGTCACCACGCCCGGATACGAGAGTCACGCCACGGCAAATTCGCCCGAGGCGAAACTCATCGGCGGCGCGGTGATGGAGAACAAGGACCGTGCCGCGCGCGCGAATCCTATCACCTACGTGAGCAAGGACGATCCGGCATTTCTGATCGTGCATGGCGACAAGGACCCCTTGGTGCCGATCAACCAAAGCCAACTCCTCTATGATGCATTGAAACAGGCGGGCGTGAACGTGCATTTCCACACCATCAAGGGCGCGGGCCACGGCCAGGGCTTCGGCGGACCGGAGATCGAGCCGATGGTGGCCGACTTCTTCGACCGCGTGCTCAAAACCAAACCGCTCCCGCCGAATCTCGGCCCGGCAAAGACTTCGGACAGCAACGATGCGCCCGCGCCCGCAGCCGGCAAAGGCAAAGCCGGCACGCCCAAGGGAGGTGGCAAAATGAGTTGGGAGCGAGTCCGAGGCATCGAAGGCGTCGAAGACGATGGCCGGGTGGCGCGCAACCAGTTCAAAGGCCCGGCCGCAATGTTCGACCGCCTCGACCGAAATCGCGATGGTTTCGTTTCGAAAGAGGATTTCAACGACGTTGCCGCGACAAACACAGCCACGGCGGCAAAGAACCCCGCGACCGGGTCCGGGGAATTTCAGATCAATGGCGAGCGCTGGACGTATCGCGACGGCGATTTCGTGATGGACGGCATCCTGCTCAAGCCCGAGGGCAAAGGGCCATTTCCCGCCGTGCTCATCAGCCACGGGCTCGGCGGCAGCGCGGAGAGTTTCGGGCTGACCAAGGCGCGCGAGATGGTGAAGTGGGGCTTCGTCTGCATCGCCCCCTCTTATACACATTCCGCCGGCGCGCAGGGCGACCGACCGGGCGCACCCAAAGCCGGCCCACCACCGAAAGGCGCTGACAGCGGACAACATCTTGCCGATTACGGCGCAAGCGCGCAGAACCTCCGGCGCGCGCGCACGTGTCTTGATCTGGTGAGCCGCATGCCTGAGGTGAATACCAAACGCCTCTTTGGCTACGGACACAGCATGGGTGGCTTCGTGACGATCGGGTTGGCGGCAATTGCACCCGATAGTTTGCAGGCGGCGGCGATCACCGGCAGCGGCATCGCGCCGGAGGAAGGTTTTCCCGCGCCGTCCGCCGCGAAGGCGGAACAGGTCCGCACGCCGTTCCTTATCCTGCATGGCAGCGCGGACGCGGTCGTGCGCCCACAGCAGTCGGCGGACTTCAAAGCCATCCTCGACAAAAACCGCGTGGTCAATGAACGCACCGTTTACGACGGCGAAGGTCACCCCATCGACCAGACCCAGCGCGAGCGAGTGTTCACCGCGGTCCGGGCGTGGTTTGAAAAGCACGGCGCGAAACAACCTTGAGCACATTTCCCCTGCTGACGCGATTTCTGACCATGATGAAACAGTGCCGCACCTTCCTAACCGCCCTGCTGCTCACGCCGCTGGCTCCGCTGCACGCCCAACAAGCCCCGCGCTGGGTGCTGCCGGAGGTGGATGCACCGCGTGTTCAGCGTGTGCTCTTCGACAGCAAGGCGGCGGGGCGACAGGTGAGCTGCCATGTCTTCACGCCGGAGATCTGCGAAACCGAAAAAGAACGGCGCTTTCCCGTGCTCTACTGGCTGCATGGCACGGGCGGCGGACTGCCGGGAATTCCGCGGCTTTCCGAGTTGTTCGACCGAGCGATGCGGGAAGGTAAGATCCCGCCCATGCTCGTGGTCTTTTCGAATGGGCTGACCGGAAGCATGTGGTGCAACTCGAAGGACGGCACCGCGCCCATCGAAACCGTGATCATCAAGGAACTCATCCCGCATGTTGATGCCACGTTTCGCACGGTCGCCGCACGCGAAGGCCGGATCCTTGAAGGATTCAGCATGGGCGGATTTGGCGCGGCGAGGCTGGGATTCAAGTATCCGCAACTTTTCGGAGCGGTCTCCATTCTCGCGGGCGGTCCGCTGGACCTGGATTTTTCCGGACCACGCGCCACCGCGAATCCGGCCGGGCGCGAGCGCATCCTGAAGGAGGCCTTCGGTGGAGACTTGGATTACTATCGCGCGCAGCATCCCATCACCATCGCCGAACAGCAGGCGGCTGCCGTGCGTGGCAAAGGGATCGTGCGCATCGCGGTCGGTTCGCGTGATAGCTCCGGCCCGCTGAATCGCGCCTACTCCGAGCATCTCACCAAGCTCAAGATCGACCACACCTTCTCCATCGTGCCGGAGGCAGGCCACGACACGCTGGCGCTGCTCCAGGGTCTGGGCGAGGCGAACTGGGTCTTTTACCGGCAGGCTCTCGGCCAGACTCCGACCGACTGCCGTTGAAGATCGGGAAAATCCAAGGAATCCGGAGGCCGTCCCGCCGGGCGGGTGAGGCACGCTCATGAAGGGAGCAAACGTTTTCGGGCAAATGCCTTGCCCGATGCGGTTTTCAGATAGTCTTCGAAGGCCCGGGCAGCTTTTTCTGTCTGAAATGCGCCATACCAGGCCAGCTTCCATGGACGCATGTT
This sequence comes from Verrucomicrobiales bacterium, assembly GCA_046075565.1. GTDB lineage: Bacteria > Verrucomicrobiota > Verrucomicrobiia > Verrucomicrobiales > SLCJ01 > JBJTQJ01. The sequence goes on along the minus strand of JBJTQJ010000120.1, from coordinate 10,499 downwards.
CCGCGTCGAATCATTTCCTCCTCCATTGTGTGCGATCAGGCGGGACTTGAGGTTGGTGGTGAACCCATAATAAAGGGTACCTGGGAATTTTTCCGAGTGGAGGATATAGGCGTAGAACATCGATGGACATTCTACGCGGCCCTACTTCGCTCTGCGAGCTTCGAAGGGCATTTTTCGCTTCCTTTTTGGGAATTGATGGCCTTCTCCAGGGTGCGGGGAGGGGTGCTGGCTTGCCATTCGTAGCTTCCGGTAAGGAAGCGAAGAATGGCGGAGAGTGAGGGATTGTCCGCTCCCTGCGGTCGCGGCCTTGCCGCTGCCGCGGCAATCGAACCGAATTTTCCAGATCAAGGGTTCGAATCCCGGGAAATAGGCGTAGAACATCGATGGACATTCTACGCCGCCCTACTTCGCTCTGCGAGCTTCGAAGGGCATTCTTCGCTTCCTTTTTGGGAATTGATGGCCTTCTCCAGGGTGCGGGGAGGGGTGCTGGCTTGCCATTCGTAGCTTCCGGTAAGGAAGCGAAGAATGGCGGAGAGTGAGGGATTCGAACCCTCGATACGGTTTGACCCGTATGGCGCTTTAGCAAAGCGCTGCTTTCGACCACTCAGCCAACTCTCCTTGGTTGTGGCGGGACGGAGATTTTAACCGAGGGGGGGGGAGGCGTCAACTGTGTTGCTTTGCGACTTGCCGGATTGCTCGGCTTCGGCCAACATTGCTATATGCGCCGGACTTTCATACTCCTCGCGGCGATGGCCATGACCATTGGTCCATCCTGTAAACATGGCAAAGACAAGCCGGAGGGCCCCGGAGGAACCGGCACCGGCACCACCGAAACCCTGCCCGCGGAGGTCGTGACCGAGACCGTGGTAGGGCGTATCCTCGTGCTCGGAGCCGACAACGCATTTGTCGTCTTCCAGCTCGAAGCCGGGGAGTCGGTCGCCACGGGCGAGGAGCTGGAGGTTCGATTCGCCGGGACAAGTGTCGGCAAGGTTAAGGTCACCCCGGAGCGGAAAAGCCGCATGGTTGCCGCCGATGTGCTTTCCGGAACCATGGAAAAAGGGTATGAGGTCGTCCGCCTGAAGACCGAGAAAACCGCTCCGCCGACCCCATAATCGATAAAATTTTATTCGCATTCGTGCGAATAGAGGAAGTTTTTTAGTTTTAGGACCTGATTTTTGCCGTTTTTTGTCTGCTCTCTATGGAAGTTTAAAACTTTCGTCTTGCTGAAAGTTCCGGGAGGGGTTAATGATAGGAAAGCAAAACAACACCGCATTCCATGAGCATCGACCGCATTCCCAACCGTGCCTCCGGCGAAACCGCCGAACAACTAGCTGATTTCCTCATGCTGGCGCAGAGGTCCTGCTTCCTTGAGATTTCCAAAGACCTCAACGCGGGCCGCATTTCCTACGCCCAACTTTTCCTTCTGGGTTGCCTGGACCAATCCGAGGCGCTGACCATGAGCGAAATCGCCAAGAAGATGGGCCATAGCACCGCGGCGGCCACCGGTTTGGTGGATCGCTTGCAGAAACTGGGATATGTCGCCCGGATGCACGCCGAGGAAGATCGCCGGAAGATTCTTGTCATGATCACCGACAAAGGACGCCGCATCATCCGCAAGATGCGCGAGGGTCTCGCTAGCAGCCTGGCGAAAATGCTCGTGCAAATGGATGGCAAACCTGCCCGCGGCGTGACTGACAGCGCCCGCCAGGTGCTTTCGGCGGTTCAGGGCTAAGATTGGTTCGTCGTTCGATGAGCCCCGCCCCTTGGTTGGAATTTCCCGTTTTGCGGGGCGAGCCGATCCGCGCGGTCATCACCCTCCGTGTGCCCGGTGTGGAGGTGAGCACGGACAAAGCGCGAACGATGGAGTTGTTGGATGAACCGATCCGCCTTCGGGTGGAAGCGCTGACCGCCGGTTTGTCCCTCGTGACGGCCGAACAGACCCACGGCAATGAGGTCGAGGAAGTGGAAACCGATCCTTTCGAGCCGGTTCCGGTGGTAGATGGCTTGCTCACCAGCAACCGCCAACTCGTGATCGGCATCGCGGTGGCCGATTGTTGTCCGGTTTGGCTGTGGACCGAAGATGGTTCCGCCATCTCGGTGGTCCATGCCGGACGCAAGGGCACGGAAGGCGGCATCGCGGCGATAGCGGCAAAAAAATTGATGGCCCGCACCGGATGCAAGCCGGGAGCCCTGCGTGCGTTTTTTGGTCCTTGCATTCGCCCGCCGCATTACGAGGTGGATATCCCGGCTTTGCTGCACACCCAGCTTGCCGAAGTGGGAGTGGAGAACGAGCGTGACTGCCGGCTGGACACGGCCAGCGACCTGGCCCGTTTCTATTCCTACCGCATGGAAAAAGGCTGCACCGGACGTATGCTCGCCCTCGGTTGGCTGGCTTCGCCGGTCGCGGGATGATTTTTTCTCAGCTTGGGAATGCACGCGCCGGAAGCAGGGCTACACTAACGGCTCGCACATGATGGATTCCGCCGCCCCTGACATTGTCTATTTTGATCTGGAGACCCAGCGCTCGGCCGGTGATGTCGGCGGTTGGGGCAACAAGGACCGCATGGGCATGTCAATCGGGGTCACTTACAGCACGAAACTGGGCGAATACCGCATCTATGGAGAAAAGGACGCCGATGAACTGGTCAGCCAACTTCTGCGCGCTGATTTGGTGGTGGGTTTCAACCACATCGACTTCGACTACCGCGTGCTCCAAGCCTACACCATCCTCGATCTCGCTTCGCAGACCCGGAATCTTGATCTCTTGCTCGAGATCGAGAAGACACTGGGGCGACGCATGAAACTCGAGGACGTGGCCATGACCACCCTCGGCGTGGGCAAAACGGCGGAGGGTTTGCAAGCGATCGCCTGGTTCCGCGAGGGCAAGTTCCTCGAGATTGCCAAATACTGCGCTTACGACGTGAAGGTCACCATGCGCGTGCATGAATTCGGCCGCCGCTGCGGCTATGTGAAATACCGCGACAACATCGGCCAGGAACAACACCTGCCGGTGAATTGGTAATCCTCCCATGTTTCCCCGCCTCCCCATCATCGGCGTGATTGGTTCCGGCTCCGACCCCCAGGTCGCGCGCGCCGGAATCATCGGGCGTCTGCTAGCCGAAGAAGGAGTGCATTTGTTGACCGGAGGTGGCGGGGGATCGATGGCCGAAGTGGCGCGCGCGTTTGTTTCGGTTGGTCCGCAACGTCTCGGGCGCAGCATTGGCATCTTGCCCGGCAGTGTCGAGGACGGCGCGGCGCTCGCTCCCGACGGTTATCCGAACCCATGGATCGAGATCCCGATTCCGACCCATCTTCCGCTCAGCGGCATCACCGGCACTTCGACACTCTCACGCAACCATATCAATGTGCTGGCCTGCAAAGCCATCATCGCTCTCGGTGGCAGCGCGGGCACCTGCTCGGAGGTGCGACTCGCCCGTTCCTACCGCAAACCTATCCTCGCCTTCCTGCCCGACTGGCGGCTCATCGAAGGGCTCGACTTTCCCATCGCCACGACGGAAGACGAAGGCACGCTACGGGCCTTCGTGAGGCGGTGGGGAAAGTGAGAGGGGATTGAAGATTGAGGATTGAGGATTTCCGATTGGGCACGGCCGCCACGCTCCTTATTTGACCTCGCCCTTGTAGAGCAAATACATGGTCTGTTGGCGCGGGCCGCCCCAACCGAAGAGCCCGTAGCCGGGGAACCATCCATGCAGAACGTGTTCTTGTTTATGCAGCAGTTGGAAGCCGACGGTTTGCAAGTCCTCCGCCGAAATGTTTTTGAGCGCGATACCGGTGAATTCATCCCAGCAAGCGAGGGTTCCCGCAGGCAGATCGCGAAGTTGCTGAAGTGAAGTTTCTTTGTCGCCGAAGGGAAGCTCGGGTCTTTCCCATGGATCACGATCCCATGCGATATTCATGGCGGCCTGGCTGTAGATGAAGCGGTTGACGGTAAGTCCGGAGTAATGCGCGTCGAAATGGTCCTTCATTTGGTAAACCGCTCGAGCATCGCGGTTCCATGCTGCTCCATCGACGAACCACCAGTTGCTGAGAAAAGAGAAAACCACCACCGCGACCCAGACTTTGCCATTGAAGACTTTTGGCAGGCGATCCGCCAAATGGTTCCAGCCCACACATCCGGCGATGGCGAGACAGGGGGCGAATGCGGAAAAATAGCGCGCGTAGCCGGCCGCGCCAAAGGCCCCGATCATTCTCATGAGGGTGTGCACGGCAAAGGTGAACAGGAACAAAGCCGCGATCAGTCTCCATCCGGGAGTCCTGACCACATACCAGAGCCCGATCACCACCGGGATCATCAACAATGGACCGGCGATCTCCGCGAAACGCACCACATACTCCCAGACCGGGCCTCTTCCGTAAGCCGCGCCGTCGGCCTTCCAATCCGGCGGCCAGTTGTTCTTGATGTAAAGCGGATCGCCACTGATCATCCAGGCTGCGACAACCCACGAGATCAGACCGGTGGCGAGAACAAGGCTCCACAGCCCGCGCGTGAAAATGTTTTTTCCGATGTTCGGGCTTCCCAGCATCATGAGCCCCCAGACGAGCGCGACAAATGCTCCCTCCGGACGCGCTCCGATACACAAGGAGGCGAGCACGGCCCCGAGGATCCGGCGTCCGGAATAATGGGCGAACAGCGCGCCCGATAGAACGGCGGCGAAAAGCGGTTCCGTCATGGTGTCACTCCACATCAGGAAAAGGGCTGGTTGGAGCAGGTAAAACGGAATCGCCCGCCAGCTTCCGGCAATGCCCAGCTTGCGCGCGGTGAGCCACGACATCGCCGCTCCGGCGGTGGAGATGATCGCCGCCCAAAACCGGGAAACCTCATATCCTCCGAGAGCCGGAATGGCGTGAAACACACTGAAGAGCGGCCGTTGCCAAACACCTATGAACAGATCGGGATGTTTCCATGCCCACCGGGCATAGACGAAATGGAATCCTCCATCCTGCTGGTAGCTGTCCGGGTAGAGAGCAATGAGGGCGAGTCCGGTCACCAGACAGCCCACGATCCACCCGAGGGCGGAACGTTGATCCTTGCCGGTGGTCGGAATGGATGCGGACGACATGCCGGAGGATCGTGCGTCAACCCGGAAGGAAAGCAAACGGATTTGCCGCTAGGACGCCTGGTGAACCCAACTATTTCAGGTCTTCGCGCGCCGCTTCGAGGATGCGACGTTCGGCGGCGGTCAGGCTCTGCAGCCCATGGCTGGCGATTTTGTCGAGCACGCGGTCGATCTCGTCGCGGGTGGGCGTGGTCTTTTTCCCGGGCGCCGACGAAGTGCCATCACCGTGACGCGAAGCCTTGGATTTGCCACCATCCATCGCGCGCAATCGCAGACGTGGGCGCAGGAAATTCGGCAGGTCGAGCATCCATGGCCGCATCGCGAGGAAGTAACCGGCGAGGGCTCCTCCAAGATGACTGGCTTCACCGCCGATATTGCGGGAACTCGACACCATCATCAGGAAACTCAATCCGATGCTGATGGCGGCAAGCGCCCGCATGGTCAATTCCACCGGCGGAAAAAAGAGGCGCACCCGCATGCCGGGAAGACGAGCGGCGAGACCGGCAAGCATCCCGTAGATGGCGGCCGACGCCCCGACCATCGGTGTTTGGATGCCGAAAGGCAACAAACCCGGGATCGATGAAACGACAGCCATGGTCAATGCCCCGGCCGTGGCGCAGAAAACCCAGAATGTAAGGATCCGTCGCCCACCGAGTTCGCGTTCGATCAATGGTCCGCAAAACCAGAGCAGCATCATGTTGAAAATCAGATGCAGCAGATCCGCGTGCAAGAAAGAATAACTCACCAGCCGCCAGATCTGAAAACGCAGCAACCCCTCGGCCACGTTGAAGTTGCCCAAGGCGTGAAGCAGGGGAACCCCGCCCCGATCCGCAATCGCCCACGCGAAGATGGCGATAACGACATTTGCCAGCAGCAACCAGCCCGTGAGCGTTCGTGGACCCCGGAGGCCACCGCTTTGTTTTTCCTTGATATAATCTCGATCTTGCAGGCCCATCGAGTGGCAAAGTTGGCGAGTTTTTCCGGTATGGCAAGGTTCTCGCAAGCGCGAGCGAGCGGGAGGGGTTTAATGACAGGTGTTGGCGGTCACTTCCTGCGGAAAACCAGCAAGCGATCGGTGGCGGTGAGAAACACATCCTTCCCGTCGGCTCCTCCGAAACCGATATTGGCGGCGGAGCGGCCGGCGAGCACACGCCCGAGCAATTTGCCTTCCGGATTGATGATGAGAAGACCGCCCGGACCGGTCGCCCAGACATTACCCTTGGCATCGACTTTCAATCCATCCTGTGAACCTTTTCCTTCGAGGGAACTGGCATCGAAGAAGACTCGTCCCTCACCGGCCAGACCTTTTTCGTCGAGCGGATACGCCATGATGATCGGACGGGGACGATGGGAGTTGGCGACATAGAGGGTCTTTTCATCGGGCGAGAGACCAATGCCATTCGGGCGTTCGAGATCGCGGGCGAGCAAGTCCACCCGGCCTTCCGGCACGACCCGGAAAATACCGCAAAAATCGATCTCGCGAGTGGGATCATTCTCATCCTTGAGCCCGTAGATCGGATCGGTGAAATAAATGGCCCCGCTGGAATGCACGACGAGGTCATTGGGGCTATTGAAGCGTTTGCCGTCCCAGCGATTGGCCACGACCTGTTTCCCTTGACCCGCGACGAATCGGGTGATGCGGCGGTCTCCGTGTTCGCAGATCAAAAGATGGCCGTCCTTATCGAAGGCAAGGCCGTTCGAACCGGCGGATCGCGAGTCGGGAGCGGCAACCGCTGTTCCCGACGGGCGCATGTATTCGCGGTAACCGTGTTCCGGATTCCACACATGGATCACATTCTCCGGAACATCGGAGAAGAGCAGCTCTCCGGTCTTGGGCTGCCAGACCGGTCCTTCGGCCCAACGGAATTTCCCGCCGAGATCGCGGACGGTCGTCCCGGGCTCGATCAACTCGTCGAGGGCTGGGTCCAACCGCTCGATGGATGGGGCCTCCGGTTCGGCCGCACTGGCCGCGGTGGCGAAGATCATTGAAGCAACGGCAAAGATGGGGAAACGCATGAGAACAAAACGTGCCCGGCCGGACGGGAGTTTCATTCGATGATGGTGCTCTTGGCGGGCCGATACCAAAAACATAGCGTCGGTCATGGACACGCCGCTACAAATCCAAAACAAATCCTCCCGTCTCCCTCTACTTCTCCTTCAACCATAGGGGAAAAGTTGGATATCCAGTGTAATCGAGGATTCGAGTTGAGATTTTTGCCGTGATTTGCCAACATTCTTTTTTCGCCTCCGCTCCGGCCAACGAACAAGGGATGAAGAATAAACTGCGGCTTCTGGGATTTTACCTTTGGACGGCCGCCAGGGAGACCATGTTCGGGCAGGACCAAAGAAACCGAAAGGACGGATCCTTGACGATACCTCGTCAAGGCTGTTACCTTCGTTTCGACATGGCAAGACATCATCGCTCGTTTCTCTTCCTGGTCCTCGCGCTGGCCGGCCTTGCAACCGCCGAGCCTATCGTCGTGGACAAAGATGACGTCTTCCGGTTGGTGCTCAAAGATTGGGAATTCGGAGACACTTTGTTCGGAGAGAAAATCACGACGAGAGGACTGAAAGGCAAGGTGGTGGCAATCCACTACTGGGCTGTTGGATCACCGAAGTGCGAGGCCCTGCTACCCCAGATGGCGCAACTGGACAATGAAAACCGCGCATTAGGTCTTGTGATCATCGGCGCCGAGAAAACAGGCGCCGATAAAGTCATCATCAAGGCTTTGATGGAGAAAAACAAAGTCGGATACAGCATCACCGATAAGGCGCAGGGGCCACCCGAGGAGGTTGAGACGAACCACGTCTTCGTCTTCGATGAGGAGGGTGAATGCATCTACGACGGAAACTCCGATGACCCGCGGTTCAAAGAAACCGTGAAGAAGGCCCTGGAGAAATTGAAGAAGCCCGGTGGAGACTCCGAGCGACCGTCTTTGCTGAATGACCGCCCGCGCAATCTCCTTGAATCCCGCGGTTGGAAAAATGCCGATGGGCGTGAAATCACTGCGGCCGTGCAATCGGCGGACGACAAGAACGTGACGTTCCTTCTTCCCAACGGCCAACGAACCGTCTATCCGCTCGATAAACTCTCCCCCGAATCCATGGAAGCAATCAAAGCCGCCCGCGACGCCGCCGCTAAAGCGAAGTAGCTCGAGTATCTCACCCGCCGCATACGTCAATATTCATTCTTCCACTTTGCACCGGGCAAATCGCCTCGAGGTATCGTTTGTTGTCAGCACGTCGACGACCTTCACACGATCCCAACGGGAGTCGATGGAGGTAACCGTTTCCGTTCCAACAGCAAACCAGTCATCCAGTCCCGAGGAAAACTGAGGGGTATAGTCCAGTCCAGCGCCACTTGCCGTAGTCCGTCGCACAAATTCGATGGTAAGTCGCTTGCTTCCAGAAATCGTTTCCAGGCGAATGACCGGCAAACCACTGAGACCGGTATCGGGTGTCATGATCACCTGTTGGTTGGTCAGCGGATCAAGATTGAGGGCGTATTCCATGAGATTGGAAATACCATCCCCATCAAGGTCAGCGAGCGGGTCGGCGGATCTGGGCACCAAGGCTCCGGTGATCGTTTCGATCTGTAAGCGATAGCTGGGAAGATGTGCCATGATCGAGAAGTCACCGTAGCCACAGGGGTTGGCGATACTGTCGGGATCCGGACCATCAGCCACCAAAGAGTTCGTCCCGGCAAGAAACCAAGCGGCTCCGCGTCTCACGAATGATCCGCCGCCAGAGTCTAACAAGGCGACCTGCCCTTCAAAGGCCGTTCCACCCAAGCTCGGGTCATCGAAGACGCTGGCGAAGTAAGTGACTCCGTGTGGTCCAGGAAACGCTACTGGAAATAATACCGACCCAGCCGGCGTGTAGATTCCAACGTGGTTTGATCCCCAACGCATTTGCCGGGTGAGTTGATTGGCCTCGTCGGCAGCACCGTCCCAATCGTAGGGAACCGTAATGTCTTCGGAGGGCAACTGCTGCCGACGTCCTCGACCGGTTAAAACGAGCGCATCACCTTCAACCACCGCGCTTTGCAGAATAGGCACTGCTGGCAGTGAGGGCAGGACCGGATCTCCGATGTTTCCGCCGATGCCATACAGCCGAATGTCGGTGTTCGCTGTGCCACTGGCGTTCGGATGTTTGATGATGTGACTTTCCCGCACAGTGTAGGCCTGACCCGCCACAGTCACCGTTCCACTCCCGACCGCCAAGGTCGTCACGTGGGCGGCTGTTATCACCCAGCCTCTGCCAGTGGAGGCGTTTCGACCCAGGTAGACTCCGCTGGAGTCTGAAACACGCAAGAGATTGTCCCAGAACGGAAACGCAGGAAGTGCCTGTCCAGCTAGATGGGTTTGCAAGGCACTCACCGACGCATTTCCGAGGCCATCCCCGTTCGGGCCGCCGACGATGACGCCCATCGCCTGCGGTGCCATGGCGAGGCCAATCGCCCAGGCGAATCTAAACATGCAAGAGCCTTTCATCGGTAAAGTTTATCATATCGAAGCTTGCTGGCAAAATCATTCACCGGAGACGTTTGCCGGTGGGTATCCTCGGCAAATTACGCGGGACACACATCATCAGACTGCCCGGAGTTGTCGAATGGACAGGTTCCAGTGTTTGCCCAGAGCCTCGCCTTGCCGACTGTGCCCGGCTATTTTGAAGGAATGGTCGGCTCCTTGAGAGTCACTCCCGGGGAAACCGCCGGGCTGCGCCGGAAGAGCAACCTTGAAGCAGTCGCAAGTCGTATAGCCGGGCACCGGTTCGTGAGTCACGTTAAGAACCACGTAAACATGACGCGGATCGTCAAAATTATCACCATAGTCGACCTCAAGACCGGCAAAGCGCGCACCTGTCAATTTGGCCTGAATTTCCCTACGGACGGCGACGCGGGCCGCTTCAATATATTCGGCAAGCCGAAGTTCTTCCCTCGATAAAATTGCTTCGAAATCTTTGATATGTTCGGGCGTCAGTTGCCGGGAGTAGACCGTAAAATAGAGATCCCTTTCGGGTGCATAACAGTGAAAAAAGGAGTAACCCCTATCGTGCATAAATCCATAGAAGTCGCCAACACTCGTAGCAAACGGAGGCGCCAGGCTACCGTCGTCCAACATCTTCAACCGACGCGCATGGCGAACGTAATCTAACCATGATTCATTCCATTTGCTGTCGGGCAGCCCCGATGCCCCGCTACTCAGACTGTCCCGCCCCCGACGGAATGTCCGAATTGACACTGTGATGTAAGCTATGGCCGGGCAACAGACCCGACCATGAATCCGAAAGACGAAAAGACCACCCGCACCCGCCGCCAATACTCCGCCGAGGAGAAAGTCCGGCTGCTCAAACTCCATCTGGTTGACGGCCAGCCGATCTCGGCCATCTGCGACCAGCATCAGATCCACCCCACGCTCT
>JBJTQJ010000119.1:0-105376 GCA_046075565.1 Verrucomicrobiales bacterium | reverse complement strand
TCCTCGTCGGCATCTCCGTGGCTGTGCCGACGAGGACGTCGGCGATCCCAGCGGGGCGATCTCCTTAGGGCATTATTCGAGAAACTCAACCCGGCACCGGAATCGTGCGTATGATCTCCTCGACGACGGATTTACGGGTGAGGCCGGCGAAGGCGGCATCGGGATCGAGCACGAGTCGGTGGGCGAGCACGGGCACGGCAAGTTCGCGCACGTGGTCCGGGCAAACAAAATCCGCGCCATCAATCAGCGCGAGGGCGGCGGACGTTTGCATCAACGATAACGAAGCACGGGGACTGGCGGCCAATTGCACCCCAATCACCCGTCTGGTTGCCCCCACCAGGGCGACGATGTATTTCTGAATGTCGGTGGAGACATGGACGTCCCGGCTGGCCCGGCGCAACGCACGCAGGTCGGCGGGACTGAGGCAGGGCTGGAGATTTTGCAACGGATCGCCACTGCGGCGGGTAGCGAGGATATTCAACTCATCCTCCGGCGACACATAGCCGAGGGCGGTCTGGATTCCGAAGCGATCCATCTGGGCTTCCGGCAATGGATAGGTGCCGCGGAATTCCACGGGATTCTGCGTGGCGATCACGAAGAAAAATTCGCCGAGATCATGGCGCGTGCCCTCGATGGTGGCCTGGCCTTCGGCCATGGCTTCAAGCAGCGCGCTTTGCGTGCGCGGCGAGGCGCGGTTGATCTCGTCGGCCAGAAGCACATCACTGAAAATCGGGCCGGGTTGGAACTCAAAGGCGCGACGGTCGGGATGAAAAATCGAGACCCCGAGGATGTCGGCGGGCAAAAGATCGGGCGAGAACTGGATGCGGCGGAAGGCGAGCCCATCAACCGATTTCGCGAGCGCTTTCGCGAGGGTGGTTTTTCCGGTGCCGGGATTGTCTTCTAACAAAACATGACCACCCGCCAGAAACGAGGCGATGATATGGCGAATCGCGCTTTCCTGGCCATGGATGACGGAAGAAAGATTTTCGGCGAGCGCCTGCAGGCGCGCGACAGGAGGAAGAACGGCGGTCTGGCGCATCATTCGGGTTTGTTTTCCTGCGGAGCTTGTTCCAGCCAGGAGAGGAGTTCCTTCAAGTCGCTATTTCCGGCCTCGTCGAAAGCCGTGCTGGTGGCGGCAAGCGCCTTCTGGTTGAGTTCTTTGAAGCCGCGGTTGATCGGCCGGAAGAACTCCAATCCGGGAACCAGCGTCCAGAGATCATCCTCACGGCGGGCGATGATCATGCGTGCCGGTTTTTGCCCGTCCTCACGTTTGGCCTGATTGACGGGGATGAGGATGCCGACGAGATCCCCGCGCAGCATCAGTTCCGTCTCGGGAACCTTGCCGGCGCCGCGCAGCTCTTTGCCCAACCGGGTCGCCATTTCCAGCGCCGACACATTATTGATCTGCCCGTCCTTGAGCGGTTTCCATGCCGCGAGATATTCCTTCTGCCGGTTCGCGACGGCATCGGCAAAGGCGGTGGCTATCAATTCCCGCACGACCTTCTCCGGCTCCGCGTTGTTGGCGGCCTTACCCCGGGTTTCTCCGAAGAGGCGTTGGATGGCCCCCGTTTTCATCTCTTCCCATCCGACTTCGAGTTCGGTCTGCAATTTGCGGGCGTCGGGTTGGTGGATCAGGCTTTCCGGCCCATCATCCCAGGGTGGAGGAAGAACCCGCCAGCCGTCTTTGGTCCAGCGCGAAAGCTGGATATGCAGCAGGAAAGGCCGCGTGGACTCCGGTTGGAAAATGGCGTGCACGGTTCCTCCAAAATCCCCGACTTCTTTCCAGCGCATCGGCAGGATCACCGGCACGGTGGCTTCCGTGGGAGCAAGGCGCGTGCATTCCTTCGACAGGGCTTCCATCAAGCCGTCAAAATCATCCACCACATTTTGCTCCGGAAAATCCAGGAAGGAGAAGGCCTCGGTGATTTTGCGATTGGCCATGACATTGAGATAACGCTCCGTCATGGCCGCGCCATCTTCTCTCTTGATTGATGGCGGAGCTTCTTTCCTGCCCTGCTCGGCGAGTTTGATGACAAACTGTTTGCCGAGATCCGTTTCGTTTTCCTCAAACCAATTAACGAGATCCGAATCCGGCGAACGCAGTCCTTCCACCTCGTAGCCATCGGGGATGAGCAGCCATCGCGCTCCTTCTCCCTTCCGCAGATAGAATGCCTGGACATAATAATCCGAAGGATCCCGCGGGTTCATGAATCCCATCACCCGGCAAAGTTTACCGTCGTCTTCGTGACCGCCCAAGAGCAAGGAAATCTGGGGGATTATTGCGTTGGCATTGCCATGATTCTTTGCCTCAGCGTTTTCTTCTGCATCATGGAGATCGTAAATCTTCCCCGAGAGCAATGTGAGAAATTGCTCCAGACTCGCGGCTGAAAGGTCGGGTGTGATATGGAAACAAGCCAGCTTCCCGACCGCGTCATCGGTTCGGTCATATTTCAGAAAGCGTTTCACTAGATCCTCCGCGGATTCCTCTTTGGGCCATTTCTCCCGGAGAGCGCGGATGTCTTTCCAAAGCGATGCCGCGCCTTCGGCGAGCAGACGGCGCCCGGTCTCCTCCGCTTCGCGACGCGCGGCTTCCGCCACCTGACCGGACCATTCTTCCAGATTTTCCTCGAAGCCGAAATTGGTGTTGTCGAAATTGCTCACCCCGGCCGCAACCTTCCACCCCCCCTCCGTGCGAATCACACAGATCGCCCGCACCACCACTTGGAGCGGGTTTTGCTTCTGCCTCAGGATCAACCGGAAGCCAGCGAACGCACCCTTGGGTTCCGCCACCGGCTCGATCGTCGGGGTGGCCCCTTTGACTTGCTCGGCCAACTCGGTCAGACCCTCTTCGAATTTCGCTTTCTTTTCCTCCGGGGCGAACGGGCTCAAGGCCACGGTGTCGTTGTCCGCCGGCGTCGTTTTGCCCGCCTCAAGGGACTTCAGGAAGGCCGCCACCGCATCGGCCGGCGACTCCGCCGCCACGGCGGGCAGGGCGCTGACCAGCAGGAGGATCAGGGTCGTTCGGAACATGGCCTATAAAATACGCACGGATTTTACCTTTCATCCATGGGGATTTCGACTTCCCGGGCAAGAATCGGCGGGACGAGGGCGGAAATTCCCCTGCCGGACGGCCCGGGACATGCTCTAGTTGGCCTACCAGAACCTTTCCCACCCACTTTTCCAAGCTCCATGTGCGGCATCTACGGCTTTTGCGGCTTTTCCGATGAAACCCTCCTCGACCGGATGGCCCGGCGCATCGTCCACCGCGGACCCGACGGCACCGGTGTCTATACCGCCCCGCACATTTCCATGGGCATGCAGCGCCTCGCTATCATCGATCTCAATGGCGGATGGCAACCGGTCTATAACGAGGACCAATCCATCGCTGTCGTCTTCAACGGGGAAATCTACAACTACATCGAACTGCGCGAGGAACTACTCGCCAAAGGCCACGTCTTCAAGACGAAATCCGACACCGAATGTATCGTGCACGGATACGAAGAATGGGGCGTCGATTGCGTGAAACGCTTCAACGGGATGTTCGCCTTCTCCGTGCACGACCGCCGTAACGGCGACACCTTCTTCGCCCGCGACCGTTGCGGACAGAAACCCTTCTACTATTGGAAAGACCAACTTGGGAAATTCGTTTTCGCCTCCGAGGTCAAGGCCCTGCTCGAATGCCGTCACGTGCCGCGCGCCTGCAATCTCGCGGCCATCGATCCCTTTCTTGCCCTGCGTGTCGTCCCGGAACCCCAGACGATGTTCCAGGACATCTACACCCTGCCCGCCGCCCATCGCATGTTGCGCAAGGCCGATGGCTCGGTGGTGATTGATCGTTATTGGGACATCACCCTCAAGGAGGATACCAACTATCCATCCGACGGCGAGGCATTGGAAATGGTCGAAGCCGCCCTGCGCCAGGCGGTGAAGCTGGTCATGCGTTCCGACGTGCCCGTCGGAGCTTACCTGAGCGCCGGGATCGATTCATCCTTGCTCGTCGCGCTGATGCGGGAATTCAACGACCGCGTGAATACCTTTTCCATCGGTTTCAATTCGCCGATCGATGAAACCCGCGATGCCGCCGAAACCGCGAAGTTCCTCGGCACCAACCACCACACCATCCACTGCTCGCCCGAGGACTTCGATCTCCTGCCCAAGGTGATCTACCAGATGGATCGCCCGGTTGGCGACGCCCTCATCATCGCCTTCTTCAAACTCGCCGAGCGGACCTCGCAGGACCTCAAGGTCGTGGTCGGTGGCGAAGGGGCCGACGAGATCTTCGCCGGGTATTCGTTCCACAAAGTCACGCAGCTCGTGGAAAAATACAGCCGCACCGTTCCCGGCTTCCTCCACCACGGGATCGCCATGCCCGCACTCAAACTCACGCCCGACAAGGTGCTGAATGCCTTTTTCAACTTCCCCGCTGATCTGGGCAAAGAGGGCAAAGCCCGGCTCGTCGAATTCATGGGCAAATACCGCGACCGCACGCTCTTCCAGAACTACGCCGCCCTCAAGACCCTGTGGGGCATCGATGCGCGCCGCGCCCTCTACACCGATGAATACCAAGCCCGCGCCACCGAGGCATGGATCCCGCAAGTTCGCGACAATGGGGGACACTTCCTCGACCGTATGCTCAAACTGCAGTGGGACGAATGGCTGCAGGACTGGGCGATCATCCGGCAGGACAAGAACACCATGGCCCACAGCCTCGAAATCCGTTTACCCTTCCTCGATCACAACCTCATCGAACTCGGATTCACCCTCCACCCGAACCAAAAGATCCGGCAGGGCAAAGACAAATGGCTCGAACGCCAGATCGCGGCCAAACTGCTGCCGCCGGCCGTCTTCAACCGCCCGAAGAATCCTTTCTTCTTCCCCATGGAGTTCTTCTTCGAGCACCCGCAGATCGCCGGGCTCATCGAGCGCACGCTCAACGAATCGCAGGTGCGCAAACGCGGTTACTTCCGCCCTGAATACATCAAGGATCTGCTCGAACGCATGAAGACCCGCGAGTTTGTCACCCTCAAGCAAGTCATGAGCCTCGTCATCCTCGAACTCTGGCACCAGGTCTTCATCGACGGTGACGGGTGGTGAGGAAACCAAGTCACCACCCTCCCAATGGCTGAAAGTGCGGGAAGGAGCGCTGAAGTTGGATCGTGTTGTCGCGATTCACTCTTCGATCACCAGACCACCTTCTCCGGCCACGAGGACCACGGGATCCTTGGCCGTCCAGCGAACTTGGGAAACTTGGCCGGGCAGGATACG
This sequence comes from Verrucomicrobiales bacterium, assembly GCA_046075565.1. Lineage (GTDB taxonomy): Bacteria > Verrucomicrobiota > Verrucomicrobiia > Verrucomicrobiales > SLCJ01 > JBJTQJ01. Next base: position 100,111 of record JBJTQJ010000119.1, on the reverse strand, counting down.
GTCACCGGATTTGATGATGGCACCGTCGGCGAGCCATGGGAGTTCAAGCTGGCGGAGCATGAGGCGGCCGTGGGTCAATTCGAGGGAGGCGGACCACTTCCCGCTTTCGTTGCGCTTTTGACTGAATGTGCCCCAGCCATCGGCAGCGGTGAAGGGCGTGCGGAAGTTTTCAGGCTGGATTTTCGGGGCGAAGCCGATTCTTCCGTCCGGTCCATCGTAGATGAACCCGCAGGCGGCGAGGAAGACCGAGTAGCTGGCATTGGCGCGGGCATAGTGGTCGGAGCACTCGATTTCGTTATAAGGATTCCGGCGCGAGGGAGCGTAGCGGTCGTGGATGGCGCGGGCGACGGCGAGTCCGCGCGCGGTGAGGGCGCGGCCATCGTTGGGGCCATCGATCAGGTTCGTAAGTTGTTCGGCGTCGTTGGCCCCGAGGGTCTCGCCTTCCTGGATCATGTGGGCGGCGGCTTGCCATTCGAAACCGGTCATACACTCGTTGAAGTAGGCGTATTGCCAGTGCTTGGTGAAATCCTCGCGTAATCCGCCTTTCGGCCAGGTGCACATGAGGAGCCCCGCCTCACCAGGCAGGGCGTAGAAACGACCGCGGGTGAAGACCTTGCGGAAGGCTCCCACCTCGGGGGAGAAGTTGTATCTCCAGAGAGCGTGCAGAGCCGAGCGGATATTGGCTTCGTCGTAGATGCGGCCGAGGCCGACGACATGCGCCCACCATTGTCCGATCACCTGATCGATGTAACATCCCGTGCCCACGCCGATGGCCTTGGAATGCGCGGGATCTTCTTCCTGGATGTAAAACTCTCCGTTGAACAGCTTTTTCATCCCTTCGGCTCCGGAGGCGAGCAGGCGCGCGCATTCTTTGGCGAAGGTCTCGTCCCCCATGGTAAGGGCGATCTTTTCGCCGGCGGCAAGGCTGGCGAGGTACAGCGAGCAGAGGCAGTGGACCTTGCCATACCATTCGGCATCAAGGGTATTGTGTTGTTCGCCATCGAGCAAGCCGTCGAGCCCGCCCCGGCCGTTGGCGTCGAAGCGGATCAGCCATTCCAGGGCGCGTTTGGCATCCGGCCAGACGCGGCGCAGGAAAGCGTCATCTTTGGAAACAAGATGTTCGCGCCAGGTGCGGAGTAACGTGCTGGTTTGCGCATCGATGGCGATGGTCTTGGTGGCTTCAGCGCGGAAAGGAATGGAGCCGTCGTCCTTGATGGCGACACCGAAGTCCGTGACCTCGCGCAGGTTGCGCTCAATCTCGGGGAACAAACGCGCGACGCCCTGCGCATAATGCCAGACGTGCGCGCATGTGCCGGGACAACACCCGACTCCTTCCCAGGCCCAGAAGCGGCCGTTTTCGAGAAAGTGGCAATTGGTGGTTTGCAGCGTGTTGGTGGTGAGGATGGCGCGGTCGAGCAACCAACGTGGAAGGGTTGAGTCCTTCCATGTTTTCACCCAGCGCATGGTCAAATCGCGCAAGCGGGCGAAGTCCTTGGCAAAGGCGCGGGCGACTTCGGTCGCGTTGCCATGCCGCACGGTGTAGCGGGGTCGATAATCCCCCGGGCCTTGCAACTTGCCCCCATTCGGGAAATGCCATGCAAAAAAATAGGAGAATGTTTTTACCTCGCCCGGCGCGAGATCAAAAGCGAGAGCCACCGAACCCATGGTCTCCGCCTTGACCACGGCAGAACCATCGAGAGCAGCCAGCACCATGGTGCCGAAGTCGCCGCGTTTTTCCGCATCGGGAGAAGAAGATTGATCGGTGAAGACGATGTGGTCTGATCCCGTGTTGCCCCATGCACCGGTGGCACGATCGATCAGGCGGAGGCGGGCGACTTTGCCTTCATGGGCGAAGACATCGAGAACAACCGGTCTCATGGTGTTGGAGTCTGGTCCGGTGGCTGAGGCAATTACTTTGTCGCCAATCAGCACTTCAATTCCGGTCTTGCCGGATTGGGATCCGCCACCCAATAACAACCGGATGAATTTTCTTTCGATGGTGAATTCAGGCGAGAGCAACGAGCCGGTGGCGGCATCCTTCGCCGCGACGGAATCACCGGGCGCGCTGGCATGGGAATTGATGGATTTGCCCCCGTGAGCACCGAGTCTGCCTTGGTAATCGGGGACATCCGCCCGGGCCACTGGTCCGATGCCGAAGGCGGTGCCTTCGCTCTTCCATTTTCCGTAATCAGCCTCTTCAAAGTCGGCGAAAAGGATGTCCGGTCTCGCAGCAGTGGTTTCGTTTTTGCGTTGCGCCGCGTGCGAGAGGAGGGCCAAGCCATCTCCGATGGCCTTCACGCTCTCGAGTTGGATTTCCGATCCGCGGCCTTTGACAGAAAGCACGGGATTTTCGAGGTGGCCGATAAGGTTGCCGCGCGCAGGTTTATCGGAGCGGTTGCGCACGGTGAACTCCATGACCGTGACCGGCCAAGTGGAATCATCAAGCGAGAGGGGGACAAACGGCGTCCAGGAAAGCAAATCCACTTCGAGTGGACAATCTTTGTCCCGGTAGGCGACGCGACCGGCCGGCCATTCGCCGGTGAAGGAAACCTTTTCCCATGCTTTGCCATCAAACGGGCGCGGGGTGGCGTCATCAAGTTGGATGGAGAAGCCCTGGCGGAATGACCCGGGGTGTTGATCGGGGGTGGGTGGAACCACGTAATTCGCGCCATCGCGTTCGCGCACCTTCTTGCCACCCTGGGCGATATTCTCGAAACCGGCCGGCACCTCGGCGGTGGCGGCCACGACCCCTTCGTGCGGTTGGTGGAAAATGTCCCAGACATAGAGCCGACCGTCGCCGGAGAGATAGACCGTGCCGCAACCAATCCCGCCGACGGTCATGCCGATCCGCGGGAGATCTTCTTTTTTCGAGGTGGCGATGGCGGCATCGAGGGCGTGGTCGCGGCGGATGAGGCTGGCGGCCCACTTGGCATCGAGCTTTTTCTTCGCGGGAATCACTTGCGCGTAGAGAGCGGCGGCATCAGTCGAAATACCGGCGGCGCGAACACGCGCGGGCAAAAGGCCACCGAGCGCGCTGGCGGCACTCAGTTTGAGGAATTCGCGGCGACGGCTGAAGGGTTTCGGGTCGAGCATGGCTGACCGGATACGGAGTCTGAATGCCCGGGCTTTCAGGGCCCCCGGCTCGGCATGGAAGAAGATCGGCGAGGGAGAAAAAGAGATTTGTTAAGCGGAAGTAACGTTTCTCGAAGAAATACGGAACCTGATCCAGCATCGGGGGTGTTCAGCAAATGAACTCCCCATGAAAACAAAAGTTCAATTCCTTCTCGCCGGACTGTTTGCCGTTCCACCGGCGTTTCCTCAGGATGGCATTCCCAACACGCTCAGCGGTAGGAAGGTCTACACCGGCGCGAGATGGTCGAGTCCGTTCAACGCGGCGGAACAACCGCCGGCGGCATTTTTCCGCTTCAGCTACACGCCATGACGGGTCCCTGATTGGGAACACCGTCAACGCGGACAACTCAAACCTTCGCCACCTTGCGCAGGGATTTTCCGGTCTGGCAAGTCGCGAAGAGGGCTCGTGGGGAAGAAGAATGTATCTTCCCTATGATGCTCAAGGAGTGCCAGGCTTCTTGACTTCTTCCTTGGGCTTGTTGTCCGGATTGTCCCCGGCCTTTGGCTGTTCTTCGAATTGTTTGGTGAGCGCATCGGCGGCCGCGACTTCTTCTTTGGTCATGGATTTCTCCACTTCCGCGGCAGCGGTTTTGGCGTCCGCGAGATCGCGTTTTCCGGCCCAGCGGTAGAAGGCGAGGGCTTGGGCGAGGTTCCTTTCAAGACCGACACCACGTTCGGCCATCTTTCCAAGCAGAAGACCGGCGCGCGGATTGCCCGCTGAGAAAGCGCGCTGGGTGAGTTGGCCGAGCAGTTCGGCATTGAAAGGAATGCCTTGGTTGGAAAGCATCATTTCCGCGAGGCTGATCATCGCATTCGTTTCACCGGCTTCGGCCGCGCGGCTGAACCATGCGGCGGCCGCGATGATGTCGGGGCTCACGCCAAGGCCAGCGCGGTAGGCGGTGCCAACGAGATTGGCGGCAGGCGCGAAGCCGCGCAAGGCGCCCTGGAGGAAAAGACGGAAGGCTTCGCTGTCGCTCTTCTCAAGACCGCCTTCACCCTTTTGCGTGAGCACACCCAGATTGAAGTAAGCTCCGGCTTCTCCAAGTTCCGCGGCCTTGCGGTAGTGTTTGACGGCTACGGCGAGGTCGGCATCGCCACCGAGACCACGTTCGGTGAGAAACCCGAGACGCAGGATGGACGGACCATGGTTTTGGGCGGCAGCTTTGACGTAGAGTTCGCGGGCGGCCTTCGGATCGGCTTCGACAACACCCTTGGTCCCTTGTTCGCGCACTTGACCGAGAAGATAAAGCGCAGCGGCATTGTTGGTGGAAGCGGCTTTTTCGAACCACGATGTCGCTTCAGGGGTCTTGCGTCCGATTTTGTCTCCCGCTTCGAGGATGAGAAGACCGAGCCGGATGGAGGCCTCCGCGTCATCCTTGTCCGCGGCTTTCTGAAGGTATTCAGCGGACTTCTTCAAGTCGGCTTGAGCAGGAAAGCCGAAAACCCCTTGGTAGAGGAGCCCGAGGTAACGGTTGGCGGACGGATTGCCCGCTTCCGCGGCGCGTGTCCACATTTGCGCGGCACTCTGGAAGTCCGGCGTGCCGGTGGCTCCGGTCAAGCAGGCGATGCCGAGGAAAAAACCGGCGATTTTCGGATCCTTTTCCTGCACGCTGCGAAGCAAGCGCGCGGCTTCCTCGTTGTTGGATTTCTGACGCATCAGAAGTGCGGCGAGGTTGACGGTCGATGGGAGGTGATCTTTCTTCGATGCTTCGCGGTAATGTTTCTCGGCCTTCGCGAAATCCGCTTCCGCTCCTTTTCCATTTTCCGCCGCAAAGCCGAGAAGGAAATCACCAATGACTTCTTTTTTCGCAACGGCGGCCTCGGCAGCAGCGAGCGCTTCTTTGGCTTTCTCCTGCCCGAGCAAGGAGGCGAATTCCTTCGCCACAGGATTATCGGCCACATCCGAAAGCGCGTAGGCTTGGAGGTCGCCGAGGCTGATCGTCGGTTGCTGGGCTTGGATTGAGGGAACGAGGAGGCATACTCCCCAAAGGATAAGCGCGGTGAAAAGACGGGTGGTCATGACGTTTCTGTTTGCAGAGGGCCATAGCATACCCGATTGCAGTTATTGTCAAGCGGGCAAATCAGGCCAGAAAGTCCACTTTTGTTGATTATCAGGGCATGGGAGTTGTGCCTTCAGAGGCGGCGAGGGTCAGGGGGAAATTGCGGAAAAGCGAGAAAATTTGATGAATCGAGGTCTTGGCGACGTCTTATTCCGCAACGCCATGACTCGCTTCTTTCCCCTGCTTCGCCGCACCGCCATCATCGCCGCCGGATGCTCCCTGCTCTCCTCCCCGCCCGCCGCGGCCCAGCCTTCGACCAGCGTCGGGGAAGCGTCCGTCCTGGTTGGCAATACCCTTGGCCCGCAGGCCTTGGAAGCCTTGGTTGGAGTCATCGGGCATTTTGGCACCCCGCAGCCGAAAGCATGGGAGTTCCTCTTCACCGATCCGGCGGCCAAAGGCGGGGTAAGAGCCCTGAAGGTAACCGGTCGTCGCGCCACGCCGAAAGCACCCGACGACGGTGGGTATGAATCCACGGTTCCGCTCGGCTTTTTCCGATGGTCGGACGTGAAGGTCGATTCCATCACCGCCTTCCACGCCGTGGACCAAGAAGCGAGAGCGGCGATGATCGGATTCGACTCCGTTCAATATGTGCTCCGGGCGCGCGAGGGCACGACCCAACCCGTCTGGTTTCTAAGCTTATGGGACAAGGAGGAACGCACGGTCGGACGCTTGGAAATCTCAGCCACCACGGGAAAGGTCGAACGTCGAGTCTGGTTGCGCTATGTGAATGACAACGATGTGCCGGCAAAGGTCGAGGATAGCCTGTCTCCCTACGCCTCCATGCGGCCTATGCCTCCACCGCCACCGACGCCTGTTCCTCCCGTCGCACCGACACTCCCGATCGAGCCGTCCGTGAACCCTGGGTTGCCCGATGTGCCAGGTATTGTTCCTCCTCCGCCACCGCCTGTTGCTCCGGATCCCGGGATTGTGCCCCCGCCGTTGCCGGGCGTTCCCACGCCCGCACCAGAACCTGCACCGGGCTACACCCCGCTGCCGAACTGAGCCGCTTTGCTGCGCACGGCCGGGAAATTTGACCATTCCATCGTCGCGGGCGATACTTGGAGCCGCCTCGGGAACTGATTTTCCCATGCGGCAAAATGGCGAGTCCGACACCGAACACCGAATCCGAACTTCTTCCGGTCGCCCCGGCGGTGGCAGTGCGTCAGGACCTGATGGCACTGACGAAATTCCGCCTCAGCTCGCTGGTCCTGCTCACCACTCTGGTCGGTTACCTCGCAGGTTGTGATCTGCGCCCCGATTGGAGAGTGTTATTCCACACTCTCCTCGGCACGGCCTTTTCCGCTTTCGGGGCGGCCGTCTTCAACCAACTGATGGAAATCGAAGCGGACGCGCGCATGCGGCGCACCATGGACCGGCCGTTGCCCGCGCGACGTATGCCTGCCGGACTGGCCTTCGCGATTGCCTGCGTGATTTCCACCTTTGGTGTCCTGCATCTCGCGCGCACCGTGACGCCGGAGAACCCGCAGGCTGCCTACATGTCGGCTCTCACCCTGTTGCTTTACGTTCTCGTTTACACGCCGATGAAACGCCGGTCGTCCATCAACACGCTGGTCGGCGCGGTGGCGGGAGCCCTGCCACCGGTCATCGGTTGGGTGGCGGCGGGGCGCGCCTACGATGCCGGCGCGGCGCTTCTCTTTGGCATTCTTTTCTTCTGGCAGCTCCCCCACTTCGTCGCCATCAACTGGATGTATCGCGAGGAATACGAAAAAGCCGGATTTGTCATGTGGTCGAATGGCGACACCAGCGGCCAACGCAGCGCGTGGTTATGTGTCGTCTTCTCCCTCGGTCAACTTCTGGTCTGCGCGGCCGGCTGGTGGCCGCTCGGCATCGCGGGCGCCGGCTACGGGGTGGCAAGCCTTTTGTTAGGCGCGTGGATCCTCTGGCTCTCCCTGCGTTTCCTGCACGTCAGCCAGCGCGACAACGCGCGCAAACTTTTCCTCTCCACCCTCTTGTTCCTGCCCGCCATCCTAACCGCCCTGCTGATCTTCTGGAGGAAGTGAAGCATTTTCGCGAAGCCAATTCAGCGCGGACTCGCGGTCGCCGAGTTTGCCTTCGAGTTGGAGTGTTTCGATTTCGCCGAGCCATCGCCCCACTTCGGGTCCGGGCGGAATCCCCAAGGCCATGATATCTCTTCCGTCCAAGAGGCGCGGCGGCACGAGCGGAGCCGCGGAGAATTCCTCCATCTTCTCCCGGAGGAAATCGTAGTTGTCCATCAGTCCGTTCGAGGACGCGCAATCGAGGCGGTGGAGTTCCAATTCGATCGGGAAAATCGGTCGGGCCATGAAGCGCTTGAGTTTGGCCACACGCATGTCCTGCACGTGCATGTAGTTCATGTGCTGCCGCACCATTTCGGTGACGGGTTCGATGGTGTCGTTGGGAAAACGCAGGCGGCGGAGGATGGATTCGGTCATTTCCGCGCCCAGACGGTCGTGGCCATTGAAGCGGATGCGCCCGGTCTCATCGATGGTTCGGGTGGCGGGTTTGGCGATGTCGTGGAGCAGGACGGCCCAGACGAGTTCCTCCGGCGCATCGGGCGCGAGCAACCCGAGCATGATGCGGGTGTGAACCCACACGTCGCCTTCGGGATGGAATTGCGGCGGCTGATCACATCCCCGCAAATCGAGCATTTCGGGAAGAACCACACCGAGCAACCCGGAGTCGGCGAGCAGGTCGAATCCGTGCACCCGGCGCGGATGAACGAAGATGCGGGAAAGCTCGGTGCGCACGCGTTCCGGTGAGATGCGGGCGATCGATGGCGCATGTCGGCGGAGCGCGTCCCATGTCTTGGCTTCGATGGCAAAGCCGTCGAGTTCGGTGGCAAACCGCACCGCCCGGAGCAAGCGCAAGTGATCCTCTTCGAATCGTTTGTCCGGATCCCCGATGGCGCGCAGGATACGATTTTCCAAATCCGCGCGACCACCAACGTGGTCGATGATTTCCCCCGTTTCCGGATCCTCGAAGAGACCATTGATGGTGAAATCGCGGCGTTGGGCGTCTTCTTCGGCGGTGGAAAACACCACGGCTTCAGGCCGCCGGCCATCATGGTATTCGCCATCGCTGCGGAAGGTGGCAATCTCGTGTTCGATGCCTTTTCTCGGCACAATGACCACGCCAAAATGAGCGCCGACGAGACGCGCCTTGGAAAACAAAGCGGCCACCTCATCCGGGCGGGCATTGGTCGCGATATCGTAATCCTTCGGCACGCGCCCGAGCAAGCGGTCGCGCACGCAGCCGCCGGCAAACCACGCGATGAAGCCGGCCCCGCGCAATCGCCGGGCCAGCTCCACGGCTTGTTTGCGGGCAGGCTCCATGCCTCACCATGGCCGAAAGGAAAGCCATTGGCAAGCCGCCCAATCCGCCCCATGGTTGGGCCGGTCATGTTCAGTCCCGTCGCAATCGTTGGCACCGCCTCGGCCTTTCTTCTCGGGGCCTGCGTCGGCTCGTTCCTCAATGTCTGCATCTACCGATGGCCGCTCGGCCTGAAGGTGCACGAACCCGCGCGCTCGTTTTGCCCGGGATGCCGCCGGAACATTCCGATGTGGCAGAATATCCCGCTGGTGAGTTGGCTCCTGCTGCGAGGCCGCTGCGCGGGCTGCAAATCACCGATCCCGTTCCGTTACTTCGCGGTCGAATGGATCACCGCGCTGGCTTTTCTCGGATTGTGGATGGTCTTTTCTCCCTGGCAGGCGCTGGCTTTGGCCATGCTCGCGGTCGCATGCATCGTCACCGTCTTCGTCGATTTCGGGCACTACATCATCCCCAATCAGGTCACATGGGGCGTCTTGCCATTCGGATTGCTCGCCTCCGCTCTCGTCCCGGCGTTGCATCAAAAATCCGTCTGGTGGGAAGGATTGCTGCAAGGGGCCATTGGTGCGGCGCTCGGATACGGCATCCTGTGGCTCATTGTCGAATTGGGCAAACGCGCCTTCGGGCGGCAGAAACGGGAATTTGCAAAGCCGGTAGCCTGGCAGATACACGAGGGCCCCAATGAGGCGCCCGAACTTCTGCTCGATGAAAAAACCATCCTATGGGAGGATCTTTTCAGCCGCGAAACCGACCGGTTGATCATTGAAACCGATGGCGTGCTCGTCGATGGCAAAAAGAAGCAAGAGGCTGGGCGATTGATCGTCGCATGGGACCATGTGGAATTCGACTCGGGGGAAAGAAATTCGCGCAAGGTCCCGCTCGCCAACCTCAAATCGCTGGCCGGTCAAACCACCAGGGTCGTCGTGCCGCGCGAGGCCATGGGCATGGGCGACGTGTTTTTCCTCTGCATGGCGGGCGCCTTCGTCGGATGGAAAGGAGTCATTTTCACCGTCTTTACCGCCTCGATCTATGGCAGCCTCTTCGGCTTGCTCGTCTGGGCCATCGGCCGCCGCCATTGGGCCGGGCATATTCCCTTCGGCCCATGGCTCGTGGCCGGACTCTGGACCTGGATCCTGGCTGGCCAGACCATCCTGCGGTGGTATCTCGGCGTGTTGGGCGTCGAGCCCGGAGGCCCGCCTCTTCCCTCCTTCTAATCCAGCCGCCGGCCCGTCTTTTGGATCATTTTGGCCCGCCGGAGACGAATTTCCGACCTGTAGGTAAAAAATTACAAAAATTCCCTTGCGCTAACGTCCTGAATGCTTAGTATGGGCATGTGGCCGCGATGCGGACACGGTAGAAAGCCCGGTTGGGAGCAATTTTCGAAGGTTTAGGGGGTTTCCTTCGAAGATTTGCCAGCCGGGCTTCCTCTTTGTTTCTCGATGATTGGTTTGCAGATTCACCATCCGGGCAAGCGCAGTATCCCATCTCGCATCGGCTAAGTCCGTTTGTCTCGCCCTGGAAGCGAAGTGGGACTCAGGGTGTCAACAACCGCACCCGGTAGAACGCCCGTTCGGGAGGCGGATTGGTATCGGTAAAAGTGCCGGCCTGCAGGGTCGCGAGATCGGTCCAAGGGTCGAGAAGCGTGGTGGAGCGCTCGACCCGGAAGGTCAGACCGGGAGCGGTGGGCCAAGTGATGGTGAAATTTGCACCGCTGGGCTGGATCGTCGCACGGAAAGCTGATGAGCCATCGACAGGATTGAGGCCCAGAAGGAACTCAACACGGTTGTTACTTCCGTCTCCATCGTAGTCATCTGCTGGCCCCTTCGCTACATTGCCGAAGCGCAGGACTTCCCATGTGTCGGGCAAGGAATCCCGGTCGGTATCATCGGAGAAGAGGAAGTCGTCCGGCTCACGCGCGATGGAGCTGATGCGGACTTCATCGATGGAGCCGATAAATGCCCCGGAACTGCCGCCGGTGCTCCGGGCCTCGTTGCCGATGGAGAAATCGCCTTGCATGGTGGAGAAATTGAACTCCGCCGTCAGGGTGCCAGATCCGACGAAATGCGCTCTCTCCACTCCCGGTGCGAGGCGCGTCCAATAGAATCGGGTGTTGTCCGGTGCGCCTGCATTGCCGTTATAGGCCACCGCCACATGGAACCAGTCAGTGGTGTTGACCGCATGGGTGCCATCCATGGGAATGGGTGCGGCAACTGATTGCGTGAAATCCGCTACCTTGATGAACTTCAGGATGGGCGAACCGCCCGATGGCTCAACTCTGAACTGGAACACGCGGTCCTGGGTGCCGGTGCCGTCGCCCTCCATGGCGACGATCTGACCTTCCGAAGTCCAGCTTCCGGGAAGGGTATCGAAGCGCACGAGCGCCTCGAGGGTGAACGCGCCATCGGCACCGTGGTAGGCGAAGGTGGGCGGAGTTTCGGGCGCGACCGAGGCGCTGAGCGTGGATGCGTAGGTGAGGATGCCGCGGTCGGTGCCGGTGCCGGTATTGAAATTGACGGATGATCCAAAACCCATCGGGGCAGGCCGTGAGGCAAGCGCACCATTGTGCAGACCTGCCAGTGGATGGGCTGGATTTGCCGCATTCGCAAACGGCGGCGCGGCTTCATCCAGATGCCAGAGCTGGAGGGTATGGGCGTCCGGCATATAAGGCTGGGATGGTGCCAATTCGAAAGCAACCTCGGTCAGGCTGTTCCAGTTGCTCACCGAGTTACCGTAACCCACATAGCGGATGAAGCGGGCGCTCGTGTCGGGAATGTCGAAAGTTTGCAAGGCGGTGGTGGTTCCCGAGCTTGTTAGGCCGGTTAGGGCCGGTTTCCACGTGATGCCATCGGCTGATGTGAGGAGATCAAATGAGGCCGTCCGCAGGTCGCCATTATAGAATGCAATGGAAACCGAGCGGACCAGTTTCATCCGCGCGAACTCCCAAGTGATGAACTGGCCGGGGCCCTGTGCCGACCAGCGGGTTCCAAGATTACCGTCGAGGGTGTTTTGAGGAAGATTCCCGTCGTTGGCGGAAGCAGTGACGGTGAAGAACGGCGGGAGCACGCCCTCCTCCACGGTAACCAGCACACTGTCCGCCGAGACCAATCCGCCATCCGAGGTCGCCTCGTGGACGAGGGTGTGGGAGCCGACGGGCAATTCGATGGTAAGGGCGGCTTGGGTGGAAAGCACATTCCCATTCTTGAGCCACCGGCGCGACTGGACCCCGATCCCCGTGCTCGCCCCGACCGATGCCGTGAGAAACACCTCATGCAATCCATCTCCATCCTCATCGGTCATCCGCTGGTCCTGGCCGGCGTGGACCTCGAAGACTGGAGCCGTGGCGAAGTCGATCACGTGCAATGGAACAGGGGTGGGCAGCGATGAGGCCGGAGCATCTTCAGAAACAAAAACCGATAGCACACCCGACTTGCGCAACCTCGAATGATCAAGTCGCGGCTCGCCCGCGAAATCGGATCCGTAGTCCGTGAGGATGGTCCAGTCGGTATAATTCGCGGCCGCTGTGGCGGCGGCAACGATCAGACGGCCGCCGGATCGGAAGATCGTATAGACATCTCCATTTGATAGCGTTTCCACATCCGGCCTCGACGACGCGGCATGGGTCACGGGAAGACGCGATCCGGTCCAAGCACCGGTGACCGGATTGCGGAAATAGTGGAAGTATGCGGTATCCGGGCCGCTGAAAGCACCGTCGCCGAGCGTCCATTCAAAGCCGGGTTCCTGGCGGCGGTGACGGACCAAAACATGCACGCGGCCCTGATCATCGACGCACTGGGTCTGCTGATTGATGAGTTGCTGGCGGCAATCCAGCGGCACGACAACCGTGCCGGGCGTATCCACCCGGATCCGCTGGCCGAGAGAAGTGTCCGCGATGAGTGTGCCCGAGCTGTTATACCATTTCACCCCGCGGTCCGGGCTGTAGGCGTAACATACATCGTGATTGGACGCGACCACACTTTCCCTCCAGATCCAGGTGTAATGCAGTTTGCCATCGGGCCCGAAATCAAAGCCGTTGGCATAAGCGTTGCGACTGTTGGAAGTGAAATTGCCGCCGTTGTTGGACAGGCCGGTGTAGGTCCCGTCCTTGATGGTCACCAGAATGGGTGCACTGTAATTCGCGGAGGCCGGTTGCCAGGCCGCCAGCCAGTTGGAGCCGTTGTTGGAACCTCCGGTGCGGTAGTTGAACAACAGTGTGTCTTCCGGCGTGAAAATGAACATCGGGTAGGTCACGCTGGCGAGCACGCTGCCGGAGGAAGTGAGCCAGTTTTGTTCGGCAAGGATGCTGGAGCCGTTCCAGGCCGAGTCCGCGTAGGTGGTAAGACCGGGCAGACTGCGCCGGTAACGCAGATTGTGGACATGGTGGTCCCAAGCCATGTGCAGGATTCCATCGGCCTTCGAAATGCCGAGCGAGATGGTGTTGTGAACATCCCACGCACTCTCGTCCCCGTTGATCTGATCAGAGCCAGTGTCGAATTTTTCCCATGTGCCGGAATCAGGGCCAAGGATGCTGCGCCTCGCGAGCCAAACATTCTGATCGGTGCCGACGGTGTCATACCACGCGGTATACTGCCAGCCATTATGACTGACGAGGATGTCGTTCTGGAATGAGGTTCCGTTCATCGCGCCGGCGAAAGTCGTGCCGACCGGAGTGACGAGAGCCTTGTCATCAACGATTGAGTCCGACAGAAAGGTGAGAGGGGGCGGTTCGGCCCGGCAAGTCATCACGCCAGCCACACCGCAAGCCAACCAAAGGCCCCGCAGCGGGACCCGTGGACGGCGCATGAAGTTGCTTTGTGACATTTTCCTCTCGACCAAGGTGATAGATACAATAGCCGTTATCGGGCTGATTGTCAGTCCTTTCTTTTTGGAGCGGAGTCGCCCAGAACCCCCGGTGCCGCGAACTCCCGGCCATCTTTCCTATTCGCCCTTGGGCCACACCTTGATTCGATGGTCTCCCGGAACCGCTCCGGAGAATGGCCCTGGATAGGCAGTTCCGTTGCCCCGGAGCTTGCCGAAGTAGTCGGTGTCGAGCGCAATCGGCCGGGCCTCCGGATCGGTGAAGGGTTCGTTGACCAGCAGCGGACGACCGAGCAACCCGGTGTTTACCTCGCGGCTGGCGAATCCCTCCGGCAAGGCCGGAAGGGTGAAGTGCAGATGAAACCCATCGGGGGCTTCTTCCAGCCGCATCCCCGTGGGGGAGGTGCCGATGGCGGGAGCGAGTTCGTGTTTCGGTGGTTTCGCCCCTTCGAGATAAAGGTTGGCTTCGGCCCGCATCGAAGCGGGCGGACAACGGTCATACCCGGACAATCCCCCCGTCGAGAAGATGTTGTTGTAAAACTGATCATCTCCATCGGGAACCATCTCAACACCGGCGATTTCCGTCGAGTTGGCCTTGAGAAATGGCGTCTTCCTCTGATCCTTGGGCTGGAGACGAACCTCGCCAGCAGATTATGGGCGAAGGCCCCGCCGTGCGACTGGTGAGTAATCAAACCTGAAAGCAGAAGGATGTTGTCCACAAGATAGGGTCCGTGGTTCACCTCCAGCCAGAGGTCGCCGCGTTCACCATTGTCATGCATGAGATTGCCGGTCACGCGCGTGCCCTGGGTCATCCAGTCCAGCCAGATTCCTGCCGCGCCATCAACGTGGTGAATGTGGTTGCCCTCGAGAATCGTGTCCACCGCGCCGTGGAATTTGATGCCCGCGCGTTCGGCTCCGGAAAAATGTTTCCGCACATGGATATGATGGATCTCGTTGCCGCGGATGGTGCTGAAGGCCGCGCCCATGCTGCCGACGATACCGGTCTGCTCGCAGTGCGAGATGCGGTTGTTCCGCACGATATGGGATCCGACGGTCGCCTTGTTCCATCCGTTCGCCAGAGCGCGCTTCACGCAGGCCGTGTAGGGATCGGCGTCGCCCTGGTCGTTGGTGTTGTCGTATCCGTCGCCATATTTTCCGAGGGAAATCCCGGAACAAATGGAATGGCGCACGGTGTTGTGCTCGATGATCCAGCCTTTGCTCCAATTCGTTCCGATGATCGCCTTCTGTTCGGAGGATGGCGGGGCCCAATTGGTCGCCGCCCTCTCGAGCGTGAAACCGGACACGGTAATATAGTTGATGAAATTGCGCGATGGATAAAAGACGGTTTGACGGCAGTTGATCTCGACAGCGGCCCGATTCGGGTCCACCTCACCGGGAAACCGCGCGTGGATTGTCGTCTTGCCGCCATCCAACTCGGGGGTCTTGAAAAACAGGCAGAGATTTTTTTCTTTGGTCGGCTTGATCGGGGCATGGAAGGTCTGCCAATGATCCCATCCCCCGGTGCCCGCGACCTCACATCGCCCGAGCAATGCGCCCTCCGGATGTCCAAGCCGTATCTCAATCACCGTCGCCCCCTCCCCTGCGGCTGCCTGGAACTCCATGCGGTCCACACCTGCTCCGAAGTCGACGCCGTCAAAGCGCATCCAATGACCGTTGAGGATCTTTCCCGCTCCCTTGCCACCCTCGGGAAGAACCAGCGGCTTGGTTCCATAACGGAAAGATGGCTCTCCGGCCGATACCCTGCTCCCCGGGCCAACTTGGAACCACGCCAGATTGACCAGGTCTCGGCCATGGTCGCCATCGACAGTGGCAAACCACTGCGGGGATCCGTCGCCGGGCTCCATGACCGAAGCCAAATCGGGTGCTTCCGGCAGCCAATCGTCTTCCAAATACACGCAGCCGGTGTGGTGCACACGGCCCATGGGTTTGAACCAGTCTCCATGGATTCGACCCACATAGGGATTAAAATTCCCGAAGGTCTGGTTCGGGACCACCAGCTTCCAGGTATTCCCCGAGACCCGGGTCCAGCCTCGCGCGCTCTCGGAGCCGGTGATCACCACCTTCGGCCCGGATGCCGCCCGGTATGTGATACGCCGCGTTTCCGATTCGCCACCACGCGGGGGATCAACGTTTTCCCGATAGACGCCAGCGTGGACGATCACCGTGTCTCCCGGTTGGGCCAAGCGCGCCGCCGCAGAAATGGTCAGCAAAGGGCGCAGCCCGGTGCCCGGATTTTCATCATTCCCCGATTTGGCAACATGGATTTCCGTTCCCATCAAGCAACCAACAGGGAACAGACAAAGGAGCGGGGCAATCGTTCTCATGAGATGTGTCGCCCAACCTACGGAATCCGCAGGCCTGAACTGTCAGGCCCGCCCCATTTTTACGACCCGATACTCCTAAAAATCGGGGGACGGCCCGGATCACCCTTTCCATGCGCACCGTGATGCCCGCTTTGTCCCTGCCATGCCTGCTCGCTCTCATGCCGCTTGCGGGTTCGTTCCTTTTGGGCTATGAATCCGACTCCAATCAACCGCCCTCCGCTTCCCATGACTCTTCAAATTTCCCTCATCGTCCTCGGTCTTCTCATTCTCACTTTCGGAGCGGATTTTCTCGTTCGCGGGGCTGGTTCGGTGGCCCTGCGCTTCGGGGTCACTCCTCTCGTCGTCGGTCTCACGGTGGTGGCGTTCGGCACGAGTGCCCCGG
Organism: Verrucomicrobiales bacterium; assembly: GCA_046075565.1. Classification (GTDB taxonomy): domain Bacteria; phylum Verrucomicrobiota; class Verrucomicrobiia; order Verrucomicrobiales; family SLCJ01; genus JBJTQJ01. The sequence continues at coordinate 84,050 of JBJTQJ010000119.1, read as the reverse complement.
AAATGGTCGTCAGCTTGAAAGCCGCATCTGTGGGCCAGGGCGATATCGCGGCGGGTAATGTCATTGGCTCGAACATCTTCAATATCGCGGTCATCCTCGGGCTCGCGGCGATGATCTCTCCCATGCGCGTGCAATTGCAGTTGCTTAAATTCGACGCACCCATCATGCTGGTCACCGCCGGCATTCTGGTCGGGGTATTCTGGGATCGCCGGATCGAGCAGTGGGAAGGGATTTTGCTTTTCGCCGGCATCATCGCCTACGTGATCTTCAATGTGATAGCCTCGCGAAAACAGCATACGCCGGCCATTGATGCCGAATACGAAGAAGGCATGCCGCAACGCACGAAAAGCCCGTGGGTCGATGCCCTGCTCATCCTCGGTGGACTGGCCATGCTCGTGGGTGGCTCGCGCTTGTTAGTGGACAATGCCGTCGCCCTGGCGCGGGGACTGGGCGTGAGCGAGGCGGTCATCGGCCTCACCATCATCGCCGCGGGCACGAGTATGCCGGAACTGGCCACTTCGGTTGTTGCCGCCATCAAGAAGGAGGCCGATATCGCCATCGGCAACATTGTCGGCTCGAACATCTTCAACGTGCTGGCCATCATGGGGATCTCGGGCACTTTCACCCCCTTCTCCGCTCCCGGCATCGCCTCCGTCGATCTCTGGGTCATGCTCGGCCTCTCCGCGGCTCTTGTGCCGCTCCTTGTCACCGGCAACCGTCTCGTGCGCTGGGAAGGTGCGGTGCTTTTTGCCAGCTTTATCGGCTACACCCTCTTGAAGTGGCCGAAGTGAGGTAACAATCGATGAACTGAGCAAGGAAAATGGAACGACGATGGCGAAGCCAGGGCCTTGTCATTGACACAAATGGGCACGAATTTTCAGTGAGTTATAACAGAACCCCACATCATGCTGCGGATGAGTGAGGCTCCTTAGATAGATCTCCGATTTCCAATTTCTTATTCGTGTAAATTCGTGTTCATTCGTGGTTTCTAGGATAAAAAAACCACGGGCCCGATGGAACGGACCCGTGGTCGAAGAATTGGGTTGGTTCGGGTTGGGCGAATCAATATTCGTCGCCACCGCCACGATAGCCGCCGCCGCCGCCGCCGCGATAACCACGGTCGCCACCGTCACGGTAGCCGCCACGGTCACCACCACGGTCGCCACGGTCGCCGCGGTATCCGCCGCCGCCGCCGCCACGAGGGCCACGGTCACCACGATAGCCGCCACCGCCGCCGCCGCGCGGACCGCGGTCACCACCGCCTCCACCGCCGGGGGTGAACTGGCGCTCGACCGCTTCGTTGATACGAAGGGGGCGGCCGCCAAAATCGCTGCCATTCAGACCTTCGATGGCCGCATTGCCGGCCTCACGGCTGTTGAGCGTCACGAAGGCAAAGCCGCGGGGCCTGCCGGTGGCACGGTCCAGGGGCAGGTAAAAATCCACCACCGGACTGTAGGTTTCAAATAGGGCACGGACTTCCGCCTCGTTGGCGGAAAACGGCAAATTGCCGACAAACAGTTTCATACTTTATTCTCTCTCAGGTTCGATTCGGGTTAACGCAGCAGCCACGCGGTATCAGCGTTGGTGGTTCTTGGCCGGGCAATCAATGGTTATGACTTTCGGGGAGTTCAACGGGCCCGGAGACCTCCGGACCAGACTTTGTGATCAGCTACAGAAGTCAAACTAGGGCCGATTTGCCGGATTGGCAAGCAAAAATCACCCTTTCCTCCCCATCCGGGGGGAATTCGGCCTCTTTTCCTCCGATTTTCAGGGCCGGGCGGGCTTTTTCCAGAGTCCGAGCATCATGAGGAAAACCGCCGCCCACCACACTGGTCGGGGCACGCCGGGCATCGGGCGGAGGATTTTCCAGCCCCGGTCCTCGGCCTGGGCAGCCAAGTCCGCCGCCGGATGCACGAGCCTCCCGGTTTGTGCCGCGTCGAGCAGCGGGATATCGACATGGCTGTCGGTGTAGGCCCACGAGCCGGGGCGGGGCATCGGGTCGTCCGGCATGAGCAACCCCGCCGCCCGCATGGCGTCGATTTTGGCGGCGCGTTTGTTATTTGGTCCGTCGATGGCGGGGAAAAAGGAAAACCGCGCCGGCACAACCACCCGGGTGGCGAAGCACCGGTCGAAGCCGAGTTCGCGCGCGATCGGCTCGGCGTAAAAGCCCGGGCTGGCCGTGTTCAGGACGAGCAAACAACCCTCACGGCGGCGGGCCTCGACTTCCTCCCGCATCTCGGGCCAGACAATCTCCCGTGCCACTTCGCGCGAGAAGATTTCGGCTTCTTCCTGCAAGCGCTTTTGTGAAAGGCCGGTCAGGTAAGAGAGGAAAAGCCGCTTCATGCCGCGGCTGCGCACGATGCGCAAGGCCGCGAGCGGAAGGAGGAAAAAGAACGGCAACAAGAGCACGATGCGCCAGCGCTGCCGGCGGATCATGTGGTTGCAGAACAACAATTGCGTGTCCCACGGCAAAAGGGTGCCATCGAGATCAAAGTAGGCATGCGACTGGAGTTGCGTGGCCATCGTGCGGGGAATTGTCAGGGTTTCCCCGCCGGGTTTCAAGCGGAGATGGACAGGAATGTCCCGGTGGACGTTTGATGACAACCACTCATCGCTCGCCGGCTTCGACACGTTTCACAAGGGCGTTGTAGGCCTCGGTGCGTTCGTTCAGCCGGCGGGCGAGATCGTCCCGTTCGGCGGTAAGACGTGTGATACTTTCGGCGGACGCGCGGGCGCCGATGTTCGCCTTATTGATGTTTTCGTTCGCCAGGCGAATGCGTGCCTTGGCCTCTTCGAACGCGGCGGCGAGGGCGTCGCGTTCCGCAGCGATCCGGCGCAGTCTTTCCAACTCACCGCGTTCCGCCGACCAGACCCGCGTCATATCCTCGGCGCGAGCGAGTGCTTCCAGTTGGCGCGCTGTCGCCGCATCGGCCCTCGTCGTCTCGGCGTTCGCCCGTGCTTCAGCGCGGGCCAGCGCGTCCTTGGTTTGCCGAAGCTCGTTGTTCAAACCGGACTCCTTCTGCCATTGCCAGAAGCACAACGCGGCCAGCCCGAAGGTGAGCACAGCCGATACAGAGGGCAGAAACCACGGCGCGAGGATCCAAGGGCGCTTGCTCACGGCGTTCCTCCCTCCATGGGCACCGGTTCGCCACCCGCGCGGGCGCGGACGGCAAAGGCGACTTTGTTCACACCGCAGGAGCGCACGAATTCCAGCACCCCGATCATCGCACCATGCGTGACCCGGACATCACCGCTGATGATGACCTGGGTTTCCTTATCGGCGGCGAGGCGTTCGGTCAGCTTCGTGCGCAGGGTTTCGAGATCGACCAATTCCTCGCCCGCATGGATGTTGCCCTCGGCGTCCACACCGATGGAAAAAGGTTCGACGCGGCTCGAGTCGCGCAAGGCCTCGGCGACCGCCGGCAGGTCCACTTTGATGGTCAGCTGTTTCACCATGGTCAGGCTGACCAACACGAATGCGGCCAGCAGGAAAAACATGATGTCGATCAACGGGATGATCTCGAGCCGCGCGCGTTTGCCGGGAATGGGACTGGGAAACTTCATGGCCTCGATTGGCTTGGAATGAACCCGGCTCAGCCGACTCCCGGACCGGGCCGGAATCCCCGCGCTGTGAGAAGAACTTCGAGGTTGTTAGCCGCCATTTCCAAATCCTGCTGCAGTCGCGTCAGGCGCGAATGACACCAATTGTATGGAATGAGGGTGAAAATGGCGATGCCCAATCCGAAGGCGGTTGCGATGAGCGCCTCGCCGATGCCGCCGGTGACCTTGTCGATGGCAAGTTCGGCGTCACCCATGGAAGTAAAGCTCGCCATGATCCCCGTGACGGTGCCGAGAAGCCCGAGCAGCGGACCGAGGGTAATGATTGTATCGAGTCCTGTTAGAAACCGTGCTCCTGCTCGCAGCTCGCGGCTGGCCGCCGACTGCAAGGCGCCATGGAATGCCCCCTCGCGGTGGGCAAGCCCTTCGGACATCACACGCAAAACAGGATCACGACCTTCGGCGGCGATACGTTCGGCCTCCTCGAGACGACCGGTTTCCACGGCGGCGAAGCATTTTTCCACTTCCTTCGGCTGGCGGGAGGCGGCGGCTCCCAGCCACCAGAGCACCCGTTCAGCCACCATGGCTACGGCGAAAACCATGACGACCGCGATGGGCCACATGATCGGGCCGCCATCGCGGAAGAGGTCCAACATAACATGCGCGAAAATCGGATTCATCGTATCTGATAAGAAATGGGGATGCGATAGTAACGGACCGGTCCCGGATCCCATCGCCAACGGGCGCGGATCCAATCCAGCGCCGCCCGATCAAGCGAAGAAGAACCACTGGTCGATTCGATGCGCGGAACACCGGGTCTTCCGCTCGCCGACACCTCAACAAGCAGCATCACTTTTCCTTCGATCCCCCGGCGACGTGCCTCCGCTGGATACGGGGGCAAGGGGAACCGCCCCGAGCCAATCGCGCCGAGAAGCATCGGTGACGAAGCGGTGCCGGTGCCTCCATCGGTGGTCGGTGGAGATGTCCGGGCAACCGGATTTGCGGGCGCCGTAGGCCGGGTATTGGATGCCGTGTTGACGACCGGGCGCGGGCGTTCCCTCGGCTCCTCAACCACGGCAGCGGGCCTTTCCGCGGGCGCGGGCAGGGCTTCGACCAGTTCGGGCACCGGCGACTCCGCGGGCTGGGACTCCAGTGGTGCGGCTTCGACCAGCTCGGGCACCATTGGTTCCGCCGGAGTCTCGACAGTTTCGGAAATCTGGGCGGTGGTATCGTTGCTGAGCGGACCGATTCCGACTTGTTCCACCGGAAAATCGATAACCGGCACCTCATCCGACGCCACGGCTGGAATGAGCGGCGAATGGAGCGCACGTGACCACGAGCCTGCCAAGGCAAATGCCACAACCAGCAACTGGAATCCAATCAGACGGGCAAACCACTCGCTACCGTGCGCCCAAGGACCACCCTCCTGCGGGGATGCCCGCAGGGCAGGCGCAACGGAATCGACCGTCGGCTGGTGGGTTGGTCTCATGGATTCGAGGGGACGGTAAACATCGCCCCGACCAGCGATGTCGCAAGGCGGAATGAGGGTGGCTTACCAGGTGCACTCGACACCGACATGGAACTGGCGGGGTGCCCCCGTGCGCGGGCCTTGCGGCAAGCGGCTGCTCACGTATTCCTCTTCAAACAGGTTGCTCACCCCGCCGATGATCCGCATGTTTTCCCGGATCTTGTAGTGGGCGGAAAGGTCGAAAATGAACGCCTCGTCGGTTTTGCCGAAACGCGCGTCGGTAGTGGGCGCATCGACATTTCCGGCCGAGGTGAATGTCTCGGAGACATACGACATGTCGAGATTCACTCCCCATTTTTCCCCGCGGAGTCCGACGCCCGCGCTGAGCGCCCATTCGGGGATGTAGGGCAGGCGATTGCCCGACTTCGCATTGGAGAAAATCGAAGCCGCGTCGCTGGAGGCGGCATCGGAAGCGAGGGTCGCGTCGGTGTAAGTGACACCGAGATGCAGGGGCAACGTAACGGCGGCACCTTGCGCGGCTAGCGGATCCCAGGAGACTGCGAACTCGAAGCCGGCGCTCTCCACTTCCCCCACGTTCTCGGAGACTCCTGTTCCGGTACCCCCGATGTTGTTGATCACCAGCAGGTCGTCGAACTTGGTATAAAAGCCGACCAACTCGATGCCAAAAGCCGCCGCATCATTCGACCAGCGCGCGCCCAACTCGTATCCGGTGGATGTTTCCTCCGTAAGTCCGTCTCGCACGAAACCCAAAGGATCCGGCACCGAGAATCCACGGTAGACACCACCGAATAGGGTCAAATCATTCATCGCATCCCAAGTGGCGCCAATACCCGGAGCGAAGACGTCCAGTGATTTGTCGCCCGAATCTCCGGCGGCCAGATCATTGAGTGAATAGTCGATGCGCTCATAACGGAGGCCCGGCTTGAAGGTGAAATTACCGACACGGATGCTGTCCTCGGCGAACAAAGCCAAAGCGGTCGCCTCCTCGTCGCGCCAGCCCGCGCTGTGGGCGGCCGTGCGCCCCTTCTTGACGATGCGCCCGCTCCCATCCTGGGTGAAAATTTCGTCGAACTGATCCCGGGAATGGGAGTCGAAATGCAAGCGCAAGCCGAGGTCGAGCGAGTGCTCGAGTTTGCCCGTATTGAAGGTGATGGTCGAAGTCGTTTGTGCGCCGTAGCTTTCGTAAACACGATCGTTGTGGCGCACGTTCAAATTGCCGCCCGCACGTCCACGCAGAATGGCCACGTCGCCCGGGTTCATGAGCGCGGTGGATAGCCCCATTTTTTTCCCATCCGGACGGGTGATGCTGTCGAGTTTGAACCAATCCCGCTCGAAGCGATTGTAGTAGATTGCACTATCGAAACGCACGTTGTCACTCACCTCGATGCGGTGCCGCAGGTAGGAACGGAAATGTTCGCTCTCGATGTTGTCGAAACGGGTTGCGGCATAGCGGATGTAAGGACGCGACCGCACATCGCTCTCGGTCAATCCGAGATAGGTTTCATCGGCCTCGAAGTCGCTATAGCCGATCTTGAATTCGAAGCGCTGCGGGGGACCGCCGGCCGGTTCCCAAGAAAGTTTCAGCATCGGCTCGATGGTCTGGAATCCGGTTTCGTTGGAACCGGCATATCCGGTGCCGTCTTCAATGGTGCGGAAGCCCTCGCTGGTCTGGCCGAAGAGTTCCAAAACCCAGCCGATCTTCCCCGCTTTGGTTTCGACCACATCCCCGTGATGGAAATGCCCGAGCCACGTGTTATCGCTACCGTAGGTCAGCTTCGCCATGCCGGCGGTCGTCTCCGGTATCGGTGTGGAGACAAAATTGATCACCCCGCCGGTGGAATGCGGACCATAACGCACCTGGCTGGATCCCTTGAGCACTTCGACCGCGTTCATCCGGGCGATCTTCGGGAAATAATAGGCCGCCGGCGCGCTGTAAGGAGCGGGTGCCGTGAGGATCCCGTCTTCCATCAACGTTACTTTCGAGGAACGTGAGGAATCCACCCCGCGCAACGAAACGTTGGGAAAATTCCCGTTTCCGTCCTCTTCCCGCAGATAAACCCCCGGAACGCGGGCGAGCACCCGGTTCGGATTCGTGTAGTTCTGCTCGTCGAGGATGGTCCGGTCGAGATAGGCCCCGGCACCCGCCAAGTCGCGCACCGCCTCCGCCGAACCAATCACCGTCACCGCCGGCAAGATTTCCCACGCAGGCGGGGCTGCCGCCGCCGTCGGATTTGCGGTCTGGGCTTGGGAAATCCCGCCTAGTCCGGCCAGCGCGGCCAGGACCAATCGGAAGGATCTACGGTTCGTTGCGAGTGTGTTGGTGTTGCTGTCGGTCATGGAATCCCGACACTAAATGCGACTGGGTCTCATTACAAGAGTAAAATCGGATTTTTAGAGAATCCGGACAGGAAGGCTTCGCCTCAATCATTCGCCTGATCTGGAGAGGACGACACACCCTTCCCTCGGATCACGACGCGCCTTACCGCAGCGCACGCCTGGGATTTTGCGATTCCGACATCAATCGGTGTTGCGGAGAAGATCGGGGCACCTACAATCCAGCCATGCCCGAAGTAACCCTCCAGCAGGCCTTCGATCTGGCCTCCCAGCATCGGCAGGCGGGTCGCTTGAATGAGGCCGAGGGGCTCTGCCGACAGATTCTTACCGTCGATTCCCGGCATCCGGATGCTCTCGAGCTTCTGGGGGCGATTGCCTGCCAGACAGGCCGGCATGAGGACGGTGAATCCCTGCTCCGGCAGGCGATCGCTTTCCGACCCATGCATGCCGCCTCTTATGGCCAGTTGGGGATCGTGTTGTGGAAACTGGACCGTTTGGACGAAGCCGAGGCCGCCCATCGGCAGGCCATCGCCCTCGCTCCTTCGCAGGCCGAGGCGCATTTCTGCCTTGGCAGGGTCCTGCGCGAACAGGGGCGATTCGACGAGGCCCTCGTCTCCTACCGCCGGGCCATCAAACTTCGACCGCACTTCGCGGAAGCCCACGGAGACAGTTCGTTGGTCCATCTCCTCCTGGGCCGTTTCCACGAGGGATGGCATGAATACGAGTGGCGATGGCATTGTGACGATTTCACCTCCCGACCACGCGGCTTCCCGCAGCCCCAGTGGGAGGGCGGTCCACTGCAGGGGCGCACCATCCTTCTGCATACGGAGCAGGGATTCGGGGATGCCATCCAGTTCGTCCGTTATGTTCCCCTCGTGCTCCGGCGCGGGGGACGCGTGATCATCGAATGTGAGAAGGAACTTCTCGGGCTTTTCCATTCGATGGATCGGGATATTCCCGTGCTAACAAAGGGTGAACCTCTGCCCGCTTTTGACGTGCATTGTCCGTTTCTGAGCTTGCCACGGCTCTTTGCCACGGACGAAAAGAACATCCCGTGCCATATCCCGTATCTAACCGCGGCGCCGAAAACCGTGGCGGGTTGGCGGTCACGTCTGGAAAAATATTCCCCGCATCTCAAGGTGGGTCTCGCGTGGGCCGGGCGACCCACCCACACAAATGATCGCAACCGCAGCATCAAACTCGCGAACCTTGACCCGCTAGCCAAGGTTCACGGGGTGCGCCTTTTTTCACTTCAGAAAGGTCCCGGCACCACCGAATCGAAATCCTCGCCGGGCGGATTCAACCCGATCGATTTCTCCAAACAACTGAAGGATTTCTCCGATACGGCGGCGCTCATTGCCAATCTCGACTTGGTGATCACCGTGGACACGGCGGTCGCGCACCTCGCGGGTGCCATGGCCAAGCCCGTCTGGGTATTGTTGCCGAGCGTCCCCGACTGGCGATGGATGCTCAACCGGTCCGATAGCCCCTGGTATCCGGGCATGAAGCTCTTCCGCCAGACACAGCCAAGGGAGTGGAGCCCGGTGGTAGATGAAGTGAGGAAGCAGCTTGTGGCGCTGGTCCGGACGTGAGGAGTTGCGGAACGCCGAGATCCAACGCGCCCAGGACCGAACAGCAGAATCTGCAGTTATTGGGAAGTGTGTAGATAGTTGATTCGCACTAAAATAGCACGACGTTGGGATGAGCATCGGCTGCCTTTTGTGCCGTCAACCCACGCCATCGTATGAGCAAAGCCAATCGCCTCCTCTATCGCATCTTCTACATCTGCCTTGGGCTATGTGTCCTGCTCAGCCTCGTTGCCATCTGGGCGGAGGACTGGAATCCGCTGGTCGCGAAACTCATCGGCAGTAGCCTTGTCGGATTCTTTGCAGCCGCCTTCGCCCTGGCGGTGAGTGCCAACTGCAAGCGCCTGCAAGTCGCCGAGCGCTCATCGGAAGAGCCGTCCACAAGTCAGAAGCAGTGAATATTCCCTGAGCCACCAGACGAGAGGTGCCGCCTGTCGCCGTTGCTCCTACCCGATCACTTCCCGGGAAGCGCTAGCGGGAACAGGCGGTTTTCCTTCATCTGCGCGTTCAGGGTATCTTCCGCTGTCCGAATCAAGTCCGGCATGGTCTCCGCGAGGTTGTTCTTTTCACCGGAATCTTTCGCGAGGTCATAGACTTCCCACGGACCGGGTTTCTTTCCCCGCAGACCGCGCCGGAGGACCTTCATGTTGTCACGGAGCATCGCCACCTGACCACCGTATTCCGGATAAACCCAGAGCAAGGGTCGGGAAGCGAGGGAAGCAACTTTTCCCTCGAGCAGCGGCAGAAGATTCACGCCGTCGAGATCGGGAGGTGACTCCACACCCACGGCCGCCGCGGCAAGGGTCGGAAACCAGTCCGGAAAATACGATGGCACATCGACGAGCGATCCAGCGGGGATCCTGCCCGGCCAGCGCGCGATACACGGAACCCGCAAACCTCCTTCATAAACCGAACCTTTGTAGCCGCGCAGCCCGGCGGTGCTATTGAAGAACGCGGCGTCACATCCACCGATGTTGAAGTTGGTTCCATCCTTGCCCTCGTGGGTGGTACCATTGTCGCTGGTGAAGACGATCAAGGTATCATCGAGGATCCCTTGTTTCTCAAGGGCGACGCGCACCCGTCCGACATGACGATCAAGATCGGCGATCATGGCAGCATATGCCGCACGAGGTCGCGGGTGCGGAAGGTATCCGCATTCGCCACGATAGGGTGTTTTGTCCCATTCCTTTGGAAAGCCATCGAGCCGATCCAATGGCGGGTGCATGGCCACATGGGGCTCGATAAAAGCAAGGTAGAGGAAAAAAGGTTCCTTGCCATGGCGGGCAATGAAGGACTCCGCTTCCCCAATCATGAGGTCGGGTGCGTATTGTTTACCAATCCACTTTTCCGCGCGCACCTCGCCCTTCGGTTGTTTGGCGTGACCGGGAATGGCCGGAGTGTTGAGCGCAACCTTCTCGCTGTTGCGCCAGAGGTGGGCGGGATAAAAGGAATGCGCGACGGCCTGGCAGTTGTAGCCAAAAAAGAGGTCAAAGCCCTGGCGATTCGGATCACCCGTGCTGCCGACCGGCCCGAGTCCCCATTTCCCGATGGCTGCGGTTTGGTAACCCGCTTTCTTCATCACTTCAGCGATGGTGATGGCTCCATCGCTGATTGGATATTGCCCCTCATCGAAGGCGGAAAAATCGATGTTCGCCTGGCGGTTGCCGCGGATCTCGGCATGGCCGGTATGTTGACCGGTGAGCAACGTGCATCTCGCGGGAGCACAAACCGGTGCCCCCGAGTAGTGCCGGGTGAACCTCGCTCCCTCCGCCGCCATCCGATCGAGATGCGGCGTCGGAATTTTCGTTTGTCCATAACAACCGAGTTCGCCGTAACCGAGATCGTCAGCGAGGATGAATACGATATTCGGCGGCTTCGCGGCCGAAGCGGGAACTGTGGCGGCCAAGCCCAGCAAAAGGAAAAGAAGACGCATCGGGAGGGATCGGATGCCCGCCCGCCCCTCTTTCACCAGTTGTTTCCGCTTTTCCTTGCATCGGACCGGCTCCGGCGCCCATTGCCAGCATGGCCTCCACCCCCCTTACCGCGTTGGTTCCGCCGCACCCGGGTCATTCTGGCACTGGCGCATGCTGGCCGGCTAAACCTACTCCGACTGGCGGACCGCTTTGAAAGGCAAGTCGCGGGCGGTGAGCCAGACGGTGGGCTGGAGCTTTTCTCCTCCGCCTTTCATGCCCAACAGAATGACTTCCACCTCTTGGCCGACCAAAGATTCATCAAGCGGGATGAAATAGGTGTAACCGGTCTTGCGGGCGCTGGCCGGATACTCCCAGGTATTCGATGGGTAGGATGCGGCGCGCTCGGGGGCCCCGATGAGGCGGTTGCCCGCGCGCACGGCGGCGTAACACCCTTCGATGCCGTGTTCGCCTTCGACGGCGACACATAGGTAGGACGTCGGGGTGATTTCATCAATGGCCACCTTGGTGGACCAAGCGCGCACCGCGGGCACGGCATCCGGGTGGGCGAAGAAGTTGCTGGCGCGCCAGCCATCGCGGGGGAGTTTTTTATCGCCCTTCCATGCCTCGACTTCGGCCACCCGTTCCGGAGCGAGGGGCAGGCGCACGTAGCGCCAATCCCCGGCCGGAGGGAAAACCGTGAGGGTTTCGCCACGCACGATGGCTTCCTGGGAGGGCGACCAGTTGACCAAATCGCGGCTGAATTGCGCGCCCGACATTTCGTTTTTGATCAAGGTGCTGTCGAGGGCCTGGGTGTGGATTTCCAAGCGGTCGAAGGCGATTGGCTTGGCAAAATCAAGACGCAGACAACCTTCGGCGATGCGCATGTCCTTGTTGCGCACAAAGACATCCATCACGGTGTAAGGATCGCCATCAAAAAGGAACTGATCGGAGAGAGCACGCGCTTTCATGAGGGTTTGGTCGAGGAACTCCTGACGGGCCTTTTGCACGGCGGGAATTTTTGACGGGCCGGACCGGGCGAGGCTGCGGAGTTCCAAGGCATTGTTATCAGCGGCGAACATGGTCGCTTCGTAGAGTCCTTGCCAATCGGCGGGAAGGTCGATGGGCTTGAGGTCCGCCAGCTTGCGGTGCCAGGGTTGCTTGAGGGCGATGGGCTGCAGCTTCTCGATGATTGGCGGTTTGCCCTTCACATTTTTCACGACGCGGTAAGGTCCATTGGGCAATGACGGTTCATCGCAGCCCGCGGTGGTGACGAGCAACATAGCGGCGCGGAAAGGATGGACGGTGACCTTCACCGTGTCTTTTGCGGTCAGCATTGTGCCGAGCACTTCTTCATACGGGTGGAAGAGGCGGGCCTCGCGAGGCCCGGCGTCCTTGAGGCCGATACTCTCATCTAGCGCCACCGTGTAGGTGACCGGCTCCCACGTCAGATTGCGCAGGGTGATGAGACGGGTTTTGTCATCGCCGCGCGAGACCGCGTATTTGCCATATTTTTCCTCGGGGAGAACAATGCCTTTGGTGAGGATATCGCGGTATTTGCGGTGGAGATTGAAGATGCGCGCGAGCTGCGGGTATTCGTCGTCGCGCAGGAACCATGGGCTGCCGTAAAGCTGCGGCGCGAGGATCATCGAGCGGTTGAAAGCCTGAAGAATCAAATCGTCCTGCCAGTAGTCGAGGCACGAGGATAAACAAACACCATGGTCCTCGGCGAGACGTTTGAGTTCCGGCGGCAGACCGCGATCGAGCGCCCTCGCGCGGTTGTGCGGGGCGGTCATGGTATTGGACATGTGGACGTCAATATAGGTCTCGGCGCCTTCCCAGAGGAAAGTGGTCACGTAGGGAGTGGCATGGCCGAGATTCAGCCGGTGGTTGAGCACGATGAGGTCGGGCGCATGTTTCCGGCATGCTTCCATCAGGCGGATGAAGGCATCCTGTTTTTCATCGCGGAGCTGCCCGCAGACGGCATCCATTTTGAATAGTTTGAAACGCTGGTCGCGACAAAGACCGGCCAGCAGATCGATGCGGGCTTGTTCTTCCTCCGGCTTATTGCCGAAGCCGTCGGGCCCGAGCCAGACACCGAGACGTCCACCAAAGCCCTTGGCTTGTTCGGCGAACGGTCCGAAGCCCCCGGGGAATTGTTGCTGGAACTTGCGCGTCTTGGTCGAGCCGTAATACTCTGGCGCATCGATCGCTCCGGCGTCGAAAGCGTAGATATCGAGCGTCATCCCGTATTCGTCGTGCAGCCACTTGAAGAAGTCGAGATTGGCCGCCGTCTGCGAGGCCATCGGCCCCTCATTGGTATTATTGATCCAAGTGAAATAGTGCGCCTGGGAGGGGGTAGTTTCATCGGCTCCGGGGAAAACCGCAGGAGCGGCGAAAAGCAGCGGCGACAGGGCGAACCAGGAGAGGAGAAAATGTGGTTTCATAGACAGCGGAAATCAGGATGTTAGAGGCCGCGAAGAGGACTTCGGCCACCCAACATACCTCCCGCCGACGGCGCGGCAATGCAAATCCCGGCAGAGGATCACTCGAATGTCCAACCCATTTGGGCGAGATGCAGACGGGCGCTGGTGGTGGTCTGGCTGGGAAGCAGAAGCACGCGCTTGGGATAGGCTTCCGCACGTTTTACGAAGGCTTCGGTGGCCACAGTCCATGGCAGCACATCCAGCGGCGCGGGCACGAGCAACGATCCATCCGCGCGGATGACCGCAGGCAATGGAGCGATGGCAACCAGGCTTTTATAGGCATCGGGAGCGGGGCGTTTCGCGGCCAGCGACTCCAGGGAGGCGCACAGCAAACGGGCCTGGGTTTCGGATTGCACCGCTGCTGCCAATCCCATGGCCGCATCGAGGTTGGCCGTGCCTGCCAATGAGGTCAGGGCTTGCGCGAATCGCGCCTGCAGGGTCGGCGTAAAGGCAGCATTGGTGAAGAAGGTTTCCACCTCCTCCTTCTTTATCTGGAGTTCCGCCAAGTTCTTCGCCACGCGTTCACGGATTTTTTCCGGCTGTTCGGTGAGCACATATTTGTCCACGGAGCCAACCATCCCGAGTGGCGGAGCCACCAATCCCACACCAATGCCCGTGACGAGATCCGTGCTGAAAGTGACCGCGGTGATCTGATCCAATTTCTCCGCCAATACCGGATTGGTGGTGTAAGGATCGACGCGGAGTTGGCTTGCCCATTTGTTGCGGTTTTTACTGAAGCCGGGGGTCCATTCCCGCCAGTTGATCGGAGGTCCCGGTTCCCCTTCCTCGCCTTCCATACGTCGCCCGAGGTTTTCCACCCCGCCGGCCACGGTCTTGCCCGCTTTTTCGAGTCCTTTGCCGGCGCGTTGGAACAACGAGGCGACCCCGTGCGGGACCTTCTCGATGGTGCCTTTCGGATCACGCACCAACTTTGCCGTCGCCTGGACCGGTTTGGCCACGGCGTCGCCGGCTGCTTTCAAAAAGGCGTCGCCCTTGTTGATGGCGTCGATCTCACGGATCGCGCGCAACTCGTCGACACGGATCTCCAGCATCTCTTTGCCGTGGCATTCAAAGACACCATGCTGGCTGCGCAGCAGATAGATCCCGAAATACCCATCGGTAGCAACCGGATTCTCGACGATAAAACCTTCCCCTGATCGCAAAGGCGCGGGGATCAACTTTTCGGCGGGAAGGACTTCGAGATTCTCATAGGTTGACGCCGGGGGCGCTTCCTGCGCGGCAACCTCCTGCGCGATGGCAGGCAATGGCAGCATCATGGCGACCGCAATCCAAGGGGAAAAGCGGGAACGGTGTGACATAGGAAGATCTTGAATTAACGGTTTATGCCACTTCGAACGCAAAAGATCAATGCTGGATTTTCAATCGTCTCTCGAGCCCGGCCTTATCCCGACTCAACCACCGACAAGCGCGGCTTCAGACCTCGGTTCGGACTTCACCATCCGGGCGAGCTGGGTCAGACTGAAAGCGAGCATCGAGACGGAAAGCAGCGCGTAGCTGGGATTGGGTGAACGGGTCAGCAAGGTGAGGGCGCTTGCGATTGCCAAGCCAGCCAAACATAGGTTGCGGTGTCTTCCCGATTTCTCAACCGCCAACCATCCGGCCGAGAACATCGCGGGCAGCAAGAAGAGCAGATAATAGTAACGACCGAACGGAGCCGCCGCCGCCACCCACGCGAACCATGCCGTCAATTTCGGCCAAAAAAAGGCCGCGTTTGTCCCGCCGCGCACGGTGAGCCATGCCAGAAAAGCCAGCGTGCCGATCACAAAAACCGGATGCAAGAGGGCGACAGCCTTGATCCCGGTGGCCCGCGCCAAGCGGGTCAGCTCAGCGCCCGGCGAGCGATTGTGATGGAATGACCTCGGGGCCTTCTCGCTCGGGTCCGCCGCTTTGGATGGACTCTGCGCCAGCACCTGCGCAGGATAGGCGAGATGGTGTTTCAGGCTTTGTTGCCAGCCATCAGTCCATGTCGCCAGACCCAAGCTGCCCAATCCGAGGGCGAGGCAAGCGGTCGCTACCATCCTCCATCGCCCTATCAACAAAGGAAAGGCCAGCATCGGAAGGGGCAAGGATTTGAGCAAAACACCGAGGGCGAACCACAGACCGGCTGTCTTCTCTTTTCCCCGCTCGGCGAGCGTGAAGGCAAGCATGCTCAGGTAAACAGCGGGAGCGACGAGTTGATTGTTCTGCAAAGCAAAGAGCACCGGCACGACCGCCGCGATGCCGAGCCAGAGCAAGCCGGCGGGGTCGTCCCGCCCGCGCGACTCGCGCAGATAAATCATTCGCAGCACGCCGGCGCAGCAGGCAGCGTTCAAGGCGGCGAAGAGAAAATATCCAACCGGCTCGGTGCGGACGAAGATGGTGAGTATGGCCCGGCAACCAGGAAAATACCCGAACATCGCTTTCTCCGGACCATTCGTTTCCTCCAGAGGCTTCACGACATAATTGGAGTAGTAGGACCACTCCGGCTTCGGGGGGTCCTGCATCCATTTGCGCACGCCGCTGCCGAATCCTGCCAAAAAGGTGATCGCTAACAAAACTGCCGCCCATAAGTTCAACCGCCGCGCAAGGGCAGTCGAGGTGGTTTCCGAAGTCGGGTTCTCCATGAGGCGGCGATGGCGGGTTTGACCCGCGGGCGCGCGGAGCCCCAGATCCTACGAGCGCCCCGGCATTCCAACAAGCGACAATCCATCAGGCGGTCAGCGCGGTCTCCCGCTTCGCTCCGCCACCCAAAAAATGCTCCCGCGCCGGGAGGGAGATCCACGACGCGGGCGGAAAAGCTTTTCGGGATAGGGAAGAAAAAGCAGATCTTAGAATACCTCACCGGCGCCGAAGAACCGCTTGAGTTCGGCGGCGGCCGCTTCGGGACCGTCGGAGGCATGGCAGACATTGACCATCATGTCCTCGCCGAAATCGCCACGGATGGTGCCTTTCTCAGCCTTGCGCGAGTCGGTGGGGCCGAGCAGGTCGCGCACCTTGGCGATCACGTCGTCGCCTTCGAGGGCGAGAGCAACGACCGGGGTGCGGCTCATGAATTCGACGATTTCCGGGAAAAACGGTTTGTCGGCGATGTGCGAATAGTGTTCTGCCAGCAGTTCAGGAGTCAGGCCCATCATCTTGAGGCCACGGATGCGGAAGCCGGCTGATTCGAAGCGTGTGAGGACAGTCCCGACGAGCTTTTTCTCGACGGCATCAGGTTTAAATAGGATCAGTGAAGTTTCAATTGCCATGCCGCAAATGTCGGCGCTGGCAGGGGTCGCGCAAGCGCCAATCACGCCAGCAATGGCTTCACGATCACACGGACCGCTGGGGACAGCGGTCCCTGCCAGTCGAAGGGCCGATCATATTTCATGGCCGTAGTCAGACCGTTGTAGCCTTCGAAACCTTGGCGAAGTAGGCCCGGTCTGACCTGTTCGATCCGCCATTGCCCATCGACTCAACCGTCCACACGACAAGGGCAGGGACGTTTGTCCCCAAACGTCCGTGGGGGAAGAGCAGCCAGGAGCCAATCACGTTTCCCGAAGTGAACCCATCGCCCCAGACACCCGAAAACGTTCTTCCACCTCCTCCCCTCCTCCTCACGGCCACTGTTTGATTCCGCCCGGTGGCACGATGGAGACGGCCCCGGGATCGCTGCGTTCCTTGGGATTGAAAAGGAAACCGGGGCTGGGATTGATGAGTTCAAAGCTCACGGGCATGAACTCCGGGAGGGTGAGGTTGCTGTTCGGATCGTAGAACCCGCGCCCGGTGTAGCGCCCGCGGATGCGGTATTCCTGATTGTTGTCGAAACCATGCAGCATCCCATCCCCTTCCTCGGGCAGACGATCGGGTGTGGTTTTGCGAGATTCATTCATGATCACCAATCGGGCCGTGGACCACGGTTGGCCCGGTTCGCGCACGTAGCCCCAGAACCGGGTGGTATCCACATGGTAGCGTCGGCCGATGTAATAGTCTCCGCGCGGCTC
This sequence comes from Verrucomicrobiales bacterium, assembly GCA_046075565.1. Lineage (GTDB taxonomy): Bacteria > Verrucomicrobiota > Verrucomicrobiia > Verrucomicrobiales > SLCJ01 > JBJTQJ01. The sequence continues at coordinate 66,704 of JBJTQJ010000119.1, read as the reverse complement.
GGCCGCGATGAGGGCATTGCGGGCGGCAACCTGGGGGTCCACCGACTCGCAGGACGGCAGGAAAACCAGGAAAGTGGAGAGCAGCAGAAGCGAGGGAAAACGCATGGCCTTCCCTATCGCGAATCCGGGTGAATTGACCAGCGGAATTTTCATGCTTCCGGAAGATTTTTTTCGTCCTTCCCGGGATTTTCTCCGGTTTTCCCCTCGTTGGCGCGATCGGCATCAGGGTCGTCGGGCTGCCCCCAATCGAGGGGGAGTTCGTCGAAATCCGGGCGCGCCACCGCCCCGGGAGCGGGTGAAACCACCGGCAAATCCTCGGCTCCCGCGTCCGGCCCGCCAGTCTCCACCTCTTCGTCGTCCTGCCCATCGAAGGTCTGATGGTCGCGCCGCTCGGGATCATCTGGCCAGGATTCTCTCTCGGGCGCGAGGTAGGGGTCATGCCATGGTTCCTCGGGACCAGGGGGCGGGTCTTCCACCGGAATGTCATCCACGGAAATGGCAGCAGCCGCTCCGGCGGCCGGGGCGACCGCTAGCGCGGGTTTCAGCCTGCGTTCCTGCCATTCCTTGTCCTCTTTCTCGGCCTCGCGTCTCTCCTTGCGTTCAATCAACCACGCCAACCAGATACAAATCTCGTAGAGGAAGACCATCGGTCCGGCCAAGAGCAGCAGCGTGATGGCATCGGTGGTCGGGGTAATGATGGCCGAGATGATGAAGATGGCGACGATCGCATAAGACCGCGTCCTGCTCATGGTCGGATAGGAAAGCAAACCGAGTTTCACCAAGGCCATGACCACCACCGGCAGCTCGAAGCAGAGACCGAAAATGAGCGTGAACTGCGTGACAAACGAAACGAAGTATCCGATGCGCCAATCGGAAACCACGCCGAGCCGGAGGCTGTATTCGTAGAAGAACTGCAGGGCTTTCGGTGTGACGACAAAGTAGGCGAAACAAACACCGATGCCGAAAAGGATAAAGCCGACCAGCACCGAGGGCAGCACGAGTTTGCGTTCGTGTTTGGTCAATCCCGGCAGGATGAACTCCGCGATGAACCATAGCAGGAGCGGAAAAGAGATGATGATGCCGGCGAAGAAGGAAAGCTTGAGTGAGAGGGTGAAGGTTTCCGCCGGACCGAGTGCGGTCATGCGCAGAAGTTGTCCGCCCTCGTCGATGCGGGCCTCCGGGTTTTTCTCCACCAGAAACAAGGCCAATTGACGGCGCGGACCAGCGGGCAAAACCTCCGTAACAAATGCCGCCCGAGATTCCTGCGGCAACGTGAGGGCGGCGCGGAAATAATGCGTGGCCACGGTGGCATCCCGCAACGGCTCGGGCACCCATGCGATATAACTTTCCCTCGCTTTCTCATCGAGCGTCGCCAACGAGCGCGACATGTCCTTGATCTTGCCCCAGTCGGCTTCGGAGATCTCTCCGGGGAGCTTGCTGCCATCCATCGAATCCAGCCCGGCCATTTTCACCGGGTAACGCACGAGTTCCATCAGCTCTTTGTCGAAGACGAAACACAACGTCATCGTGATCGCCAGCGTCATGGCCACCTTCATCAGCATCTTCCGCAGATCCTCGAGGTGATCGAGGAAGGGCTTTTCCACGTCGTCCCATTTGGACCGTTTCCGGGCCACCTTGGAGCGGGCTTGGAATAACTTTTTGAGGACGAACATGCGGCGGCAGAACGGGAAACCTACGCGGATGCGGACGCGATGCAACGTCCATCAAATCAAGCCACGGGCCGCCAACCGGGCATACGTCGCAAGGGTATTGGCGTCCTGGATGACATTCCCGGCAATCATTTCCCGGATTTCGTCGATCCCGAAGGCCCGTGCCTCATGGATGGCCTCGTCGCCCTCCCCCAAGCGCCCCGAGGCCACCGGGGTCAGTCCCTCGACCAGGAAAAGATAGGCGTGTTCGTCCGTGAATCCCTGGGAGGAAAAATAGTAACCGAGCGCGGTCAGCCGCCCGTGCACCGGGTCGAGGGCATGGCCGGTTTCTTCCACCAACTCCCGCTCTACCGTGGCGCGGATGGCTTCCGGATCGTCCCCCCGCTCGATGGTGTCGATTTGCCCGGCGGGGAACTCCCATAAGGTCCGCTGGATTGGATATCGCTCCTGGTGGATGAGCAGGAACCGCCCGTCCGGCAGGCGCGGGGCGATGACCACGGCATTTTTCCGGCGCACGATCGTCCAATGAACCCCACCCTCAGGATGGGCCGGACTGCGGATCTCGGTCTGCTCGACCTGCAGGAAAGGCGTCTGCAAAGAGACATCCACCTTGAGACGCTCCCATCCGGGGGCGGCATCGGCATCACGGCGGAAAACGGGAAAATCGGCGGCGGGGTCTGGGTTCATGTCGGCTTCTCGCCGCCACCATGGCGCAGACGCGCGGGCAGGAAAAGCACGAACGATTGCGCCACCAACAATGCCGTCAGGAAAAAGAAGAGTATCTCCTCAATCGGCACCGGCCCGACATACACCCCGAGGATTTGATTGTCCCCGAAAAACCAGATGCCCTCGCTGATGGCAACCACGTCGCTCAGCGAATAGTAAGTTCCGGCAATCAGGGTCGGGAGAAAGATCGCCCGGAGGTTGGCCCGGAAGATCTTCCAGCCAACCGCCCATTGTATGGCAATGATCGGGAGGAACCAGACAAGCAGATGGGAAAGATAGGGCGACATGGCGGGTCAGGTTCGGGATGGGGCGACAGGCTTCGGCAAAAACAGATTCACCAGCAAACAAACATTGATGGTTTCAATCAGGAAAAAGGCATACTCCTCGAGCGGGAGGCGATAGACCACCCCTTGTACAGGAATGGAAATCGGCACTACCTCATCCCAATTGAATCCCCACATGCCCTGATGCACCGCCCAGTTGTCCCAAGGGGTCGTGAAAAGAAAGGCGATCAACCCGACGACTCCGGTCCACTTCCACTTCGTCGCCCCCATCCGCCCGCGATTCAGCCACAACAGGAGCAGCAGCGCGGGAAGGTTGAAAACGAGATGGTATTGGAAATAAGTCATTCGCGCCATCATTACGCCGCACGCCCGCGTGTGGGAAGGGGAATCTCTTTCTTTGGCCGTCGAGGGGCAGACTCCGGGCAAGTAGCGGCACGGCTTCCCGGGCCGGGCAAACGACGCTCCACCTCTCTTCAGATGCGACGTCCTCCCCCATCGGAACGCGAAGGCGTTCCGCTACGCCGGAAATGTAGCGGCAACGCTTCCCGTGCCGGGTGGGTGGGCTGCCACGTCCTTCCACCCAAGGCCGAAACGAGCCAGCCCTACCATTCCCACCTCTCCTCGCGAAGGGGCGTCGGATCGCGGGCCGGACGGAAGACGATGTCCTCGCGCATGCGCTCGGGCGTGAGGGTTTCCTTGAAGGTCGTAAGGTGGGGCAAGCGGAATTCCCATGAGGTCAGGGGAAAGAACCCCTCCGGCTCGGCATTGTAGAATTCATACCACTGATCGGTTAGTGCTCTTGCTACATTACCTGAGAAACGCATTTTCATGCCATTGCTCGCATCCACTGGACCGGAGGAAAACACATGGAGAAGCACCTCCACGGGTTGTCCGACGGTGGCGGTGAGAGCAAGTGGATAGATGGGCTTCGGGGCATCGAAACGAAGGAGGATCGGATCCGGCGCAGCCAACTTCTCCCCAACTGCTACCTTGAGGCGAAGAACCACGAAATGCCAGCCCGCCTTCACGTAGGCGGCAATGGGCACCCGATCACCTTCCGCGAAACCATAACCATTTTCCCTCAGCCATTTTTCCAAGGCTTCGGGATCCGTCGGAAGCACCACCTTATAATCGATACGACCAACCCGGCCATCAGCCACGCTGTGCACCCCATGATCAGACAAGCCACGGGGCTCGTCACCGAATCTTGAGAAATCGATAAGGATGATTAAGGGCAGGAGAAAGAAATACAGTTAAAGAATTACCGACTCCGTCTTAGGGGAGAATCGGCTGTAGCCGGTGCGTGCTCCATAACGAAAGCGAAGAATATCGAAGACGAGATAGGTCCAGACCGAGAAAGCGACCCAAAACACGATCGTGAGCAAGATGAAAGACACTTTGTGCACCTTCGGACCGCTCACTCGGGCGAGATGGCGGAACACAAACCGTGTCGTGGATTCGCTCGTATCGGTCCGCAGTATACCGACCTCGGGCATCGAGGGCACCGGCACCACCCATGCGACCTCGGATTCGATGGCCCCCAATCCGGGAGCTAGCATGCTCTGGAGGAAGAGGGTTTGTTTGCCCTCATTGTGGAAGATGACCGCGCGCTGGTAGGGCAATCCAACGGGCGGCTCATCGATTCTGGAATACATCTTCCCATCCGCCCGGCACAATGCGGTGGCGAGCAGAAAAAGCAGAAGGCCTGTGGAGAGGAAAGGTCTCACCCTGACCACAGGTGACAAGATCGACCACGAGTTGTCAATCTCAACCTTGCTTCCGGAATTTACCGGCGGTCACAGACACGCCGCTACAGTGCCAGAGATAGCCAAGGGGCGGCCCATCGGCGGTAGCCCATTTCAATCCTGTAGCGGCGTGTCTGTGACCGTCGCTGACTCTCCTCCGGGTGGTGGCATCCCCTCTCAAAACAACGCCACCTTTCGCTTCGCGCCGCTATCCTTGGACAGCTTCGCTCACATCCCCAAGAAATTCGCCAGGATCTTCTTTCCTTCGAGCGTCAGAATACTTTCGGGGTGGAATTGCACGCCGTGGATGGGATGGACGCGGTGGCGCACGCCCATGATTTCTTTTTCGGCGGTCCAAGCGCAGACTTCGAGGTCGGCGGGTACACTCGGTGGATCGATGATGAGCGAGTGGTAGCGCGTGGCCTGGAAGGGATTGCTGAGACCGGCGAAGACGCCCTTGCCGTCGTGTTCGATCATCGAGGTCTTACCGTGCATGAGACGCGGGGCGCGCACGACGTCACCGCCGAAGACCTGGCCGATGGCCTGGTGGCCGAGGCAAACACCGAGCACCGGCAAACGCGGCCCGAATTCGCGGATGACTTCACAACTGATCCCGGCTTCGTTAGGCGTGCAAGGTCCGGGGGAAACGCAGATGCGTTCCGGCGCGAGGGTGCGGATGCCGGCGAGGTCGATCTCGTCGTTGCGGCGCACGACCACCTCCGCCCCCAACTCGCCGAAATACTGGACGAGGTTGTAGGTGAAGGAATCGTAGTTGTCGATGACGAGAAGCATGGATTTGTTAGATGGGCTCAGGCGCGGATGCCGCGGGCGGTTTCGAGGGCGCGCAGCATGCCGCGGGCCTTGTTGATGGTCTCGTTGTATTCGTATTCGGGATCGGAATCGGCGACGACGCCCGCTCCGGCCTGGACATGGGCCATACCCTGGTTCAATACGCAGGTGCGCAGCGTGATACACGAGTCGTGGTTGCCATCGAAACCGAAATAACCGACCGCCCCCGCATACGCGCAGCGTTTGTGCTTTTCGAGTCCGTAGAGAATCTGCACGGCGCGCACTTTCGGGGCACCGCTGACCGTGCCGGCCGGGAAGGTGGCTCGCATGACATCATACGCGGTATGCCCTTGCTTGAGCTGCCCGGTGACATGCGAGACGATGTGCATGACATGGCTGTAGCGTTCGATGATCATGAAGTCGCGCACCTTCACCGATTCGAAATCCGCGATGCGGCCGACGTCGTTGCGTGCGAGATCGACGAGCATGAGGTGTTCGGCGCATTCCTTGGGATCGGCGAGCAAATCGTCCGCAAGGGCCTGGTCTTCTTCGGGTGTTTTTCCGCGCCAGCGGGTGCCAGCGATGGGGCGGATTTCGATTTTCCCTTCCAGACAACGCACATGCACCTCCGGCGAGCTACCGACCAGCGCGAGGCGGTTGGGAAACTCAAGCAGGAACATGTAGGGCGAAGGATTGACGTGCCGCAGGGCGCGATAAAGATCCACCGGATCGCCATCGAAGGGTGTGCTGAACCGCTGCGACGGCACGACTTGGAAAATGTCACCGGCAAGGATGTATTCCTTGGCTCGGTGGACCATGGCGTGGAATTCCTCGCGGGTTGTGTTGCTGGTGGCCTCGGTGGCCGTGGTCGGGGGCCGCAGGGTATTGAAGACCGGAGTGGCGATCGGGGCCTGCAACCGCGCGAGCAAGTCATCGATTTTGGCGCGCCCGCGTTCGTAGGCGGCTTCGGCGGTTTCTCCCTCGCCGACGAGCACATTGGCCAGCACGGTGATGCGGCGCAGCAGATGATCAAAAATCACCAGCGTGTCGGTGATCAGGAAAACCGCATCGGGCAAACCGAGCACATCGGGTGGCGGTTCACCGACCACCGGCTCGAAATAGCGCACACAGTCGAATCCTAGGTATCCGACCGCACCGCCGGTGAAAAGCGGGAGACCGAATGTCCGGGCATCCACCGGACGGTAGGGAGCCATGAGTGCCTCCAGTTCGGCGAGCGGGTCGCGGTCGGTCTGGTGGACACGTTTTCCCTGCTCATCTTCCAGCGTGACTTCTTTTCCGCGTTGCGTCATCACCAAACGCGGGGCCGTGCCCAGAAACGAATACCGCCCGATGGTTTCCGAGCTTTCCGCCGATTCGAGCAGGAAACTGTGCGCGCCATCCCGGATGCGGCAATAGGCGGCCAGCGGGGTCTCAAAATCGGACGTGAGCTGCGTGAAAACGGGCACGAGCCGGCCGGACTCCGCTAGCGGGCGGAAATCATCAAAAGTAGGAAGCAGGGGAGTCGGCGCGGCCATGAAGGTGAAACCCGGGATCATGCCCGCAATCGGCCCGCCGCGCAAGGCGGGAGATGAATCGGATTCCTCAGCCCGGAAGAATGTCGCGGTAGATGCCCGGATCGGAGCCGGGGATCTCGAAGGCCCCGACGGTCCGTGCATAGAACTCCTTCGGTCCGACGCCACCGATGATGGCGTAGGCGTGGCCTTCATCGCGCATGGCGGCCAGGGTCATCAACAGGATGGCCTTGCCGAGCCCGGTGCCGCGCGCGTTGGGATCCACCCCCATGGGTCCGAAGAATCCCCGGCAGGTCGTTTCATAACAGGCGAAGGCAAGAATCTTCTTCTCTCTCGTCGCGATGAAACAAGAGACCGGCTGCCGGGAGAAGGCGACCTCACATTCGCTCTTCCACTTCGGACTGAACATATCACCCGCCCAGCCTGCAACGAGGTGTTTTTCGTAGGCCCCGGGTCGCCGCAGGATGATGCCCTGGTCGGCAATGTGGGAAAAGAGATCGCCCGCGTCGGGCAAATCATAAAGCCGCACCAGCATGTCGATCATGACATCATCCTAGCGGGGGCGGTGAGGATTGTCACCGGAAAAGTGCATTTACCGGCACTCGGTGAGCTCTCACTTTATCGCTTCGACCACGGCCGGATCGCGCAGGAGTTTTTTCCATTCCTCGTTCACGCGGTTGATCCGCTTCTCCAGGTCCTCGCGAAACCGGGCGTATTCGGTGCGGTTGCTGATGTCCTTGTCCACGTAGCGGCGCGCGAACGTGAGGAAATCGATCATGGCATTGTGATAGGGCGTGACCTTCAAGTCGAGCTTGTTGCCGAGTCCCGACAGCGTGGTCATGGCCTTTTCAAAAGCCGGGCCGTTAATGGTGTAGGCGCGGTCCTCGTTGAGGGCATTGAAGAAAGGAGCGGTAGTCCGGCGCACCACATCGATGGATCCGACCAAGGACAATCGCGTGGGCGCTTTGCCCGTTTGCAATCGGCGCATGAGATCGGCCGAGAGATGGTTCGGCGTTTTCTGCAGAATCCCGTCGATGAGCGCCTTTCCCTCCGGCGTGCGCAACTTCACTTGTCCGGATTGCAGCTTCGCGAATTCATCGATGCTGACCTTGACCGCCGCGCTTCTTTCCTTCACGGCCAACGCCCTCGCTTCATCGAAAGTGGCGATGGAGAAAATCTGCGTGTTGCCGATGGCGGCGAAACCATCCATGACCACCATATCTTCCACATCACGGACATTGGCCTTCGGGACCGCCACCATTTTACTTCCGCCTTTGGCCGCGCCGCGGATTTTACTCGGCACACCACCCACCGGCTGGACCGTTAAATCGCTGTTCATGTCGCCCGTGACGGCGAATGTCTCATCGAGCGCATCACCCGTGATCAAGGAATCAAGGATCAACGCGCAGGCCGTCGCCGCCGATGGCCCGTCCTTCGGCGAATACTTTTCGCGGAAAGTGAACTCCACCGATTGTCCGCGCGGCCAGGCTCCGTGGCGGAGTTGCAAACCGCGCACCGCCGAATCCAAGGCCCGTTCCATGTCGGGGCCGACTTCCTGATTGAAACGATAGCCCATCGGTGATCTGTTCCCCGTCTCGATGGCATTCGCGGTCAGTGCTTGCGAAAAGCCCGCCATATCCGCGCCCTCCAGATCCACTACCAAGAGCGCGCTCACCGCCGCCGCTTTGCCCTTGAGCGGAATGACCTTGGCCGGCGCATCCATCGCGGCCCACGCACCCGCGGCCAGAAGGGCCATTCCCGCTAAGGCGGGGATGCATTTCGCAAGAATTCTCATACGCTCTCTTTACAAGATCGACGGCCCGAAACAAGCAAATTCTAGACCAAAAGGCTCTCCCTCTGGAAGAGCTGCTTTGGCTAGGAAGAGGCGGACTCCGGTCCGCACGGCGGCGTGTATGCCGCGAGCGGACTCGATCTCGCCGTGCCAGGGGGAGCAGTCTTCGGGCTCATCGGCCGCTCGCGGACGCAATCCCCTTGAACTTCTACGTCACTCACAGGAATAACGGAATCTGCGCAGTCCCACCCTTGGCAGCGCGGGAATCCGGGTTAGATTGTGCGTCCAATGAATCGCCATCCCGTCGCCGTAGTCGGGGCGAGCGGATACTCCGGTATCGAGCTGCTCCGCGTTCTCCTCCAGCATCCCGCCGTGGACTTGCGGGTCGTGACCTCGCGCCAGTTCGCCGGGAAATCGGTAGCGGAGGTTTTTCCGCGCTTCCGAGGGCTCGGTTCAGCGGAGACATTACGCTTCACCGCGCCAGCTCCGGAGGAACTGGCCGCCAATCCTTCCATCGAGACGGCCTTTCTCGCGCTTCCGCATGGAGTCGCGGCCGGGCACGCCATTCCCTTGCTCGCGGCGGGCAAAAAAGTGATCGACCTGAGCGCGGATTTCCGCCTGCGCTCACCGGAAGTGTATGAGGAATTCTATGATCACCCGCATCCGGCTCCGGAATTGCTGGCCAAAGCGGTTTACGGATTGCCGGAAGTGCGCCCGGAGGCAATCCGCGGCGCGGATTTGATCGCTGCACCCGGTTGTTATCCAACCAGTATCCTTCTGCCCCTCATCCCGCTGCTCAAAGCGGGCCTCGTATCACCGGTCGGCATCAGCGTGGCCAGCATGAGCGGCGTCAGCGGTGCCGGGCGCAAGGAATCCTTGCCCCTGCTCTTCGCCGAATGTAACGAAAGCGCCCGCGCCTACGGTGTGCCGAAACACCGCCACCTCAGCGAGATCGAACAGGAACTCTCCCTCGCCGCCGGAACCGGTGTCGTGATCACCTTTGTCCCACATCTGATTCCGGTGACGGCTGGCATCGCCACCACCATCATCGCGGAGCCGGCGGGAAATCTAACCGATCCTTCCGCCATCGGTGCCGCACTTGAATCGGCCTACACGGGCAAACCCGCCGTGCGTTTGCTTGGTCGCGACCAATGTCCGGACACCCGGCATGTCACCCGTTCGCGGTTCATCGACATCGGGTGGTCTTTCGACACTCGCGCGAACCGCGTTTTGCTCTTCAGCGCGGAAGACAATCTCTGGAAAGGCGCGTCCAGCCAGGCCGTGCAATGCCTCAACCTCATGCTCGGGCTGGACGAAACCACCGGACTGGGCCAACATTGAGCTGGATCGGGTGTCACAACCCGCCGCCATCGCTCCCAACCTGCCTCGCACCATGGCCCATACCGAAACGATTCCCGGAGGGGTGACCACGCCCCGTGGCTTCATCGCCGCCGCCGCCGGGTGCGGCATCAAGGACCCGACAAAGCCGCGCCTCGACATGACGGTGCTGCGTTCGGTTGCTCTCTGTGTCTCGGCAGGTGCCTTCACCACCAACAAGGTCAAGGCCGCGCCCGTGCGGGTTTCACAGGAACATTTGCGCCGCGACGACGTGCAAGCCATCATTGCCAACAGCGGCAATGCCAATGCCTGCACCGGACCGATCGGAATCACGGACGCCAAAACCATGGTGCGCGCGACCGCCAAAGCGCTCGGCTTGCGCCAGCGCCAGGTCGCGGTTTGTTCAACCGGCATCATCGGCCTGCCCCTACCCATGGATCGCATCGAGCACCGCATCCCGGAAATCTGCGCGGCCATGACACCCGATGGCGGACCGGATGTCGCCCGCGCCATCATGACCAGCGATACTCGCCCGAAGGAAACAGCGGTGCGTTTCACTCTCGGGGGAAAATCCGTGACCATCGCGGGTTGCGCGAAAGGCGCGGGTATGATTTGCCCGAGTATGGCAACCATGTTGTGTTTTGTGACCACCGATGCCGCCATCAGCAAAGCCGCCTTGCAGAAGGCCGTGCAAGTTGCCGTCGAACAGTCTTTCAATCGCATCACCATCGACGGCGACATGAGCACGAATGACACCGTGATCGTGCTCGCCAATGGCGAAGCAGGTAACAAATCGATTGAACCCGGCTCCAGCGACGAGAAACTTTTCCGCGAGGCCCTCAACGAGGTGATGTTGAAATTGGCCAAGGCTATTGTCTCCGATGGCGAACGGGTGACGAAGTTCGTCGAAGTGCAAGTGCAGGGGGCGGCCACCTGGCTCGATGCCCGCAAGGTGGCTGAGTCCGTCGCCAAATCTTCCCTCTGCAAATGTTCATGGAATGGCGGCGATGCCAATTGGGGCCGCATCATGGATGCCATCGGCTACGCCCGCGCCCACGTGCGAGAGGAATTGATCGACATTTACTTCGGCGGAGTCGCCGCCACGCGCGGTGGACTGGCATCCTCGACACCGCTCGAAGAGCTGCGCAAGGTGGTCGAGAATCCATCGTTCACCATCCGCATCGATCTGCATCTGGGCGACGCCGAATACACCGTCTATACCTCAGACCTCTCGCCCGAATACGTGGACTTCAACCGTTCCGAGTATTCGATGCTGAAACGGGCCGCCATCAAGTGACCTAGACCCGCGCCGCCGGCGTATAGCAATCGTGCCTCCACCGGATTCCAACCCCCAAGCGATTGCCTCGTCCGAGGACTTTGCTTTCCTGCGGGTTCCGGGCGTCGGATTTTGTATCGGTCGCGGGCCATTCGCCACCCTCGCGGAGCCGCCTCCCGATGGTGTGCCCTGCTTCTACGCCAATGATTTCGAATTGGCCGACCCCGCGCCGTGGAAACAACCATCGGATTTCTGGATCGCCGACGACCTCGCTTCCCTCACCGAAACGATCAGCGGAGAAGCTCCGGAAATCGGATGGGATCCGCCCGGTCAACGACAGTGGGAATCACTCTGCGGGGAATTGCGGCGCGGGCTCGATGCCGGGCAATTTTTGAAAATCGTGCCGGTCGTCACCGAGGTCGGCCGTTTGCTCGGCGGACGCCTCGACGCGCTCGCCCGCGCGCTGCCGGGTTTGCCGTCCATCTACTGGAGTTACGCCTACCGGATCTCGGATCGCGGGCTTGTCGGCGCGACGCCGGAACGCCTCTTCTCGATTGAAAATGGAATCCTCGAGACGATGGCGCTCGCCGGCACTGCGCCGATTGAACGCGCCGAACCCTTCACCATCAACCCTAAGGAAATCCGCGAGCATGAACTGGTCGCCGAATACCTCATGGCCGCGCTCGCCAATCTCGGGGAAGTCGAACGCCATCCTCGCGAGTTGCTTCCCTTGGGTTCGCTCGTGCATTTCCGCTCCGATCTGCGCGTGAAACTCTTTGGAGCAGCGCCTTCCATCGGTGAACTCATCGCACTCTTGCATCCCACACCCGCGTTGGGCGTGTTGCCGCGAAGCCCGGAAAATCTTCATTTGTTAGCCGAATGCCGGAGACGCCTCGGCACACCCCGCCGGTTCGGCGCGCCCTTCGGGGTGCGGCTCGGCGATGCCTTTCACGGTGTCGTGGGCATCCGTCACATCTGCTGGCGTGGTGATGAGGTTTTGTTACCCAGTGGATGCGGGTTCATCGCCGAAAGTGATCCCGCGCGCGAATGGCGCGAACTCGCCCTCAAACGCGAGTCGGTGAAACGCATGTTCGGTGTTTGATCAAAAAGGTCCCAGCCTCTGGCGTGCGATTGTTAGCAGGCTTGCCTTTTGCAATGGAGCACGGGCATCTTGGTCTTCCGGGTTATCGTTGTTCAAGTCCTTGGGAGGCAAGAGCGAGACGCTCTTGCTACGCTTGACGTGGAAACCCAAGGGCAAATGGCCTGTGAGCATCCATCGGAGTCGTAGCAAGACCGTTGAAGCCTTCGAAGCCTTGGCGAAGTAGGCCCGGTCTTGCCCGGAAATCTGACCAGTCTTTGCCATTTCGAGTGCTAAACCATGAGTATTGGGCAAGATGCCCGTGCTCCTTTGATTCCGGTATGTCGTTTCAGCCAACTCTTGGTCGGCATACGATCACACCGGCACGGGATGAATTTTCGGCGAGATACTGCGAGATCCTTGCGTCGAGAATGACTTGGCGTCCTTTGGAATGTTCGGAAGTCGCGTGCAGGAACCGGCAGGTGCCGCCGGGCGCGGGAACAGCGAGACCAACGTGGCTGGTGTAGCTGCCCTTCCAGTATCCCGTGATTGCGAGAATGTCGCCAGCACGCAAAAGCGGTTCGATGGCAGCAACGCGGGCCTTCGGCACATGCCAGACGGGCAAAGCGGAAACCCGGCGCTCCATTTTCGCGATGCGGGGCACGAGATTCGGGTTGGCCCGCATCATCCGGTAGCTTCGCCAACCATTGCTCATGTCGGTGATGTCGCGTTGCATGCGTTGCGCTCCGGGCAAACTCGGAGTGATATTGGTGGCGAGGCCGCGCCGTTGGTTGTCGTAGAAGACTTCCTCAAGGTAATGCATCCGTGACAAATAGGTGCCGTCGCATTTTCCGCCGCGATAGCGTTCGGCTTCGATCCAAGCGAGAAGATCTTCCGGCTGCCATGGCGCAGGCTTTTGCCCGATCATCCTCGCGAAGGCCAGAGGGATTTCGTAAGCCGTCCAACAATCAAGGCCGAGGAGATTGACCGAAGGCGCTTCGATGCGTTCATCGATCTCCAACGTCCAATTCACATAGGGCGTGCCACGAAGCGCACGTGCGATGGAGACGACTCGTTCGCCGCCCGGCAAAGCGGCCCAGTTTTCCGAACTCGCGCGCGCCGATAGCGCCTGAAAGCGCTCAAGCCCGCGGAATCGCGTGGCAAGGGAAAGTCCTTGCCCTTGCACGGCGGTTGTTGGAGCGGAACGTGGCCCACAAGCCACTGGGCCGAAGACGGCGGCGGCGAGGGATAAAAGAAAGGGACGTCTCTGCATGGGGGGAGTCATAGCATGATTCGACTGGTCGTTCAATCGAGAGGCCATGGGAGTTGCCGTTTTGGCGGAAGGCACGCCATCCCGGAAAGCGCCGCCGTTGTCGGCGCAGTCCAATACCGCCGCTGCACAAGCACAAGTTTCGGAGTGCGGTGCAACCCCGACCTGTCCGGCATGCGCGTCAAGTTAAGGATCAAAGCAAAGGAAAATCGTCCAGAAAAATGCCGAGGTTTGAACGCGGATCCCCGCCTTTCCATCCAGGGAGGGACACGATCCCGCAGGGTCGTGTCCGTAGCTCGCTCGAGCGATGGGCCATGGCGGAGGAGTTGCGGTGTCATTTGCCGAAAAGGGATCACGGGCATCCTGCCCGTGAACGGGACAAGTTCCAGGCGGGACGCCCGGACTCCCTTTTTGTCGAGAAAAGAACGAGTGTTCTGGCTGCGAACCGCGTTCCACGTTGGGCATGCCCGTCAAGTTAAGCGACTTGTTCGGGATGATGGCACCCGGCGTGGCGGGCAATCGGTATCTCGAGGCGCAGAATTGCCACCGAAAGAGCACTTGTGTGGAGTGCGGAGGCAACCCCGACCTGTCGGGGGCGACACCGCTTTGGAGAGGGAGGCAAGAATCACCTTTCCCCATCATCAATGCGCGCATCCGCATCCACATCCTGCGTGGGCAGGCTCGAGCAATTCCGGTCCGGCGGGCAGATCGGGATTGACGGGCGGGGCCATCAGGGAAGGATCAGGAGCTTGCGGACTGAGCCCGAGTTCGGCGATGAGGGCGAGGTCCTGCTGGCTTTGCGGATTGGCGGCGGTGAGCAATTTGTCTCCGTAGAAAATCGAGTTGGCTCCCGCGAAGAAGCAAAGGGCCTGGCCTTCTCGGCTCAGGTTGGTGCGGCCGGCCGAGAGGCGGACTTTCGACTTCGGCACGGCGATACGGGCGAGCGCAATCATGCGCACGAGGTCGAAGACATCAACAGGAGCATTTTCCTCCAATGGCGTGCCACGCATCGGCATGAGCGCGTTGATGGGCACCGATTCCGGCGGCGGATTGAAACTCGACAACACCTCGAGCATACGCAGGCGGTCTTCGGTTGATTCACCAAGGCCGAGGATGCCGCCGCAACAGACCGACATTCCGGCGTCCTGGGCATGACGGATGGTGTTGAGGCGGTCTTGAAAAGTGTGGCTGGTGACGATGTTCGGATAATACTCCGGCGAAGTATCGATGTTGTGGTTGTAGGCGGTGACGCCGGCATCACGCAGGGCATGGGCTTCTTCGGAACCGATTTCCCCGAGCGTTACGCACACTTCCATGTTGAGGGCCGCGACTTCACGCACGATATCGAGCACCTGGTCGAATTTCGGAGTGCCCATGGTGACACCTTTCCACGCCGCACCCATACAGAATCGGGTCGATCCATTTTCCTTGGCCATCCGGGCGCGCACGAGCACGCCTTCCTTCGACATGAGGGCCTCCCGCTGCACATCCGTCTGGTAACGGGCGGATTGGGCGCAATACGAGCAATCTTCCGAGCAGCCGCCGGTTTTGATGGAAAGCAGGGTGCAAAGCTGGATTTCGCGTTTCGGCCAGTGTTGCTCGTGTACGGCGCGCGCGCGGGTGAGCAGGTCGAAAAGGGGGAGATTGTAGAGGCGTTGGAGTTCGGAGTATTCCATCGCCCTAAGGAAAACCCCACCCGCCAGTGCTGGCAAGCCGGATCTGTGGGCGGATTTTCCGCTTTTTCCCGCATGAGATGGGGGAAAACCGGCAAAATCCGCTTGGCGGGGGCGTGGGATTGGCGTATCGGGTGCCATGCGTGCGATTATCCCTTTTTTCCTGCTGGCGGCAGTAGCCACTGCCGAACCGAAGAGCCTATTTAATGGCAAAGACCTGACCGGCTGGCACGTCGACGTGCCGGAGGCGGACAAAAAGCCGGATGTGCCCCCATCGTTCATTGTGCGCGATGGCAAGCTCGTCAGCATGGGCAAGCCAGGCGGCCACCTCATCACGGATGCCGAATACTCCGACTACAAACTGGTGGTCGAATACCGCTTCGTGAATGGCCCAGGTAATTGCGGCGTCCTCGTCCACGCCTCCACCCCGCGGGTGCTCCACAACATGTTCCCGAAATCCATTGAGGTGCAGATGATGTCCCAAAACGCCGGTGATTTCTGGTGCATCGGCGAGAATATCGAGGTGCCTGACATGGAGAAACGCCGTCCGCGCAAAGAAGGTCAGGCCTACGGTGGCACAGCCAAAGACGCCCGCCGTATCATCAACCTCACCGACGATTCGGAGAAACCCGTGGGCGAATGGAACACCATGGAAATCGAATGCAAAGGCGACGAGGTCAAGGTCCATGTGAATGGCACCCTCGTGAACCACGGCTTCAAGTCCACCGCCAGCAAGGGTAAAATCGCCCTCCAAGCCGAAGGCGTGGAAGTCGAGTTCCGCAAAGTCGAAATGACCGAGCTGGAGAAGTGAAGGCGAAGAGGCCATGGCACGAGCATCCCTCGCCCTGCTTCTCAACGCACTCTGCCTTCTTGCCACCGGTTGTGTCTCCACGCACCGGGACCGTCATGTCTGGATAGCACAGGACAGGTCTCTGGAGGGCGTTTGATGGCTCAGAGATAGGCAAGGATTGAACCCCAACGGGGTTCTGTCTCACAGCCCGGGCCACAATCCCTTTGGGATAGGGCAATCCCCGCGAGATGGCTAGTCCGCACATCTCAAACTTCTCGTGGTAAGTCGCATGCGCCAAGCTGATAGAGCATTGAATAATGGGGCTTCACTCTTGCTGGAATTTCCCGCTCAGGCGATAGGTTCCCGAGCCAATGGTGAGGTGCTTTTCCTTATGATCCAGCACGCCCTTCGTGAGCACAAGGTCTGCCTTGCCTTCCCGGATGGGACCCGTCACCGGGAGCACGACATCGGCGGTGGTATTGGGCGGCACGGTGAGTTCAACATGGAAGGTGTCGCCATCGATTTTCCATGAGCAGGCGAGTTTTCCATGGCGGGTTTCCATACCCGCGGAAGCGGAGGTGATGCCGGCAATGGGCCGCGGTGCGATGCGAGCGCGATCAAACCCGGGAGCGGCACGATCAATGCCGCCGAGTTCGGACATCATCCATTCACAAACCGCACCAAAGGCATAGTGGGAAAATGAGTTCATCTCCGGCGTGTGCACGCCCTTGCCTTTGACATACGAGTTCCAGCGTTCCCATATGGTGGTGGCACCGTTGTCTACCTCATAACCCCAACTCGGAAACTCACGCTGAAGCATGAGGATGCCGGCGAGATCATGATGACCATGGGCCGAGAGCGCGGGCAGGAGCGGGCGGGTGCCGAGAAAGCCGGTGGTCATCTTGTTTCCATTGTCATTGATCAACTTGGCAAGGTGGTTGGCGGCGGCGGATTTCCCCTCTTCGGGGATGATGCCCATGAAGAGGGCCATCGCATAGGCGGTCTGGTTGTGGATGGTGAGCGAACCATCGGGCTTGAGATAAATTTTCCGGAAAGCGTTCGCGACCTTCTCGGCGTGTTTGCGGTAGTCATCCGCTTGTTTTTTCTGCCCGATGGCTTCCGCCATTTCGGCCATGAGTTTGGCGCAGTAAGAATGATAGGCCAAATCGATGAACTGGATCGGCGTCTTCACATTGCCGAGGGAAAGCCAGTCGCCGAAGTTGCAGTCGTCGGTCGCTCCGTCGAGTTCAGGGTCGCGGAGTTTCCGCCAGGCCATGAAGTCCTGCATCTTCTTCCAGTGTTCGGTGATCACACGCGTGTCGCCATAGACCTGCCAGATCGTCCACGGGCAAATGATCCCGGCGTCCATCCAGCCGGCGGCATGGTGTTCGTTCGGGCGGGCCAGCGGACGTGGCGCATAGGCCGGATAAGCGCCGTAGTCCCATTGGTCGTCGTTGAGATCGCGCAGCCATTTCGTGTAGAAGGAAGCGATGTCGGAATTGAAGGTGGCGGCACGCACGTAAATTTGCGCGTCACCGGTCCAGCCCATACGTTCATCGCGCTGCGGACAATCGGTCGGCATCTCGAAGAAGTTCGCGCGTTGTGTCCAGACCATGTTCTGGTAAAGACGATTGAGCATGGGGTCCGAGCACTCGAAGTGACCGTGGTAAGGAGTGTCCGAATGAATGACGATTCCAGTGACGGCATCCTTGTCGGGTGTGCCAGGAAAGCCCGTCAGCTCGACGAATTGGAACCCATGATAGGTGAACTCCGGCGTCCAGATCTCGCCCTGTGGATCACCTTTGAGAGTGTAGGTGTCGACGGCACGGGCACATCGGAGGTTTTCCGTGCTGAGACGCCCATCATTGTGGAGCATTTCCGCATGCCGGATCGTCACTTTGTCACCGGCTTTGCCCTTGACCTTGAGCCGGACAACACCGGAAATATTCTGCCCGAGGTCGAAGATGAAGACACCGGGCTTGTGTTCGGTGACCGACTTCGGAGAAATCTCCTCGATGGTGCGCACGGGCACCCCGGGATGGGGTTCGACTTTGGCATGGCTACCGGTTTTCACGACCGCCTGGGCCCATGAGGAGTCATCAAAACCGGGAGTTGACCAGCCCGGTATCTCCTTGCGGGCGTCGTAGGATTCACCCATCAGGATATCCGACTCGGTGATCGGTCCGGTCGAGGATTTCCAACTCGTATCCGTGATGATGGTTTGCCTGGCTCCGTCGGCCAGCTCGATTTCGAGTTGAACTCTAACAGCCGGAGAGATGCCATAATAATAGCGGCCATCGAGACCCGGCACGAGTCCTTCCTGACCGGTGAGCAAGCCGTAGGCAACATAACCGGAATACCAGCCATCGGCCAGGGTCGCACCGATGGCATTGTCGCCTTCCTTGAGCAGTTTGGTAACATCATAGGTCGTAGAATGGATGCGGCGCTGATAAGCCGACCAGCCGGGGGCGAGTCGTTCGTCGGAAACCCGTTGACCATTGATCTCGAGGGTGAAGACCCCCAACGCGGTCGCGTGCACGGTCGCGCGGGCAATTGCTTTCGTGGCAAATTCCTTACGCAGGTATTTCGCTGGCGTGACGGTAAGCACGCCGCGCTTCGGGTCATTGACGAAATTCTGGATGTTCTCACGGGTGGTGAAGGATTCATCTTTGGGCGCGCTGATCCAGAGAGCCTGCCAGTCTTCGGGCGCGAGCAAGCCCACACCGAAGGACGCGGGTTGGCTCCATGCGGGCGCCTTCTGGCTCCCATCCCATACCCGCACCTTCCATGTGGCGCGGTCACGCGAACCCAACGGCTCCCCTTTCCACACAATCTGGTCGGTTTGATTCGATTCCACTTTGCCGGATGACCAGAGCGGTTTGCCCTTGGTATCGGAGTTCTCCGACAAAACCTCGATTTCGTAGGCCGTCTGCACGAGACCGCGGGCTTCGGGATCGGAGGAGCGGAGCTTCCAGGAGAAACGCGGCTCAGTGGTTCCGATGGCGGCAGGATTGGCGTGGTATTCACAACGGAGCTCGACGGGCTCAACGGCGGCGACCAACGCGTGGGTTGCGAGGATCAGTAAGGCGAGAGAAATCTTCATGGCGGGCACGGGGGAAAGATGGTAGGACTTGGCGGCGTTTTCTAAAACGATGCCAGTCTAGCACGCTTTGCAGATTGCCGCCATTTCCACATCATTCCTCTACCAGAATGGATCCCTTTTCCGCCCCAACCGATGGCCTGCCCGGCAACGAAGTCACACCAGCGGCTTCATCAACTGCTTCACGCTCGCGGCGGGCTTTCCTCCTCGCCACTGCCACCGCCGCCATTTCTGCCCGAGGGCTGCACGCGCAGGACTCCTCCGCCAACCGGCGCCAAATCAAGATTGGTCTAATCGGTGCCGGTGGTCGCGGTTCATGGATTGCCAATCTTTTCAAGGAACATGGTGGATATGAATTCCATGCGGTCGCGGATTATTTCCAGCCCGTGGCGGAAAAAGCCGGAGCTTCGCTGGGCGTGGACAAGGCACGCTGCTTTTCCGGATTATCGGGATTTCGCAAGGTCATTGAAAGCGGGGTGGAAGCGGTTCTGCTCGAGACCCCGCCTTACTTTTTCCCGGAACACGCCGCCGCCGCCGTGGCCGCAGGACTGCACGTATTCATGGCCAAACCGGTGGCAGTGGACGTGCCCGGTTGCCTCGCCATCGAGGCCGCCGCCGCGGAGGCAACAAAACAAAAGAAGGTCTTTCTCGTGGATTATCAGATACCCACCGATCCAATGAATATCGAGGTGGTGAAACGGGTTCGCGATCCCGCGTTCGGTCCATTGCAACATGTCCAATCAACCGGGATCTGCGGGGGATTCGCCGACCCTCCGCGAGGTCCCAACCTGGAAAGCCGCCTCACCGGGTTGGTCTGGGTCAACGACATCGCCCTTGGTTGCGACTACATCGGCAACTTCGATATCCATGCCATCGATGCCGCGCTCTGGCTGATTGGAGAACGGCCGATCAAAGCCTACGGAAACTCGAGGATCGGGCGGCCGAATCCCAATGGAGATGCGCACGACGTTTGTTCTGTTGTTTTCAGCTATGCGAATGGCGTGGTGCACAACCACTTTGGCCAAGGACTTGCGAACGCAACTCCCGGCGCAATCAAGGCGGTCGCTTATGGTTCAAAAAACCTCGCGCAAGTGGACTACTACAAAGAGGCCTATTTGCACGGGGACGGGCCGCTGAGATTCAAAGGAGGGCCCGTCGATAACCTTTATAAGAATGGTGCGGTCCGGAACATCGCCACGTTTTACCAACAGGTCACTGATGGTGGCTTTTCCAACGAAACCGTCCGCCGTTCCGTAGATGGTTGCCTAACTTGCATCCTCGGCCGGGAGGCCGCCGCGCGAAACATCACATTGACTATGGAAAAATTGCTCAGGGAAAATAGAAAATTGGAAGTGGATCTAACTGAACTAAAAGCATGAAACGACAAGTCATCGCCACCCTCCTTGCTCTCGCTGGTTCGCTCATCATGGCACGGGCTACCACTCCCGAATTTTTCGCCATGGATACCGGAACGCGGGATGCCGCCCACAAGACGGCCGAAGAGCAGGTCGCCCTTGTCAAAGAGCTCGGCTTCGCCGGCCTCGGCCCGACCTATCGCGGCCCGGAGGACTTGCGCGAAGTTATTGCCGCACTCGACAGGCACAAGCTCAAGATGTTCGCCCTCTATGTGCCGCTGGACATCGACTCGCCCGAGCCGATCGGCCCCGCCATCCGCAATGCCATCGAGCAACTTCGCGACCGGGATGCGGTGATCTGGCTGTTTGTGAAATCCAAAGCCCAGCCGCCCTCGGACCCCGCCGGCGATGCCAAGGCGGTGCCCATTCTCCGCGAAGTGGCCGATCTCGCCGCGCAGGCCGGGGTTCGTATTTCGCTCTATCCCCATTTCTCCGATTGGCTCGAACGCTTCGATCATTGCGTGCGGCTGGCCCGTCAGGTCGAGCGCAAGAACTTCGGCGTCACCTTCAACCTTTGCCATTGGCTCAAGGTCGAGGGCAACGACCTCGATGCCCGGTTGCGTGAGGCGCTGCCTTATCTCACCATAGTCACGATCAACGGTGCGGATGAAGACGGCAAAGACTGGAAGAAGTTGATCCAGCCCTTGGATACAGGCACTTACGATGTCGGAAAAGTGCTGGCCAAACTCGCCGAACTCAATTGGAAGGGGCCGATCGGACTACAACATTTTGGGATTGGCGGCGATGCCAAAAGCAATCTGGGGCGCTCGATGAAGGCTTGGCGGGAGATGTCGGGCAAAGTGTGGCCGGTGGAGGATGCTCCGCAAAAGCAGTGAGGCTCGCGGGCTAGCGCCAAATCAGCGGAGCTGGCAACCGGGATGTTGCGAAGGAATCGCCGGTGCCCGCTTGTATTTTTCCCGATGCTCCAGTATTCCCGAGCGTCCGTCCCATGAGATCACTTCATTTGCCACTTGCCGCGATCCTGTCGGTTTCGGCCACCCTTTTCTCGCCTCTTCCGCTCTCCGCCCAGCTCTCGCGCGAGGAATTCCGCAACCCACCACTTCAGGCACGCCCGTCATGCTTGTGGTCATGGCTCAATGGTCATGTGGATCACAAGCAGATCACCCGCGAGCTGGAGGAAATGAAAGCCAATGGCATGCGTGGCGCCATCATCTGGGATGTCGGCAGCCTCATCAATCCGGACCACATGATCCCCGCGGGACCGCAATTCCTCGGGCCGGAATCGCTCAAGGCCATCCATCATGCCATGGACGAGGCCGCGCGCCTCGGACTTGAACTCGGCCTGTTCGCTTCCAGCAGTTGGAACGCGGGCGGCACCTGGATCACCCCAAAGGACGGCAGCAAGGCTTTGCTGATCAGCGAGCTGAAGGTCGATGGCCCGCGCTCGTTTTCCGGGCCACTTCCCCTGCCGGAGAAAACCACCGAACACCATGAGGATGTGGCGGTGCTGGCCGTGCCGGACGATTCCGCGAAAACCGTCGCCTCGGCGACAACCCCGATTCGCCTTGATTCCAGTATGAGCACTGGTGGCATGTTGCAATGGGATGTGCCCGCCGGAGCGTGGCGCATCCTGCGCTTCGTCCGCAACAACACCGGCGAGTTTCTCAACTGCCCGAGCCCGAATTCCAAAGGATTGGTCATCGACCACCTGAGCAAGGAGGCTACCGATTCCTATTTGGTCCATATCCTCGACAAACTCAAGGAGAGTCGTCAGGACTACGGCCCCATGAAGAGGCTGATGCTGGACAGTTACGAGGTCCGCCCTGGAATCGATTGGACGCCGGACTTTGTCTCGGAGTTCACCAAACGCAATGGCTACGATCCCGTGCCATGGCTGCCGGTGCTCGCCGGATGGACGGTCGCCGACAAGGAGTTGAGCGCACGCTTCGAGCACGACTACAGGAAAATGGTCAGCGACCTCATGGTGGACAACCACTTCGCGCGCTGCCGCGAATTACTCAACCAACGCGGCCTGCAATTGCTCGCCGAAGGTGGGCATGGCGGTCATCCGCGTGTTGATCCGCTCAAGGCCCTCGGCGCGGCCGATATTCCCATGGGCGAATTCTGGAACCATAGGAAGAACTGGGTAACCAAGGAAGCCGCCAGCGCCGCCAACATCTACGACAGGAAGTTCGTGGCCGCCGAATCGTTCACCGGTTGGCAGAACTGGCAGGATGGCCCCTCCGCCTACAAACGCCTTCTGGACATCGCGCTCTGCGCCGGCCTCAACCAGGTTTACTTTCACACGTTTTCGCACAACCCCCCTTCCGCCGGACTCCCTGGCAACGCCTACCACGCGGGCGAACATTTCAACGTGAACAACACCTGGTGGAAACAGGCCGGACCGATGCTCGAAGACATGTCGCGCGCCTGCCACTTGCTGCAGCAGGGAAAATTCGTGGCGGATATCTGCGTTTATTATGGCGACGAAGCCCCCAACCTCGTCCCCGCACGCCGGATTGCCCCGACGATCAAGTCCCAATGGCCCGATGACAAATGCGCCCATTGCGGGCGACTGAAGCCGGTGAACCTCGACTCGCTCGGCGAGGGATATGACTACGACTACCTCAACGAGGAAGTGATTCTAACCCGCATGACAGTAGAGGATGGAAAACTCGTTCTGCCGAATGGCATTCGTTACCGCATGATGGTCTTGCCCGACAGGAAAACCATTTCACCTTCCTTGCTCAAGAAACTCGGCGAGTTCATCGAAGCCGGTGCCACCATCATCGGACCAAAACCCGAGCGCTCGAACAGCCTGCGCGGGTATCCCGAATGCGATCAAGAAGTCCGAGAACTCGCCGACCGGATCTGGGGAGACTGTGATGGAGAAAAGGTAAAAACCCGAAACCATGGCAAAGGCAAAATCGTCTGGAATTTCCCGCTCGGGCGAGTGCTGGCGAACATGGGTGTGGAGCGCGACTTCGTGCCGGAAGGCATCGACAATAGCGGACACATCATCGACTACATTCACCGCGCGACCGAAACCGAAGACATTTACTTTGTATCCAACAGCTCCCTCGAACACCAGAGCGTGCGTTGTCGCTTCCGCGCGGGCGTGAACCGCGTCCCCAGCTTCTGGATTGCGGAGGATGGAAGCGTGAAACCCTGTCTGGCATATGAGACCAAAGATGGCTTCACTTGGGTCACCCTCGACCTCGCGCCCGCCTCCTCGATCTTCGTGGTTTTCGGTCCCGACGAAAAGAGCGAACATGTGGTGGAAATCAAAGCTTCCTCGCCGGCCAAAGCTTCTCCGCGCCTGGAATTGCTTTCCATCGACGACAAGCAACTGACCGCCCGCGCTTGGCGAACAGGCACATGGGAAATCACCACCTTCTTCGGGCGCAAGGGATCATTGGTCGTTCGCGATGTCCCTGAACCACGGAGGATCGATGGTCCATGGAAGATCACATTCCCCAAGGAGCGGGGGGCTCCGGAATCCATCATCATGGAGACGCTCGAAGACTGGACCCGGAATGCGAATCCCGGGGTCAAGTATTTCTCCAGTGGCGCGACGTATCACCGGACAATCACTCTCGATACATTCGCCAAAGGTGAACCACTTTTTCTCGATCTGGGCACAGTCAAGGAGGTCGCCGTGGTGGCCGTGAATGGCAAACAAGCCGGGATTCTCTGGAAAGAACCACGCCGCATCGACATCGCTCCGTTCGTGAAGCCGGGTCAAAACCAACTTGAGATCACCGTCGTCAACACGTGGAACAACCGCATCGTCGGTGACCTCAATGCCAAGCCGGAGGATCGCGTCACCCGCACCAATATCCTGGGGAAATTCAATCCCAAATCTCCCCTTCTTCCCTCCGGACTGCTTGGCCCCGTGACGCTGCATTCTCCCATGCGAGCAACCGGCACGTGGAAGTGACCTCCTCACCGCCGATGCGAGCGACGTCTTCTTTGGGTTCGTTCACGGCGAGATTCAGGAGACACTCCCAAGGCAAGCGCCATTTGTGTCTTCCCACGGCACCCGATGACCGACTCCGGGCACGATGGTGTGGGTGATGCATGGGCAAGTGGCGGCTAATTCGCGACCGAGCCGGGTGAATTTTTCGTCGAGCGCCCCGGTGACCCACGTGATGGGCACGGAGCATTGGGAAAGGAAGGAATGGAAGTCGCCCTGCTGTCCGAGCGACCAAGCGCGCAGCGAACTAGCAACGACGGCCCGGCGGGCCTCAAGGGCGAGCCGATCTTCTTCCCAACTCCGGGCCAGGCTTGGCTTCCAATCGCGGGGTGGAATGCCGGTTTGGAAGACCGGTCGGGCCTCCCACTCGGCAAGAAACTGGGACCAAGGATCGGATTCCGCGCGACGGACCCAGGTTTCATCTTCACGAGCACGCGCGGCTTTTTCTTCCGCATTGGCAAGACCGGGATGACCGGACACCAGGACCGCAGAAACCCAGCGCGAGGGATCAGCGCGCAAGGCATGGAGAGCAAGCCGTGCTCCCATGGAATATCCGAATAACAAGGCGGGCGATCCTTTCGGAATGGCGTCGAGAAAGTCCCGTGTCCATGTGCTGAAATTCACCTCATCGCCAACAGCAAAAGCCAGGGGGTCGATCACGTGGATTTCCCGGCCGGGAAAAATTTCCTCGAGGGCGGCGGCGAGTGGCGCCGGGCCGGAGACGGCACCGGGAACGGCAAGGACGGGAGGCAGCAGAGAAGCGGTCACGCTTCGGCGGGCACAGGCGGTGGTTCCACCCACCGGTCGTGCGATTTGATGAGGTCGATCAATCGATCCACGGCTTGATCTTCCGGGATGTTGAATTGCACGGCGGTTTTGCCGACATAAAGATTGATCTTGGCGGGAGCGCCACCGACGTAACCGAAGTCGGCATCGGCCATTTCACCGGGACCATTGACGATACATCCCATGATCGCGATCCGAACACCCTTGAGATGACCGGTGGCGGCACGGATTTTTTGCGTCGTGGTTTGCAAGTTGAAGAGGGTGCGTCCGCAGCTCGGACAGGCGACATAATCTGTTTTGAAAATACGCGCCCCAGCTCCCTGAAGAATGTTGTAGGCGAGGCGCAGCGATTGTCCGGGTGCGGTCTCGCTGCGGACCAAAATGGCATCGCCGATACCATCACAAATCAACGCGCCGAGATTGGTGGCGGCTTCAAGAAGGGCATCGTTGAAGTCAACGACCGTCTCCGGCGCCGGTGGAGATAAGGTATCCTTGAGCAGAATGGCGTGGCGTTCGTCCAGACGCGCGGCGAGCAGGCGGAAAGCCGCGACCGTGTCCATGGGGATACCATCGGCGACGGTGGCGACGACCGGATGAGGGTGCGCGTTGAGTGCGTTCACCATGATCGGTTCACGCGGATCGATCTCGTGCACACCCGAAGCTTCCATGATGATTTCAGGCCGGAAATCTCCGAGCTTGTCGAGTTTGTGGGCAACAGCATCCCAGACGCGACGTGGGACGAAGACCCGAGGCGGGCGGTCGCCACCGAGTTCATGACCCTGGATTGTCTGGACGCTGGTAGCACGCCGACGGTAGTCGTATGGATCAAACGCGGGTGCGGGCCAAGTGGGATCGGAAGCAGGCGGCTCGGGTTTTTCAAATCGCGCGACCACGGTCTTGCAGACGGGAATCTCGTATTCGGCATCCTCGGTCAGCGAGACGCGGATGGTGTCGCCGATGCCGTCCAATAACAGAGCACCGATCCCGACGGCGCTCTTGATGCGGCCGTCCTCGCCATCTCCAGCTTCGGTGACGCCGAGGTGGATGGGGTAGTTCCAGTCCGGACCTTCCGCCTCGAGGCGGGCAACCAGAAGGCGGTAGGCCTCGATCATCACCTTCGGGTTGGAGGCCTTCATGGAGAAGAGGAAATTGTGGTAGTCGTTCGCCCTGGCGATACGGGCGAACTCAAGGGCGCTTTCGACCATGCCAAGCGGCGTGTCGCCGTATCGGTTCATGATGCGGTCGCTGAGCGAACCATGGTTGGTGCCGATGCGCATGGCTTTGTCACGGGCCTTGCATTCGATCACGAGCGGCACAAATGCCTCCTCGATGCGCGCGAGTTCGGCGGCGTATTCCTCGTCGGTGTATTCGATGACCGCGAACTTCTTCTTGTCGGCGTAGTTGCCGGGATTCACGCGCACTTTATCGACCCACTTCACCGCTTCCATGGCGGCATCGGGTTTGAAATGAATATCGGCGACGATGGGCACGTCGCATCCAGCGGCGCGCACGCCCGCAACGATGTGTTCGAGATTGGCGGCGTGGCGGGCGGTCTGCGCGGTGATACGCACGATTTCACTGCCGGCTTGCGCGAGCGACAACGTGGCCGCGATGCTGGCCGCCGTATCGAGGGTGTCGGTGGTGATCATCGACTGCACGCGCACGGGATGATCGCCTCCGATAACCACGTTTCCTACCTGCACCTCGCGGGTGCGGCGGCGGCGGCGGGCGTAGGCGTCAATCCAGGGCGGGCGCATCGTGCTCAATATGGTTTGTTTCCGGAGTCGGGATCAGTTGCCTTCGGGGAAAACAATCTTGGGCTCTGGTGCCTTACCTTCCTTGTTCATGCGCCAACGATCCCCGACATCAATGATGGTCACGTAAAACATGAAGCTGAGCAGCAGGAGGGCGAAGCCGGTCTGGATGTATTCGAGGGGTTTGAGGCTGACCGCGCGACCGCGGATTTTCTCGAGCAGGGCGAGCACGATGTGACCACCATCGAGGATAGGCAGGGGCATCAAATTCAGGATGGCGAGGTTCACGTTCACGACGACGGCAAACCAAAGGGCGAGACGCCAGCCATGTTCGATGCTCAGCATGTCGTAGAAGGCACCACCGATGCCGATGGGTCCGCTCAAGTGTTTGACGGAGATATCGGAGTCCTTCGAGAAGAGCGCCCGCAGCGTGGTGTAGATGGTGAGGGCGGATTTCTTGAGTTGCTCGACGGGATTCTGGTGGACGATGGCAATTTCGGATTTCCACTGGATGCCGGTGGTCGGCCCGTCTTTCCACTCCTTGGGTTCCACGGGTTTGACCGCGGCAACCTCGAGGTTCAAACGTCCGGATCCAGGGCGATCGATTTCGACAGGAACCGCTTGGCCCGGGGTTTCACTAGCGATGGAGGTTAGTTGCTG
Source organism: Verrucomicrobiales bacterium (assembly GCA_046075565.1). Lineage (GTDB taxonomy): Bacteria > Verrucomicrobiota > Verrucomicrobiia > Verrucomicrobiales > SLCJ01 > JBJTQJ01. The sequence continues at coordinate 39,089 of JBJTQJ010000119.1, read as the reverse complement.
GCCAATGATGATGGGTTGTCCTTTGACGGTCAGGATACGATCGCCGGGCTTGAATCCCGCCTTCTCCGCCGGACTGCCGGGCAGGATGGCACCGACGACGGTCGGCCATCCGGGACCGATGCCTAGTTTGCGCGTGCTGCCGCGATCGAATGCCCCGCCTTTCACCGCCGCCTGCGGTGCGATGTTGAATTTGATGGGCTCGGCCACGCCGGGGCGTTCGACGATGACTTCAAGCGTGTCGGTTTCGCTGAGGGCGACGGAGCTGATGATGCTATTGGTGAGGCCGAAGAACGACTGGATGGGCGTGCCGTTGATGCTGAGCACACGGTCGCCGACCTTGATCCCGGCCGCGTGGGCGGGCATTTCTTCGGACACATGACCGATGACCGTCGACGCCTCGGTGGAATGCACGGGACGTCCCACTTTCCAAACGATGAGGGCGAAGAAAATCGCGAGGAGGAAACTGAAAAGCGGACCGGCGAAAGCGACGATGATTTTGTCCGTCGGGGTGATGGGAGGCAATGGCTTGCGCTCGTTGCCTTTCGGCGTTTTCCCCTCGATGCTGTCCATGGGCGCCATCTGCGGCAGCGCCACGAAGCCGCCCGCCGGAATGGAACCAAGCCCCCATTGCACGCCATTGATGGTCTTTTTCCAAATCGTCGGGCCGAACCAGATTTGGAATTTCTCGACCTTCAGTCCGCGCCACTTGGCCGCCCAGTAGTGGCCGAGTTCGTGCACGACGATGAGGATGTTAAAAAGCAGGATGACCTCGAGCAGGGTGCCGAGAAATCGGAGGATGGAAAAGAAGGTGTCCATGATTGGGCTTCCCCGCCGGGGGAGGCAGGGGGAGCGGCCGGATACTCTACGTCTCCCGGCTGCCCATGGCAAGCACCGGGAAAATGGGGCGAAGCTTGGGGAAATCTTGCGATTCGAAGGCTTTTTCGTGGTGGGGCCGGTATTCCGCATCGAAGTCCTTTTGTCCGGATTCATTACCCCGGGCGGGACTTCGGGAAACGCAAGCGAACCCGCTTGCCACCTCGGGCTGGCAGGCATAGCCTCCCACCCATGGGGCTAGCAGGCGTCGAACTGATCCTGGCGATTGAAAATAATTTCGGCATTGAACTTTCCGATGCTGAAGCGGAAGGCTGCCAATGCCCCGGGCAGCTCATCAACCTCGCCCTCGCCAAAGTCGGGGCGAGGAAAAAGCGGATCTGCCCCAGCCAGCACGCGTTTTACCTTTTGCGGAGAGCCGTCATGAAAGAGGCGGGGGCGCCTCGCGCCGCGGTGGGCCTGGACACGGATCTCAGGAAGTTCGCACCTGAAAAGGAGAGGAACTTCTGGTCTGCCCTCCACACCCGCACCGGCGTTTCACTGTGGCTACCATTGCGTCGACCAGCCTGGTTGATTGCTCTTTTATGGCTGGTCAGCATGGGGTCATTCTTTTTGTTGCTCGGGCATTTGGGATGGATGGCGGCGGGCACCTTTGCTGGCCTTTTATGGCTGGTCGGCTGGATTACGACCTCTCGTTTTCAATCCCGAATTCCAGGTGCGTATGCCAAGCCCCGGGCTTTGGCCAAATTCCTGATTCCGGTCTTCGGTGGTCCATGGTCACGGGAGGTGGTAGCGGCAGTCGTGAGAGCGGAAACCCTTGCCCGCTGCTCTGCCAAAGCCGCCCGCTATCATGAAAAAGCGGAATTTTACCGGGATCTTTGGATTGGATTGAACCCGCTTGCCACCCCCAACAAGCAAGGAGCAAGGCACTCTCGACGTAACAAACCGGGATAGGTCCAGTGGTTCATGCGGCATTTCACGGCAGCCGCCCCTGGGACCTCTCTCGCCAAAGGAAATCTCCCGGCTTCATGACTGGAAGCCCATAGAAGTCTGTCGAGAACAAGACTCCGAAATCCGCTCGGTCTAGTGTAAGGAGCACATCCGCTGTGGCAGCTGCTTTGAACAAAACGGGACGGTCCTCGCCGCCGGGAAAACCACGGGCCATGGGTGCGTCAGTTCATTCTCAACCAATGAGAGCGCTGGGCGCAGTTGGCACCATTCTTGTCGTGCAGTTTCCGGCAGCCGTTCGCTCAAGTTCCGTTCCACTTCCCGCAAGACATAGTCGCAGGTGAGCAATTGCCAGTCTTGAGAGGATGCCATCTCGAAGATGGCGTGTGATGCACCGGCGACTCGCCCGCAGGCCGCCAGCACCACGCTGCTGTCGAGAAACAACCTCATGGATTGTTTTGAAAACGCCGCATGTCGTCCTCGTCCTCATCCATCCAAGCTTTCAGATGGTCCTCCGTGAACAGGCGCGGTTCAGGTAGCGGAGCTTGCTCGGCCCGCAATTGCTGCGCGACAAAGAGCAGAAGCTCCGCTTTCTCGCCCGCGGAAAGAGCCGCAGCGGCAGATTCAATCTCGACCAAAGTGCTCATATTGAGAGCCTAGCAGTTTTTCCTAGTGATGACAAACTGGATTTTCGAACGGCCAGGCTGCGTTCCCCCAAATGGAGGAGCTTTTTTTGCCTCCCCCGAGCGAAGTCAAAATGCCGGGTGTTTCCCCGGTAGCAGCCCGCTGACCGGTTCGATTTTCCGTCACACTTGCCCCGGAGGCGGATCGGGCCTATCGGTGCGGATACCATGCGACTGACCCTGAATGGAAAATCCACCGAAGTGCCCACTGCCAGCACGGTGGCCGGTTTGCTGGCCGAGCTTGGCTTCGGCGAGCGCCCGGTGCTGGTCGAGTTGAACCGTCATGCCCTTTTCCCCCGCGAGTTTGCCGATGCTGCGGTGAAAGAGGGCGACGAAATCGAAATCATCGAACTGGCCGCCGGCGGCTGAGCCTCCTGATTTTCATGAACCGCTACTCCGACGAGACCATCCAGAAGGTGCTCAACGCGACCAACATCGCGGAGTTGATCGGTTCGTATTTTCCACTCAAACGCGCCGGGAAGGACTACCGGGCGAATTGCCCGTTCCACCACGAGAAGACGCCGTCGTTCTACGTCATTCCGAACAAACAAACCTATTATTGCTTCGGTTGCGGGGCCGGGGGTACCGCCGTGCGGTTTGTCATGGAATACGAAAATGTGGACTTCCGCAGTGCGTTGAAAAAACTCGCCGACCGGGCGGGCGTCCTTTTGCCGGAAGAGGAAGCGCCGGATCCGGAAGCCGAACGCCAGCGCCGCCGCCGGGGAAAATTGCTCAGCGTGCTGGCGGAGGCGGCCCGCTGGTATCACGACCAGCTATTGAAAAGTCCGGATGCGGCAATGGCGCGCGACTATTTGAAAAGCCGGGGATTCAACCGCGAGACGGCGGTTGATTGGCAACTCGGTTACGCGCCCGCCGACCTCGCTCCGCTTGCCGCGTGGGCAAAAGAAAAGAAATTCACGGGTCGCGACCTCGTGGACTGCGGGTTGGCCGCGCCCAAGGATGAGGAAAACCCGAAGGCGGGGCTTTATCCGAGATTCCGCCATCGGCTCATGTTCCCGATCCACAACGACTACGGGGACGTGATCGCTTTTTCGGGTCGTATCCTCGATCCCGCCAGCAAACTCGCCAAATACGTCAACTCCCCCGAGACATCGGTTTTCCACAAAGGCGCGACCCTTTACGGTCTCCATCGCGCCAAACGACCGATCCTCAAAGCCGGAACCGCCATCATCTGCGAGGGCCAGATGGATCTTATCGCTCTCGCGGCGGCCGGATTCACCCATGCCGTCGCGCCGCTAGGCACCGCGCTCACGCGCGATCATGCCCGTTTGCTCAAACGCCATACCGAGGTGGCGACACTTTGTTACGACGCGGACGCCGCCGGACTCAAGGCCGCTGACCGCGCTTTCGCCGAACTCGCCCCGGCAGGACTTACGGTCAAAGTCGCCGAACTCCCTCCGGGCGAGGACCCCGACTCGTTGCTCCGCAAAGAGGGAGCTGATGCCCTCCGCGCCCGTCTCGACGCCGCCACCCCTTACGTGGACTTTTTCTTCGCCCGGCGGAAAGAAACGCTCGTGTCGGGCGATCTGGCCTCGCGCACGGCGGTGGCGCGCGAAGCCGCCGCCGTGGTGGCGCGATTCTCCGACCCGATCGCCCGCGAAGGTGTACTCCGCCAGGCCGCGGTCCGCCTCAACCTCGAAGCCGACCTTTTCCGCCGGGAGGTGCGCCGGGAACTCGGCCGCCTTTCCCAAGAACAATCGCGTGATGGGGAAATGAGTTCCACCCCAACCGTTGCACCCCCGCCGCCCATCGAGATGACCCCGGAGTTGAAGGCCATGCACATGCTCGTCCAACTCGCCCTCACCGATGAAAAGACCCGTATATTGCTGGCCGGTCCCGAAGGTGCGCCCGCGCGCGAGCACGCCACCGGCGGGTTGCTGCGGGCCTCCCTTGAGGCCCAGCTCGACTTGAAAGATCCCGCCACCATCAACACTTTCCTCGCCACCCGACCGACCGCCGAGGAGACACAGCTCCAGGCCATCCTCTCCCAACCCCTGCCCAAGGATGGCGTCCAGGCCGCTCGCCTCTGCTTGGCCAGCCTGGCGAAGTTCGCGGCCCGGGATAAAAAACGCCAGCTCCGCGCGGCCAGCCAGATGGATCCCACGCTCGATATCCGGCAAATCCTCGAAATCCAGGCCCAATTGCAGCAACAAGTCCTTGACCGCCGCGGGGGCGTGCAACATGATGCCACGCTCCCCGCATCCGATTGCGATGACGGACCGCCGGTGGAACCCGGGCCGATCGAAGAGACCGAAGATCCTTTCTGAACGTAAATTATTCCACAACCGCGAATCGCAACCATGGCAAAGCAGAGAACCGGCAATAGCGAGACTCCCACCGGCAAGCCCGCGCGCGGACGGCCGCGCAAACCGAGGGTCGCCGCCCCCGAACCAGATGATCTTTCGATGGAGTCCCCGGAAGTGCAGGAACGCCTGCGCGAACTCGTGCGCCTGCACCGCGAACAGGGTTGCCTCACCTTCGATGACATCAACGATGTCCTGCCCGCCGACATCATCGACCCCGATCTGCTCGACCAGGTTCTCGAACGCCTTCGCGGCATGGAATTCAACATCGTCGCCAACGCCGAGGTCGAGGATCAGAAAGCCCAACCGAAACGCATCAACCAGGGGGAGGAGGAGAGCGAAGCCGAGGCCGAAGTCCAGTTCGAGCGAGCCGGTGGCGATCACCGCATGGACTCCCTGGATGACCCGGTGCGAATGTATCTCAAGCAGATGGGGCAGGTCCCATTGCTCACCCGGGAGCAGGAAGTCGAGATTTCCAAGCGTATCGAGAAAGCGGAAAACCTCGTGCGCGAAAACCTCCATCGCCTCGCCTTCATCGCCGATGCCTACCTCGTCATGGCCGAAAAAATCGAGAACGGTCAGGAACGCATCGACCGGGTCGTGCAGGACAAGAAGATCGACAATCGCATGCGCTATCTCGGCACCTTGCCGAAGCTCTGCGAACAAGTGCGCGCCTCCCGCGCCGATGCCGAGGTGCTGCACGAAAAGCTCCTTCTTTGCGGCGGCAAGCGCGAAACCGCCGTCCGCCGCAAGTTCGACACCGCGGTCGATACTTTGCACAAACTCTACGGGAAGTTTTCTTTCAAGCACCGCATCGTCGAGGAATTCGTGATCCTCGCCGACAGCCATCTCAACGAAATCAACTGGGTTGGCAACGACGAGGCGCGGACGAATCTTTTCCGCCGCCGCACATGGTGTCATCCGCTGCAGTTCCGCGAAATCCACGCCCGCCTCCGCTCCGGTCTCGCCGACGGGATGGCCGCCAAGGCATCGATGGTCGAATCCAACCTCCGGTTGGTCATTTCCATCGCCAAGAAATACACGAACCGCGGGCTTTCTTTCCTCGATCTCATTCAGGAAGGCAACATGGGCCTGATGAAAGCGGTGGAAAAATTCGAATACCGCCGCGGATACAAGTTCTCAACCTACGCCACCTGGTGGATCCGCCAGGCCATCACGCGTTCGATCGCCGACCAAGCCCGCACCATCCGCATTCCCGTGCACATGATCGAGACGATCAACAAACTCATGCGGGTGCAGAAACAACTCGTGCAGGAATACGGGCGCGAGCCGACCGCCGATGAAATCGCGGAAGAACTCCACCTGCCCGTCGAACGGGTCAACGCCGTGCTCAAGATGGCCCAGCAGCCCATCTCACTGCAATCACCGATCACCGAAGGCGAAGGTGAAACCCAATTCGGCGAATTCATCGAGGACAAAGGGGCCGAAAATCCCCTCGAGACCACCTCCGCCGCCCTGCTCAAGGACCGACTCCGTGACGTGCTCGATACCCTCAACGGCCGCGAGCGGGATGTGCTCGAACAACGCTTCGGGCTCAGGGATGGCTACAGCCGGACGCTTGAGGAGGTCGGCCGCCAATTCAACGTCACCCGCGAGCGGATCCGCCAGATCGAAGCCAAGGCACTCCGGAAAATGCGCCACCCCACCCGGATGCGCCACCTCACCGGATTCCTCGAATCGAATGTTCCTTGAAAATCCCGTGCAACCCGGGCCCAAGGGCCGGGTTTCATCCCGTGAATCCATGAACTCAGACGCCGACAACAGCCCGTCCACGGGGGCCGATGCCTCCGGGCCATCCCTTGAATCCGCCGGAATCCGGCGGGCGTGGGAGTTGCTTGGCCGCGCCACGCCGACCCCGGTTCCCCATGGGTTTGCGGCCCGAATGGGAGCACTCGCCGCGCGCACCCCGCAAGACGGGCGCCCGTCGCGCTGGCTGGCCGCCGCCCGCCTCGGTCTGCCCTTGGCCGCCGCCGCCGCGCTCCTGCTCTCGGTGGGCTCCAATCTCCTGTTGCCCGATCCGGTCGATCCGGTGGCTGTCGCCGCCGTTCAGACCACGGAGAGCAACGACCTCGCCAGTCTGGCCCGCATCGAGGCCGCCCTGCTCCTCATGCCCGACGACGCCGAAGACCCCAATCTCGACGCTGCCGCCATCGAACTGGCCAGCGTGGACGACCCGACCACCCTCACCGACGAGCAACTCTTCGGTCTGCTGTATTGAGCCGCTTTCGGTCGTTCCGGGTGACGCTCATTTGGGTTTCTTGGCACCCTTGCGGGCCAATTCCGTGAAACTGTCGGTTTGGCGCTGCCAGGTCTTCTCCAGTTCCTCGACCTTTTCAGGCATTTGCGCGGCGAGATTGTGCTGCTCGGCCCGGTCGGTTTTCATATCGTAGAGTTCCCACGGATCACCTTTGGCGGCGACAAGCTTCCAGTCGCCCACACGCACCGCCCGATGGCCCTCGTGATACCACCATAGGCTTTCGCGCCCGATGGTTTCATCCTTGGCAAAAGCGGGCACGAGACTACGCCCCGGCGCCGGCGGTAGCTTCTCGCCCATCCATTCCTTCGGCACCTCCAATCCGGCCAGTTCGAGCACGGTCGGCACAATGTCGATCACGTGAGCCGGAGTGTGGCGGAGTTCATTCTTCGCTTGGAAGCCGACCGGCCAATGGACAATGAGGGATGTCGAGATGCCGCCCTCATGCACCCATGATTTGTGCCGGCGGTGCGGGGTGTTGCAGGCACTGGAAAATCCCGGGCCGAGACAAAGATAGGTGGCGGCGCTGCCCGGCGGAGCGTCTGGATCATGGCCGCCATCGCGTATCATGATCTCGGCGCTGGCCCCGTTATCGGATGCAAAAAAGAAGAGCGTGTTGTCGTATGCGCCCATCGCCTTGAGTTGCGCGATGATCCGTCCGATCTCCCGATCCATGCGATCCACCATCGCCGCGTGGATGGCCATTTTCGTGGCCTGGAATTGTCGTTGCTGTTCCGTAAGTTCGCCCCATGGCAGCGGGCGGTTCACCTCCCCGGGCCCGAGTTTTTTGATCGCGTCGGGAAAATCATAAGGCGGCCCCACTTCCCGCTCCAATGGTGAGAGGGTCGTCGTCGTGATACCCATTTCCTTTTGCCTCGTATGACGCGCCGCGCGCATCACATCCCAGCCATCGAGATACTTGTCGCGATACCTCGCGATGTCTTCCGGCAGCGCATGCAGGGGGAAATGTGGCGCGATATAAGCGATGTATTGGAAAAATGGCTTGTCCGCGTGATTCGCGGCATGGTCCTTGAGACAATCAATCGCATGGTCGGCGGTCCCGATGGTCGTGTAGTAGCCGGTTTCGTCGGCAGGAGGTTTTACCGGTGCATCGTCGATCAGGTAGCCGCGGGAGCTGAAATAATTGCCGGTGGTGCTCACGTCGAGCGATCGGTCGAACTCGGAAGCAAGCACCTTTCCATCGACATGCCATTTACCGCTGTGGTAGCTGCGGTATCCGGCCGGCTTGAGCAACTCCGGCAACAGGCGCGCCCACGGTGGCCGCGACATGCGGGCTCCCCCGGCGACATCCGGCAAACTATCGCGGCCAACCTGCTGCGCATAGTAACCGGAAAGCAGCGCCGCCCGAGTCGGCCAGCAACGGGTCGTGTTGTAGAACTGCGTGAACCGCAGCCCTTCCTTCGCCAACGCATCGAGCTGCGGCGTGGCAATTTCACCACCGTAACATCCGGGATCGGAAAACCCCAGATCATCCGCGAGAATGAAGACCACATTCGGCTTCGGCGCGGCCCCGGCGACCGGAAGACCCGCGAACGGCAGGAGAAGAGCGCAGAAGAAGAGTCGCTTCATGTTTCTTGGTGGTTGGTTGAGCCAACGAGGTTCCCGGGCGCAGACGTGGCCGATCCAAAGGAAGATTCATTTCGCCAGCAACTGCTCGACGCGTTCGACCACGGCGGGCTGCTTGAGAATTTCGACGTGTTCGTAAATTAGATGCTGGAAGGATGTAGTGCTCCGCTTGATTCGGAGGTCGGTTTCGCTCTCCACGGTAACGACCCCATCGTTCTTCTCTTTCATCCAGAACGGCCCGCCCTCAATCGAGCCGTAGAGCAGATCATGGGTTGTTCCTTCCGGCAACGGCGTGGCATATAGCTTGAGCAGGTAGTCGCTGTTCGGCGCGACATCAAGCCATGACGGCACGGGCTTCTTCAGATGACGAATACCCGACTCGGCGGCCTTGTGCCCGCCCCACGGAGTGGAGATGCTGACGAAATGGGGAATGAAATTTTTTCCCTCTGCCGCCACGGCTTCCGTGATGGCGGCGCGGGAAACCAGTCCACCCATGCTGTGGGCCACGACATGGCATTTGGAGAACCCGTGTTGTTTTTTGAGCGCCCTCAATCCGGTGGCCAGCACTCCGGCAACACGATTGAGCCTCATGCGGCTGGGGTAATGGAAGAACCAAAGCTGGTGGCGCTTCCGATCGAAGTTCTCCATGAAGTATCGCCAATCCTGGGGACTGCCCCCGATGCCATAGACGAAAACAACGGGGATGCGTTTCGGGTCGTAAGGCTCGGTGAAATAGATACCCAGGGTATTGGCGCTGAGGAAATCCAGCGGCCTCCACAATCCGCTGCCACCGGCGTCCTCCGCGAACCTCTTCTCGTCCAGCGAAGCTACTTCTCCCAATGCGATGTTGGTCTTGCCGCCGAGCTCTTTGTTTTCCTTGGGGATCTGAATCACCGTGCCGGCGGCCAGACCGTGCTCCCGTTTCAGAGTCAGGTTCCAGATCTTTGGTTCCACCGTCGGGTCGCTCAAGGCGATTGGCTTCACATCTTTCAAGAAATCCAATGGCTCGCCGGCATCATAGGCGCGGTTGCCATTCTCGTCGGTGAATGCGCCAACACGATACACGTTGTCCAGTCGCAGATTGAAAGAGGCAACTCCGTCCGGCCGCACCTGCTGGAAACCGGCGGAATCCTTGTGCGCCATGTTTTCCATACGCCAAGCCACCGCGTAGGTCGGCGCCTTGCCATCGGGTGGCGGCGTTACCCGGATCGTGATGCCCCCGCGCGACTCCATGCTTTCCACTTGTTTGCCCAATCCGAGAATCGCACACGATGAAAGCAATGGCAGGCACGCGACCAGCGGAAGGAATTGGCAAAGATTTGTCCGAGGCCGGGCACCTGATGGGTTCCGGAGACCGTCCCGGGCTGAAACTGGGTCGGTAGTTTTCATGCAAAACGAGAGTAGGACGCCCGCGCTCGGTTTCCAAGGGCAATTTTGTCAAATGTCGAGCGAAGCTGGCGTGGCCAGCCCCAGCCCGGGGGATTCACGGCCAATTTGAATAAGGGTGCGAGACCAATCGCGAGTTGAAGTAGCGGGGGTCGCCGGTCACTTCATCTCCAACCCACGGCGGTCGGGCAAAGGAAGCATCCGCATCCGGCAACTCGATCTCCGCGATGACCAATCCTTCGTTCGCTCCATGGAACTCATCAACTTCCCAAAGCCATCCTTCATACTGGATGCGGAAACGGTGTTTGCTCAGGATCGGACGTTGGCAAAGGTTTTCCAGAAGATTACGGGCATCTTCCGCCGGGATCGGGTATTCGAATTCCGCGCGGGTGATGTCCCCTTTCCCCTTGATGGTGAGAAACCCCTCGTTGCCATAGAGACGCACGCGCACGGTGCGCTCGGGATCCGTGCAAAGGTAACCCTGTGAGATTTCAACGCCGGTTGCCAGCTCGCGGTAAGCCGACGATACGACAAGGAATTTCCGTTCCGTTTCCTGATTCATGGTTGCTCAAGCCTCTTTGGCCGGTGATTCCTCTCCGATATCCTCATTCCAGAGTTCCGGGTTCCCGGCAATAAAATCGCGCATCATTTCGATGCAGGTCGGATCCTGGAGGACTTCGAGTTGCACGCCCCGGGATCGGAGAAGTTCCTCTTCTCCGAGAAAAGTTTGGTTTTCACCGATGATGACACGCGGAATTCCGTAGAGGAGGATGGCCCCGCTGCACATCGGACAGGGTGACAGGGTGGTGTAAAGCACACACTCCCGGTAGACCGAGGCGGGTTGACGGCCGGCGTTTTCGAGGGCGTCCATCTCCCCATGGAGCACGGTGGAGCCCTGTTGGACGCGGCGGTTGTGACCGCGTCCGAGGATTTTCCCCCGGTGCACGAGCACGCTTCCGATGGGAATTCCTCCTTCTTTGCGTCCCAGTTTTGCTTCATCGATAGCGGCTTGGAGAAATTGGTCCATTTGAGGCTGGTTTTCTGGATTTTGCTCCCGAATTGAGGGTGGGCGGCGTTAAGATTCTTTGCTCGCGAGTATACAACGGCTCGCCACCCCCAACCAGAATAATTCCCATGCCCATCGCACGCATCTCCGGCACAGTCCAAGGAGCCGACGACCCCAATCGTTCCATCCGGGCGCTTTTGCTTTACCACCTTTTTGCCGGGGGGTGGGACATTTACAACTCCAACGGGGATCAGCGCATCACCCTGTGCAACATCGAGAAGAAGATCATCGAGTCGGATGCTTTCGTTTTCACACCCGGCGCGACCCTGGAGGATCTTTTCAAAGCGGTTTCCATTTTTGTCGGCTACCAGACTCTGGACAAAAACCTCAAGGGCAAGGCAACGGTAATCCTGAATAGCGACGGTTCATGGGATAGCTTCTTTAGAGTGCTGGATCATCTGCACGAGCTGGGAACAATCAAACAGGATCACCGGGAATTCCTGCTCGTGGCCAGAGCGTCCGAGCAGGTGCTGCCCATCCTCGAACGGGTGCATGAAAGCGGATTGCCCGATGCCGGTCGACATCATCCAAAGCACGACCATCCCACGCGGGATGCGTCCTACGAAGAGCCCGTGCCCACCGACATCTTGGGAAATGTTTGTGTGTTCTGTTCGGCCAGCATCAGCGATCCGGAGTATCTGGCGGACGGCTACGAAATGGGGCGACAATTGGCCTTGAACGGTTACGGCTGCGTCTCGGGCGCGGGCAAATCCGGCATCATGGGCGAGGTGGTGCGCGGGGCGGCCGAAGCGGGCGGCTGGTCGGGCGGTTCGAACGTTCCCCACATCATCGAGCTGGAAGGTTTGCCCGACGGGCTCTCGAGCTTCTGGCTGCGGCCCGATATCTACACGCGCATGGAGGTGATGATCGAAAACTCCGACGGCTTCGTGATCTTTCCGGGCGGTTCAGGCACGATGCAGGAACTCCTCGCTTTGCTCATATTCCAGCAGCAGGGGAACCCGGTCATGGAAGGAAAACCGGTTGTGCTCTTCAACCGTCTGGATGCGGGAGGAAAGCGATTCTGGGATCCGCTCATCGAGCTGTTGCGCCAACTGGCACCCGCGGCGCGCTTCAGGGTCGTTGATGAGCTGGATGGAATCCTGGCCGAGCTTGCGCTGGGGATCCACGGGAGGAAAGAAGCCGTGCTGGCCTGCTGCTAGCCGGTATTCCCCTCCCCAACCCTCACCAGTTGGTGATCCACTTGGCCAACTTTTTCGGGTCGGTTTCGTTCATGTTCCTCGTGGTATCCGTGCCGTAGGACCAGAGATCGTAGGTGGTATTCTTGGTTCCCGCAGGCGGGCTACCAGTGCAGCGGTATTGCAGTGACTCGCCGAATCCATCGATGATCGGGGCGGTCGCATCCACGAAAAGACCACTGGTCGGGTTGATGTTCAGCCAGCCTTGGGCTCCTTTGGCCTTGCTGCCGCTTGGAACGAGTTCCTCGAGATAGACGGGCCAACGCGCCTGCTCGGCGTCGGCGAGCTTGCCATCGGGCGTGCCATAGGTCGGGCGACCGGTCGTGGCATTGACACCGGTAATACCATCTCCGGTGAGGGACATGTAGAGCACGCCGCTGCCCGATGCACTGGGGTTCGGGTATTCAAGCCGTTCGGTGAAATACTTCTCCAGGCCGGTTTCGATGGCCTTGATCTGCATCCGGGTCTTGTTCTCGTAGCTTTTTGACATCGCATACTGCGAACCGACGACCACCAGTCCCATAAGGATGGCGATGATCATGATGACGACCAGCAGTTCCACCAGGCTGAATCCGCGGTGGAGGGCGGAGCTTGCGCGTGTTCTCATGGGTATTGGAGGGGGTGTTTTGGGTGATACCTCACTGCGAGGACATCTTGCTGATGATGTCGAGCAGGGGCATGAAAAGAGCGAGCACGATGGTGCCGACGATGATGGCGAGGAAGACGATCATGAGCGGCTCGAGCAGGGAGGTCATGGCAGAGACCGCGTTGTCCACTTCGTCGTCGTAAACGTCGGCAATTTTCAGAAGCATGTCGGGGAGTTGACCGGTTTCTTCACCGACGTCCACCATGGAAATGACCATGGGTGGGAAAACCTTGCTGGCCTCGAGCGGCTGCACGATCGATTCCCCTTCCTTGACCGCATCGTGCACCTTACCGATGGCTTCGGAGATGACGACATTTCCTGCGGTCTCTTTGGTGATATTGAGCGCCTGCAGAATGGGAACACCGGAGGTGACGAGGGTGCCGAGGGTGCGGCTGAACCGGGCAATCGCGCTCTTGCGCTGGATATCACCGATCACGGGGAGGCGGAGTTTGAGCCTGTCCACATTGTGCCGTCCGCCTTTGGTATTGGCATATAGTTTGAAGCCCACGATGGCGAGGGCGATGCCGCCGAAGAGAACCAGCCAGTTGTTCTGCACGAACTTGCTCGCTCCCGTGACGAGTTGGGTGATCATGGGCAACTCGGAGCCACCGAGCATTTCCTCGAAAATGGTCTCGAAACGCGGGACGATAAAGAGCAACAGGAAGACCATGATGCCGACCGCGATACACATGACGATGATCGGGTAGATCATGGCCGAGACGATCTTGTTCTTCAGCTTTTGCGCCTTCTCCTGGTAGTCGGCGAGACGGGAGAGCACCAGTTCGAGCACACCGCCGAGTTCGCCGGCCTTGACCATGTTCACATAGAGCTTGTTGAAAATACGCGGGTGTTGGGCGAGGGCTTCGGAGAAGGTGCCACCGGCCTGGACGGATTCCGAAAGCTGGTTGACGGTCTTTTTGAGGACCGGATTGGGCTCCTGCTTGGCGAGCACGGTCAAACCACGCAAGAGGGGTAGGCCGGAGTCGATGAGGGTGGCAAGCTGCCGGGTGAAAAGCATCAGAGTCTTGCTATTGATGCGCCCTCCGCCTTTCCCGCCGCCAACACTGCTCTTGCCCTTGGTGCGGGCGGCGGCACGGGCCCGGCGCCCACCGGAGGAGCCCCCACTGAGGGTGCCCTTGCCTTGTTCCACCACTTGGGTCGGAAAGAGGCCGTTCCGGCGCAACTGCGCGACGGCATCGTTCTCATCTTCGGCCTGAATGGCCCCTGTGGTTTCGGTTCCTTGGGCGTCGAGCGCCCGGTATTCGAAGTTCGGCATGGTGAGGAGTCGAGCGGTTGGTGATGAATCTTTTTAACGTATAACCGGAGAAGTGCCGGGATGTAAACCGGAATCTTGGGAAATCAGGTGTATTTGAGGACTTCCTCGATGGTGGTGGTCCCCAGATAGATATTCCGGAGCCCGTCCTCGCGGAGGGTCTGCATACCCAGTTCGATGGCTTTCTGGCGCAGAACCACCGTGGGCGCCCGGTCGGTGATCATGTCGCGCAGGGGGTCGGTGATGTCGAGCAGCTCGTAGAGGCCTTTCCGGCCCTTGTAGCCGGAGCCGCCGCAGGTATTGCACCCCTGACCGGTGTAAAAGTGCTTATCCCCCAGTTCGTGAGGGGAGAGGCCGAGCTGCATGAGGATGCTCTCGCTCGGTTCGTAGGGGGCCTTGCAGTCCTTGCAGATGGTCCGCACGAGACGCTGGGCAAGCACGGCCTCAAGGGTGGCGGAGACCAGAAATGGCTCGCAGCCCATGTCGATCAGACGGGTCACGGCACCCGGGGCGTCGTTCGTGTGGAGGGTTGAAAGCACAAGGTGGCCGGTCAGGGAGGCCTGGATGGCGATCTGGGCGGTGGCCACGTCGCGCATTTCCCCGACCATGATGCGGTCGGGGTCTTGGCGCAGGAAAGCGCGCAACACCCGCGGGAAACTGAGGCCGATGGCCTCGTTGACGGGCACCTGCAGGATCCCGTCGATGTCGTATTCCACCGGATCTTCGGCAGTCAGCAACTTCGCGTCGATGGTGTTGATCTTGCGGAGAGCCGCGTAAAGGGTGGTCGTCTTGCCGGCACCGGTCGGTCCGGTCACGATGAAGATGCCATTCGGCTTCTGGATCGTGCCGATGATGTAATCGTAGAGATCCGGAGGCATCCCGAGATTTTCCATTTCCAGGTTCACCGACGAACGGTCGAGCACCCGGCAAACGACGGATTCGCCATGGATGGTAGGGAGACAGGAGACACGCAGGTCAACGGTGTGCTCGCCGAAGCTCTTCATGATCCGGCCGTCCTGCGGCACGCGGCGCTCCGCGATGTTCAGGTTTGCCATGACCTTGATCCGGGAAATAATCGGCAGGGCAAGGTGCAGCGGCGGCGGGGCCATCTCATAGAGGGCTCCATCCACGCGATAACGAATCTTGAATTCATTCTGGAACGGCTCGAAGTGGATGTCCGAAGCGCGCTCCTTGATCGCGTTGTAAAGCACGAGATCGACGTAACGGATGATGGGAGCGGAGTTTGCCTCGGCCTCGAGATCCGCGTCGCTGATTTCCTTGCTCGATCCGCCGATGATTTGGGAGAGCACGTCGTTGAGGTTTTCTCCCCCGCGCCCGTAGTGTTTCTCGATGAGCGTGGCGACATGGTCCGGCCGGGCCACCACCGGATGAACCTCTTTGCCGAGGGCGAAACGCAAATCCTCGATCACCTGCGGGTTGAGAGGATCCGTGAGGGCGACAAAAAGACCCTCGTTGGTGATCCAGATGGGAAGGGCTCCGTGCAAACGGGCCATGCCACCGGGAATGGTCTCCAGCAACTCCTGCGGCGGGTCGAAACCCTCCAAATCGTAATATTCGGCCCCCAGCTCGTTCGCAATGAGGGGGTAAACGGCTTCTTCGGAATCCAACACGCCATAGTTGACGACGAGCGGGAGGATATCGAGACCGGTTTCGAGGTGCTCGCGGCGGATGTCGTCGGCGACCTGCTGATCGAGCATGCCGCGGGAGACGAGAAGGTCGAGGACGTAATCCTGATTCATGGGAAAATCGGTCGTTGGGAGAGGGGATGATTCAGTCGGAATCGCCCATGGTGGTTTCGATGACCTCGGCGGCGGTGGTCACACCGGCCAGCACCTTCCGGATGCCGTCCTCGCGCATGGTGCGCATGCCCAACTCGCGGGCACGCCGGCGGAGTTGGGTGGTGGTCAGGCTTTGGTTGATCATGTGGCGGACTTCATCGTCGATGCGGAAAATCTCGAAAATGCCGAGACGTCCGCGGAATCCACGACCCCGGCAATTGTCGCAGCCCTTGGGTCCCATGATCTCGCTACCCGTTGTGCGGCCCGCATCGAGACCGAGCGAGCGGATTTCCGCTTCCG
The DNA here is from genome assembly GCA_046075565.1 of Verrucomicrobiales bacterium. GTDB lineage: Bacteria > Verrucomicrobiota > Verrucomicrobiia > Verrucomicrobiales > SLCJ01 > JBJTQJ01. The sequence continues at coordinate 22,775 of JBJTQJ010000119.1, read as the reverse complement.
TCAGTTCGGCGGGCACTTTGCACTTCGGGCAAAGGCGGCGAACGAGACGCTGGGCCTGCACGGCACGGACGGCGGAAGCTATGAGGAAGGGCTTGACGCCGATATCCGTAAGACGGGCGATGGCGCTCGGCGCGTCGTTCGTGTGCAAGGTGGAAAAGACAAGGTGACCGGTCAGGGCGGCGTTGATCGCGATATTGGCTGTTTCCGCATCGCGGATTTCCCCAATCATCACGATGTTCGGGGCTTGCCGGAGCATGGACCGGAGTGCGGCAGCGAAGGTCATGCCGACTTCCTCTTTCACCTGCACCTGGTTGATACCCGACATCTGGTATTCCACCGGATCTTCAACCGTGATGATTTTCCGGTCCGGGCGGTTGATGTAGTTCAAACAGGCGTAAAGAGTGGTCGTTTTTCCGGAGCCCGTGGGACCGGTCACCAGCAGGATACCGTCCGGTAGCGTGATGAGGTTCTCGAACGTGGCTTGGTCATCGGAGAAAAATCCGAGTTCCGGAAGACCAAGGGTGAGACCGCTCTTGTCGAGAATCCGCATGACCACGCTCTCGCCGTGGTTCGTGGGCACGGTGGAAACACGCAAATCGATATCCTTATCGCCGATCTTGATCTGAATGCGTCCGTCTTGGGGCAGGCGTTTTTCCGCGATGCTCATGGTGCCGGTCATGATCTTGATCCGGCTGATGATGGCGGAAAGGAGTTTACGCGGGTGCGTCGCGACTTCCTGGAGCACACCGTCAATGCGGTATCGGATGCGGATGGTGTGGTCAAGCGGCTCGACGTGGATGTCCGAAGCGCGGACTTGGAAGGCCTCGAGCAGGAGCTGGGAGCAAAGGCGGATGATCGGAGCGTCGCCTGCTTCGGCGTCACTTCCTCCGTCGGAGGTCTCGACCGAAACCATGTGACCGAGATCTTTTTCAAAGGCCCGGACCGCCTTGTCAATGTCACCGTAATACTGGACGAGGGCCTGGCGAACCGCAGTGGGAGTGGCGCAGGCGAACTCGACGGGGAACGGGAGGACGTGCGGCACAGCGTCCAAGGATTCGAAATCGAATGGGTCGCTGACGGCGAGCTTCAAATTGGTGCCATCATATCCCACCGGCACGACGCGGTAACGCTTCGCAACATCCGGCGGCACCATTTCCACGAGCGCGGGTGGCACGGAGAGCTTACCGGCCTCCACAAATTCCATCGAAGCGTTGCTGGCGCAGGTGCGGGCAACTTCCTCTTCGGGCACCGCTCCGGCGCGGATGAGCGACTCGATGATGCTTTCCGCGCCCCGGCGCTCAAGGGTGGCATCCTTGACTTGCTGGTTGCTCAGATACCCGGCGTCTTTGAGCAGTTCAATGAGGTATTCTTCGTTGGAGTACACGGGAAATGGGCGTCGGGTTCGATTTGCTTCGGATGGGTGACCAGACTACCGACTTAAATAGGGGCCTGTCAACCCCCCCGAAAGAGTTTGAACAAAAAATTTTTCAAATTTCCGGGCCTCCGACTACCGATCCGATCGAAAGCGGATGATGGTTTCGCCGGGGGACTGGAGGTCGAGTTTGTCGCGGGCTTGGATCTCAAGGTAGGCGTCGTCGTTCCGGAGCCAGCGGAGTTTGGCCTCCTCCCGGGCCTGGAGAAGGCGCATTTCCTCGAGTCGGGCGGTGACTTTCGCCTCCTCGGCAAGACGAGCCTTGTGCTCGTCAAAAACGGGCATCACATAGGTGATGGCGATGCCCAACCCCGTTGCCCCCAGTCCCAGAAGCAAGACCGAGCGAATCCGGCGCTGCCAAACCGGGGCTTCAAGCCGCCGGTCGGCAACGGGTTGCCAGGGTTCCCTGAAATCGGGGGGCATAGGGCGGATGGGGTGAGTCAGACTTTCATTCGGCCACCGAAGATGGCGGTGGCACCGAGTTCCTCTTCGATGCGGAGGAGTTGGTTGTATTTGGCGATCCGGTCGGACCGGCTGAGCGAGCCCGTCTTGATCTGGCCGCAGTTCGTGGCGACGGCGAGGTCGGCGATGGTTGAATCTTCAGTTTCTCCGGAACGATGGCTGAGCACGGAGGTGTAACCGTGGCGGTGCGCCAGTTCCACGGCGTCCATGGTCTCGGTGAGGGAACCGATCTGGTTCACCTTCACGAGGATGGAGTTGCCCACCCCCTGATCGATGCCCTTCTGGAGGAATTCGACATTGGTGACAAAAAGATCGTCGCCGACAAGCTGGGTATTGGCTCCCATCGCATCCGTCAGTTTTTTCCAACCGGCCCAGTCGTTTTCGGCGCAGCCGTCTTCGATGGAGACGATCGGATACTTTTTCTGGAGAGCCTTGTAGTAGGCGATGATTTCATCAGCCGAGCGGACGGACTTGTCGCTCTTCTTGAAGACATATTTTTTCTTCGTCTTGTCCCAGAACTCGCTCGAGGCGACGTCGAGGGCAATGGCGATGTCAGCACCGACCTTGTATCCGGCCTTCTTGATGGCTTGGCAAATCACCGCCAGCGCGTCGTCGGCGCTCTTGAGGGTGGGCGCAAATCCCCCCTCGTCACCGACCGCCGTGCTTAGGCCGCGGTCGTGAAGCAGGCTCTTCAGCGCATGGAAAACTTCGGCTCCGTAACGCAGCGCTTCACGGAAGGTGGGCGCGCCTCGTGGCATGATCATAAATTCCTGGAAATCGATGGGCGCATCGGAATGGGCGCCGCCGTTGATGATGTTCATCATCGGCACGGGCAGGACCTTGGCATTGGGCCCGCCGACATATTTGTAAAGCGGTTGGCCGAGTTGGGTAGCGGCGGCGCGGGCGACGGCCAGCGAGACCGCGAGAATGGCATTCGCACCGAGTTTGCCTTTGTTTTTGGTTCCGTCCAGCTCGCACATCAGGCGGTCGATCGCGGCTTGGTCGGTCGCATCTTCACCCATCAGGGCCGGAGCGATTGTCTTGTGCACGGCGGCGACCGCCTTGGTCACGCCTTTGCCAAGATAGCGGGTCTTCACGCCATCGCGCAATTCAACGGCCTCATGCTCGCCCGTGCTGGCACCACTGGGAACCATGGCGCGCCCGAGGGCACCACCTTCAAGGAGCACATCCACTTCAACGGTCGGGTTGCCTCGGCTGTCGAGGATTTCCCGACCCCGGATATCAATAATCATCGTGTCAGTCATTAGTCGTATTTGTGTGTAGTTTATGGATTCGGGGGCAACTTGGCAAAACTTTTTCTCGGTGTTCTTCAAATCGGATCCGCGCTCCAGCGGCGGATCGAGAGGATGGTGCCGGTTCGGGTTTGTCCTTCGACCTCGCTCGGCAGGCTCACGGCTGCTCCGGGGGCGAGCCCAAGGAGGGTCTGACCGGCGGGCGAGAGATAAGAAAGAATATGACGGGCGGGGTCGCCATCCCATGCCCCCAGCACGACAACTTCTTGTTCCGTTCCATCATCGAAGCGAATCAGAGCGACCGTCCCGATCGCTACGGTGCTCGGGTCGGCATCGGCGTAGCTGATGCCCTTGGCGCGTTGGATTTCTTTTTCCAGCTCGTGTTTGCGGCGATCGAGCACTTTCTGGTTTTCCTTGGCGGATTTGAATTCGAAATTCTCCCGCAAATCCCCGTATTCACGGGCGATGGCGATCTGGCGGGTGTTGTCGGGGATCAAATTGCGCGTTAGATCCTCGAGTTCCGCTTTTTTCCTTTCGAGGCTCTCCCAGGAGACGATCAAGCTGTCATCTGCGGCCGGTGCCGGAACATCGCCGTCCACCATTTCCTGGACAAAATCGTGCGCCTTGATCACGCGGGCGAGAAGCGAGCGCCGGGTCAGATCGTCGATGGCGGGTGTGGCGAGCAATCGTTTGGCGAATGCCCTCACCTCGTTCGGGCTGGCCTCGGCCAGCAGTTCGGCGACAAGTGCCCGGTCCCCTTGCAGAACATCCAGCGCGCGATTGCCGCGGGTGGACCCGGAAGAGGTGAAAGCTCGATCAATCGCCTCTAGCAAGGCAAGGCCAATCCCATGATCAAAGAACTCACGCGAACTGCCCGCGCGGTTCTGGCAGATCCATCCGAGAGCTTCGGGAGTGTGCGAACGTTGCGCGAGGCCGCGACGCACCCACAACCCGAAAGCAGGCGCGGCTTCACCGGCCATGAGACGTTCGGCCAGTTCACCGAAAGCCTTGCCCCCGCAGGTTTCGAGCAACTGCAGTGCTTTCTCGGCCCATGTTTCGCCATAGGCGGCAGGCAAGGCGTCGGCCACCACGCCGGAGGCCGATGCCGAGAGCGATCGCATCGCCTCCGCAAGATGTGGAGTCTCAAGACGGATCAACTTCGCCAGATCCGGAGCCTCCGACGAAAAGCGGAACCCCTTGAGCGCCGAGGCGAGCGAATCGCGGGCGAGCATCAAATCAATCGCTCCCGCCGGATTGAGCTTCTGGCTCTTCATCGCGACGTCGCCCGCGTTCTCAAGCACCGGCGCGAGATCCGCCGACGGATTCGCAAAAAAGTCGAGGTGTTTGCGCATCTCTCCCAAGAGACGGGACTTCTCCTTCAAGTCCCTCGCCGAATCAAAATCTTCGACCAAGAGTTCGGCGGGCGATAAATCGCTCACGCGGAGTTGCAGCGGTTCGGTCCGCTTCGAGGGGATCACGAATTCGCGATGCCCGCGGAGATGCTTCTTGGTGTTGTCCCACCATTTTTTGTAAGCCGCTTCGCTGACGATGCGGCCCTGGACCAAAGCCTCGAACTCGTCGAAACGCATCGAGCCGCCAACCGAACGCAACACCGAACCGGTGAAGGCCACCGGATCGTCGGCGGCGAACTCGCGGATGGCAGCCGGATTTTCGAAGAACTGGGACAGGATATGGTCGGCGGCCAATCCCTTCAGGGTCTTCAGCGCGATACGAATCCCCATCATGTGACCAGGTTTATCCTGGAAATCGATGATCATGCGATCTCCGAGCAAATCCCACGAAGCCACTTTTCCAACTCCGAATCCGGCGTGCGAACAGATGGAACCGGGCGCGAGAGCGAGCAGGGCTTCCTTTTGGTTGGTCGCGAGCTTGCCCGCCGAAATCAGTTTCTCCACATCCTCGTTCATTCCCGATACCCTCATGGCATCGGGCAGGAATGGCAACCGGAATGATCCGAACCTTCGGAATCATCCGCGCCAACCTCTTCGTCCATCGGCGTATCACCAAGCACAATCGTTTCAACCTCTTCGCCCGCGCAGAGCGGCGGGATTTCATAGATGCCCGCTGGCATAGTATCCTCTCCGAACATGGCATCAATCGCGGCGGAGTGGGATGCCTCCCGGGAGTATCGATCGATTGCTCCGGTAAACATCGTGCCCTCCGCGAACATCGGGAGCATAAGCACCAAAGCCAAGGCGTGCAGTGGCGCCACTTCACGGAGGTGCCGGAGAATCCGCCAGCAACCAACAACCATGGCTACCACTCCCACACTGATCAGTGCGGCAAAGAGGCCGTGGTTGAGCCAGGGGGTCGAAAAAAATCCCGCGCCGGCGAGATCAGGCATGGAGAACCGGACAGCCACCCGGAGGGCCATTCCGCAGTAAACGAGAAGCGAAGCCACCAGACAGAGCCCGAGCCACCGATCCGTTTTCTGCCGGACAGAGAGAAATTCCCCCACCAGCAAGACAACCAAAAGAAGCGCCGTGTGGCGAACCCAGACAAACGGACCACTCTCTATTCCCCAGGGGCGGGCAATACAAAGTCCGCCCACCATCAGGATGGCTCCAATCCAGCGCCAGTCCCGATTGGCCGCGAAGGCACGCAGGCTTCCGGAACCGTCCCGTTTTCTGGACCATGACCGCAGCAATTGACCACTGGCCAACCAAGCAACCCCCAGAATCAGGGCAAGAAAGCCGATCTGCACACGCGCGGGCGTATGGGGGAGTTCATGAAGGGGGAACAACACGCCCTCCATTTTACGGTAATTTTAGGGCAGAGGCAACAGATTTGAAAAAATAAGCCGCAAAACTGAGAAAATTTATTTCCGGGGAAACTGGATTCCGGACTTGCCCCGGGCGACCCATCCGGGATATAAAACAAAAAGCGGTCTCCCGCCGGCGAGGGCTGGGAGACCGCGTTGAGTGTTCTCTCTGGAAAACCTGAGGCCGGGGAGTGGGTTCTGGCCGCCTCGCGGCGGGGTCCCTCCCCGGCTGTCAGGATTCAAGTAGTTGTTTATTTGGCCTTCTTCTTAGCGGCCTTCTTCTTGGCGGCCTTCTTCTTGGCAGGCGCCTTTTTGACCGCTTTCTTGGCCGCTTTCTTCACGACCTTTTTGGCGGCCTTCTTGGCCATCGCGTTTTTCGCCTTCTTAGCGGCCTTCTTCTTGGCGGCCTTCTTCTTGGCAGGCGCCTTCTTCACGGCCTTCTTGGCGGCTTTCTTCGCGGGTTTCTTGGCGGCCTTTTTGGGGGCCGCCGCCTTCTTAGCTACCTTTTTCTTAGCAGGCATATTGTTTCTTCGTCGGTTTAGCGCCAGTGCGGTTTCACGTTCCGCCATGTCACCGGCGCGGGCATAGCGGGGAAATCCGATCGGGTTGGGTCGTGATGAACCGTCAACTGGCAGGACCAACTCCCGCTCCTCGCGGAAGTGGTTATATCGTCACCGGACACGACACCACATCGCTCTTCCTCACGGTGAGGAATTTCGTTGAAGCTATGGAATATCGGGTTCATTGGTGGCGGTGAGGGAGCATATTCTTCCGTCACCTTATACGCCTACTCAATTTACCCCACCGTGGTCAAGGATTATTTTGCATTTACGAAATTTTTTTTCAGGGGCCATTTTTGGCCCGTTTTTGGGTGACACTTGCTTGTTAGATTTTATGCCAACGAAAACATCATCAACGCTTGAAGTGCTTGTTCCACAAGGCCGGGACTTTCATATCGATTACTCGCATGGCATACCTTCGCAGGGAGAACACGCTCATGAACCGATCAATTTTCATGCCATGGCCGCCGCGACGGGCGGCGGATTTCACGCCTCAACGGCCACGATCGGCGGTGATCGGCGCCATATTCTCGTCCTGATCACGCGGCGCGCGCGAGACCTCGATCAGGCGCTAAAACACCTCCGTGATCGTGGTCATCACATCTATCTCACATGGAAAGAATGTGGTCGTCATCAGCTCGAAGATTGGTTCGCGGACTCGGCGAATGGATCCCTCGCCAGGCAACTTGACGATCAGATCGATGGATGGATCGCCGCTTCACCCGCCACCATCGATCATTTCCGATCATGGCGCCCCCGATCACGCGTGATCGAGTTGCCCACCCCCTACCCCATCGATGAACCATCCTGGAGGAGATATGATCTGCCGGCCTCGGAACGCGGAGGCATCTTCATTGGCACCCGTGAGTTCGGAGTGCCCGCGCGACGCCATGCCGAGAGCCTCGCCATCGCCAAGAAACTGGCGATGGCGAGGCCCGGACTGGCCATCACGATGGTCAATGGCGACGGCTGGCGCGGCTCGTGGAAGATCTGGCGCGCCACCAGCGGCTTGAACGTGCTCTCATTTCCCCCCATGTCCTACAAAGCCTATGCCGAAATGATCTCCCGCCATCGTCTGGTTCTCCAGCGTGATGAAAGCGGCGTGCCCGGACAAGTCGCGGGTGATGCCTTGCTCGCCGGTGTTCCATGCCTGGGCGGCAATGGCATGGTCGATCAACTCGCCTTCGGCCACCTTCCCTCGGCCCGCGACACCGAGGATATGGTCATCGCCGAAGTGTCCCGACTGCTCGACGATGAGACCCATGCCGACGAGGTCATGCGCGTCGCACGGGATCGCGCGATGGAAACATTGTCCTTCGCCGCATTTCGACGTCGCTGGAGTGAAGTCATCGAAGCGTGATGACTCTGCGGATGATTCAACGGCTCTCGCGCATGTGAAGAAACGGAGCCAACCTTCGGATCGAAATGAATCCAAAACAAAGAGGCGGCTTCCTCTCGGAAACCGCCCCTTGTAATTAAGATTGCTGGCTCAGCCCTCTTCTTTCTTCTTCTCTTTGTTGCGGACTTTCTTTTCCTGGTCGCCGCTTTCCTTGGGCACCTCGCGCATACGTGCCTCGCGTTCCTTCAGATCGCGTTCGAGTTGCTCCAAGCGCTTCGCGCGATTCTTCAATTCTTCCTCGCGCTTCTGAAGATTCATTTCCCGCTGTTTCAGTTCGCGGGCTTTCGCTTCCATCGAGGCATCGGGTTTCGCTTCGCTTTTGACTGTGTCCCTCTTTTCCAATTCCTTAATCCGGGCGTCGAATTCACGCGCGGCCTTCGTGATCCGTTCATTGAATTCACGGGTGGCATTCGCCATCCGCTCATCGCGCTGGCGCAACATCTTCTCCATCTGCTCCACGCGCTCCTTCATCGCATTCTCCATCCGTTGCAGGCGCTGGTTCATCTCGGCCGAGCGCTGGTTCTCGATCCGCATGAACATAGGAGAATTCTGTGGGGGAGGTTGGAAGGTCCCCGGACGGACTGGTGACGGCGGTTGCGGCTTTGTTCCCTCCCCTGGACGAGCCGCTTCCGGTTTCGCATGCGGACGCTCGGGATTCCCCGGAGCGGGCTTCCATTGCCCATCGGGTTTATCCGTTCGTTCCGCCCGTTCCGGGCGCATCGGTTTCTCCGGACGCTCCGGGCGTTCTTTTTCGGGAGCGGCCCCCTCCTGGGCGAAAATCGCGGGGACCAAAAGCAGGGAAGTGGCAAGGGCAACAAGGGAACGTGTATTCATCTATATAATGGGAATGGGCTGGGTCGCGGCGACATCCGCCGACGGCAGAAAAAACGCGCACTCCCCCGCCCGGTTGTCGGCTATTCTATTCTTCCCCGCCACCCCCGAAGCAAATGTTCGAGAACAGCTTTACACGATAATGAACAAAAGACCGGTGCCTAGCTAACCGAGGCGCCCTTGGGAGCTTCGCTCACTCCATCGCTTTTTTCTCGAGCGATTTGTTGAGCTGCTCAATGAATGTTTCGACGGTCCGGTATTTCGAGGCGGTGAAACGATCGAATTCTTTGCCTTCGCCATCGAGCAGGACCACCGTCGGGACGCCCGAAACATTGTACTTCTTCATCACCGGCCGGTTCTTCTCGGTCAGTTCGGGGTCTTTCTTCGGGATGTCGATTTTCACGAGCACGTATTTCTCAGAAGCCTTCTTCACGAACTCCTCTTTGCCAAAAACCTCTTTCCCCATCATGATGCAGGGCGGGCACCAGTCGGAACCGGTGAACTCGACCATGACGGACTTCTTCGTTTCCTTCGCCTTGGCGATACCGGCATCCACGTCGGTCAGCCAACCCTCGGCGGCGTTGGAAACAAGGGCACAGGCGGCAAAGGCCGCCCCGACAGCGAGACGCATGAATGATTTCATATTCTCAGGAGCGCCCTGACCCGATGAATCTGTCTCAGGATTTTCTGCACGGGAGGGAGTCACTACCTTCTGGCGCTCGCGATGTCGCGGCGCTCTCACGGACCGCTATATTATAAATGGCGGCCCGTGCCGGAGGCAGGCTCCCCCGGCGTTTCAGGCCGATCGTCAGCCCGTCCGGTCCCGCATCCCCCGAATCTGCGAGAGCGCGCCAAGGAACTTTCTCAGACACCCGCCAGAGCCGCCGTCGCGAGGGCGGCGATGCCTTCCTGTCGCCCTAGAAAGCCCATTTTCTCGTTGGTCGTAGCCTTGATGCCAACCCGTGAGGATTCAAGCCCGAGGGCGGCGGCGATATTGGCCTTCATGGCGGCGAGGTGGGGCAGGATTTTCGGGGCCTCGGCGATGAGTGTGCTGTCCACATTCAGGATTTGGAAGCCATTTTCTGTCAGGAGCGCGGCCACCCGGCGGAGGATTTCCAGGCTGGAAATGCCCCGGATGCTCTCGTCGGACGGGGGAAAGTAATACCCGATGTCGGGCAGGCCGGTCGCCCCGAGCAAGGCGTCGGCGATGGCGTGGCAGAGCACATCGGCATCGGAATGCCCGTCCGGGCCGACCGGGTGCGGGATGGTGACCCCGCCGAGAATGCAGGGGCGGCCGGCGGCCAAAGCGTGCACGTCGTAGCCAATTCCGGTGCGGAGGGAAAGCGGATCCATGCCGCCAGAAAGCCCCGTTTTTGCCCGTCGCGCAAGGGGATTTTCGCCGCCCGGCCCCGGCTTTTCCGGGTCAATACCGCCTCCCCGGAAAAATTTTCGGGTTTTTTGAAGAAACTTTGAACAGAGAGGGCACCTCGTGCGTCATGCACTACGGAACGATGATTGCCGGCGCGGAATGCGAGGCCATGCCGGAGGATACCGTTCCGAGTGTTGAGGTTGATGGAACTGGTGCCAGCCTTCGGAACCCCCGGGGGCTGGCACTTTCTTTTTGTTCTTGCCACTTCCCGGATTTTTCGCTAGACAGCAAGCCATGAAGCGGCTAATCCCCATCTTGGTCCTTGGCTTTGCCGGACTCGCCACCGCCCAGCAGGCGAAAACCGATGCGATGTCCACCGGTCTGCGCGACGCCTACAATCTGCACCAGAAGGGCGACAACGAGGCCCTCACCGCGAAACTGCGCGAGTTGATCAAATTGGCGGAAGAGGCGGGCGCGAAAAAGCTGGCCAGCCGACTGCCGGATGCCATTGGCGAATGGAAGGGGGAAGAGATCAAACCGGAAGACCTGACCCTCCTTGGTGGAGGAACGTCGTTATCGAGGACCTACAAAAGCGGCGAGAAAAAAATCAGCGTCAAGGTGGTGAAAGATTCTCCCCTGGCCAAACAACTCGCACCCTTGCTGAAGAACGAGGAATTCCTCGCGATCAGCGGGCGCAAGACCGAGAGAATTTCCGGTCGCACAGCTGTTTACGAAGGTGACCGGAAACTCCAGATGATCATCGGTGATGATTTGTATCTCGAGGTCGCGGGCAATGAGCCGTGCGATGCAAAAGATGTGGCGGGACTGGCGCGCAAACTCGATATCCGCTCTCTTGAGCGTCTCGACAAACCGGAAGCGGCGGAGTGATCAAAGATGCCTAATCCCGGATTCCGGGATTAAGAGTCGGAATCCGACAGAAACTTCCGCACGCGTGGCGGGCGTCTTCTGGGCACACGTCCACCACGTTCCTTGCGGAGCGGATCGAAGATGGAATCCATGCCGGCTTCCTTGACCTGATGAATGAAGGCGAGCAGTTCGCCGAGCCGCCCGCGTGGAAACCCGCCTTTGCTCCGGAACCACTCGAGGTAATCAAGGGAAAGCTCGTCGATAGGCAGTCCATCCGGAGGAATGGCGGCGGGCCCGTATTTACCAAAGGGCATGCGCGTCCGCCCGATTTCTTCCAGCATGCGGCGGAAGGTATCGCTATCCATCACTCCGGGCGGCGGTGCTTCGTCCATGGTTTCACTTGCGGGTGGCTACGGGATTTTTCCGCTCGGGAAAAAGGCGTCGGCAAAGAGGACAGGTGGTGCCGTCACATCCGCGGGCGGTGCAGTGCTCGCGTCCGTAGAAAATGATTTGGAGGTGGAGGCGGTTCCACGTCTCGCGGGGGAAAAGTTTTTTCAGGTCGGCTTCGGTTTGTTCGACGGACCGACCGTTGGTGAGTTTCCATCGTTGGGCGAGGCGGTGGATGTGGGTATCGACGGGGAAAGCAGGCACCCCGAAGGCTTGGGCCATGACCACGGAGGCGGTCTTATGTCCAACACCCGGCAGGGCTTCAAGAGCTTCAAAATCCGCCGGCACCTGGCCACCGTGTTTTTCCAGAAGCAATTCGGAGAGCCGCCGGATGGCCTTGGCTTTTTGTGGGGAGAGTCCGCAGGGGCGGATGATAGTCTGGATTTCCTCGACCGGAACACGAGCCATTTCCCCTGGAGTCCGGGCGCGGGCGAATAGCGCGGGGGTGACTTGATTCACGCGCAGATCCGTGCACTGCGCGGAGAGCAAAACGGCGACCAGCAGGGTAAAGGGATCGTCGTGATCGAGCGGAACGGGCGGGTCCGGGTAACGGGCCGAAAGGTCATCCAAAATGATGGTCGCGCGTTGCGCCCGCGTCATGGATGGAGTTTCGCGGTGGAGCCGAGGAGGATTCGTTTCTCCAACGAGATCAAGTCTTCGGCGCGGTGGAGGCCTTCGGCTTGCGCAGGGCGATGGCGGCGGCCTTCTGTTCGACACCCGGGCGTTTGGCTTTGATGGCCATGGCCATCTGGCGGGTATGGGGATACTTCATGCGCTCGGCGAGAATCTTATAGCTCAGGTCGTAGCTGCCCCAGCGGAGGAATTCCACCTTCACGTGGCGGGCGCCCCAGTAGTTCATTTCCTGCTTCGAGCGGGTGTAGAGGTCAAGGGTGTCTTTGCCCACGAGGGCGCTGCCGTAGTCGTCGATGATGAAGAGGTGGTCCAAGCCCTGGATACGGAAAACAGTGCCAATCGGGAAACGCGACCAATCGGCGGCGGCGGAGCGGACCTTGCCGTAACGAAGCGGCGTGCCGTAGGCGCTCTTGTTGCCGTAAACGATGTGGTCCTCCTCGTGGCAATGGTAAGCGGTCGTGCGAAGCACGCGCACTGGTCCTTGGGCCTTGGCGTAAGTTTTATAGGTGGCGGAAGTAGCCTTCTTGTAAGCCGCCGTCGTCGAATTCGATGAGGACGTGGAAGCTGTTTTCTCTGAACCGGTGGAAGCGCAACCAATCAACAGATTGGCAAGAAGAGCGAGGCAGCAAAGAGTGAGGCGACCGAACATAGGCGAAGTTGGAAAATGGGATTGGCGGCGGTTACCGTCGGCGTCACTCTGCGAACAAGCCACACCTTTGGATTTGGACAGGATCACCTATCTGGTATTTTCCGACAAGAAAAAATACCAGTCCGGCCAATCTTGAACATTCTGCCGTTTTAAAACGAGGGGCGTAACGGGGGCTCCGGAAAGGCAGGTCGGCTTGTTTTATTTCATTGATTATTAGGGAAATCGAAACAAATGCAGCTTCTCTCCGGGAAGCGGTGACACCTCCGAGGACCCCGGAAAGAACCCCAATTCGCTCTGGGCTTGAATTCTTGGTTTCTCAATTTCCATCTTCGTCTAGGGTTGCTCCGTGCCCCCCCTTGATCCCACCCCTTTTCGCCAAGCTTGTGCCCTGCTGGCCGAGCACCTGCAAGGCCGGGAATCCGTCGGCGAACGCCGGGTCTGGATCCGACCCGAGGTTCGGGATCGTCTCATGAGTAATGGCGGGGTTAAGGAAAAAGTGGAGAAAATTCCCCCGCCACCCCCTCCTTCCCAGCCACTTCCTCCCCCGGCGGAGGCGCTGGCCGTCGATGCCTCCGGGATTGTCATCGAACCTCCGGCCGCTCCCGGTGCGGTGGTCTTGCCACCCCTGGCGCTGACTGTTTTGCAATCCCGCAAACGCTCCGAACTCCTGGCCGAGGTTTCCGCTCTCGCCAAAGCCGCTCCCGAACCGCGCGCGCTCGGGACCTTGCGCGACACTTTCGTCTTCGCGACCGGCAATCCGGAAGCCCGCCTGATGCTCATCGGCGAGGCCCCGGGCATGGAAGAAGAACGCCAGGGCGAACCGTTTGTCGGGAAAGCCGGCGAACTACTGGACAGGGTGCTCACCGCCATGGGCCTCAAACGCCGCGATGTCTATATCAGCAACATCGTGAAATACCGTCCGAAGGCCGGCGAAGGCCCGCAAGGCTCCGGCAATCGCAAACCGACGGCGCGCGAGATGGAGGTCTGCCTGCCTATCGTGAGGAGGGAAATTTCCATCATCCGCCCGAAGGTAATCGTCGCGCTTGGTGGCACGGCCATCGGCGGGCTGATCGGTGATGCCGACGCGCGCATCACCCAGTTGCGGGGCAAATTCCTCCGCTGCCAAGGTGTGCCGGTGATGCCCACTTTCCACCCTTCCTACCTTCTGCGGCAGGATGCGGCCATCGAACGCCGGGAAAAACGCAAACACTGGGAAGACATGATGCATGTCATGGAGGCCTTGGGAATGCCCATCTGCGACAAACAACGCGGCTTTTTCCTCGGAAGCGGCGTATAACCACCCGACATTTCACACCACCCACCCCAACTCCTATGCGTAAACTCTGTCTCAGCACCGGCATTCTCCTCATTCTCCTCGGCGTCATCATGTTCCTGATCAGCCGGGCGCCAAGTTCCTTGATCCCGACTTGGATCGGCATTCCCTTCCTGCTCTGTGCCGCTTTCGCGACCACTCCCGCGCGCAACAAACACGCCATGCACGTGGCGGCACTGGTCGCCCTCATCGGCGCAAGCACCCTCGGCATGGCCGTGCCCAAACTCGTGAAGGCCGCGGATGGGCAAGCCATGGAGCGTCCGCGCGCGGTTTATACCCAGCTCGGCACCGGGTTGATCTGCACGGTTTTCCTAGTCGCGGCGGTGCGTTCGTTTATCAATGCGCGCGTGCTGAAAAAGACCGGGCCAGCCGAGTGAGGCCGCGCGCATGAGTTCCGCCGCGCCGTCCTCTCTGCCCCCTTTGGCTGCCGCCAACGCACGCGCCTTCGTCTGGTTCCGCATTCTCTTCAATTGCCGGTTCTACTACCCGGTTTACGCGGTCTTTTTCCTAGACCTCGGGCTCACGGTCGAACAATTTGCCGTGCTCAACGCGGTCTGGGCCGCCACCATCGTGTTGCTCGAGGTGCCATCCGGCGCGCTCGCCGATCTCATCGGTCGCCAACGCCTCGTCGTCCTATCGGGCTGGCTCATGGTCGCGGAAATGCTCGTGCTCGTTTTCACCCCCGCGCACAGCGTCTGGACTTTCCCGCTTTTCTTGCTCAACCGCGTGCTCAGCGGCACGGCCGAGGCCATGGCCAGCGGCGCGGATGAAGCGCTCGTCTATGATTCGTTGCCAGCGGAAGGAAAAGAATCCGCCTGGCGGGATATCAATGCCGGGTTGATCAAATGGCAGTCGATCGGATTTGTTATTTCCTCCATCCTCGGGGCGTTGCTTTACGATCCCGCAACTCTGACGCGCGCGGCCTCGTGGTTCGGCATCGTCTGGGAACCGGCCAAGTCGCTCACCCTGCGCCTTCCGGTCTTGCTCACCCTGCTCACCGGACTCGGCGCCCTCGCCATTGCTTATCGCTTGCGTGATGCCGCGCCGCCTCCTCCTCCCGGACCATGGCGGGAAAAAACCGCCGCCACCTGGCGCGGCATCCGCGAGGCCTCATCTTGGATCTGGCGCACACCCGCCGCGCTCTCGTTGCTTGTCATCGGATTGTTCTTCGACAGTCTGATTCGTCTCTTCTACACCGTGGCGAGTCCATTCTACCGGCTCATCGGCATTCCGGACGCTTTCTTCGGATTCGTGGGAGCAGCGGCCGCTCTCACCGGCATTGCCAGTGCGGCCATTGGCGCGGCCGTGTTGCGGCGTGCCAATGCCGGACAAGCCTTCGCCTTCGTGGCAGTGCTCACCTTCATGGGTTGTCTTGGATTCGCCTTTCCCATTCCGTGGTTCGGATTGCTGCTCATCGCGCCTTTCTGGCTCGCCATGCGGCTGATGCATTATTTCCTCACCCATTTCCTCAACCCGATCACCCCATCGGAAAAACGCGCGACCGTGCTCAGCTTCCGCGGCCTTACCATGAACCTCGCCTATGGAGGCATCACGCTCGCCTATGGAGGCCTCAGCGCCTGGCTCGACCGCACCCTTCCCGCTTCCGCTCCCGACGCGGACCGCACGCTCGAAGTCTTCGCCGCCTCCGCCCGCTGGTGGACGCCGTGGTTTCTAACAACAGGGCTGCTCGCCTGGCTCTTTATCCGCTGGCGCTGCCGGGGTTCGCTCGCCAAGGCGATGGATTAAACCGCATTTCTAACACTTTTCGTCCCGAGGCATGTGGCTTTCAGAAGGACCACGGGTGTTCGGGCTGCTTCCGCATGCTGCCTGAAATGGATCGGCGGGTGGAGGCGTATCTCCACCTCGCATCCATCCCATCATTCCCATGAAAATCTTCCGGAAATCATTGCACATCGTGTCGGTTGCCACCGCAGCCGTCTTGATTTTGGCCCAAGCCGCGCCACTCGCGACCGCCCAAGGAACCAAGTATTCATCGGTCAACGGAAAAAAACTTCTCGTCTATATCCTCGCCGGCCAATCGAACATGCAAGGGCATGCGGAGGTCTCAACTTTGGCCTACCTTCCCAAACCCGCTTACGTTCCGGGCAAAGAGGAATGGCAAGCATTGACCTCATGGCTTGAACGGGATATACGGGTCAAATCCGAACCCATCATCCGCGAGAAGCTACTCAAGGATCCTGCGAACGCTCAACTCCCCAAGAAAGAATTCGGAGACTTGCTGCAGAAGGCGCTGACGGAGGAAGTGGAAAGGGTCAGGGCGGAAAGTTACGAGGAATTCCGGAAACGTCAGACGGATCCCGCGCGCGCGGCCCGCGACAAGGAACTGGCAGCCATTTTCACTCCCGGCCTAACAGATCAAAAAGTTCTCGAAGCCGCTGCCTCCACCAAGGCCATGAAGAGTCCGTTGGATGTGGCGACCGCGTGGGAGAAAGGGACGGGCATCCCGACGGGCAAGCACACCTACATCGCCGCCTACGGCGGGGTCAGTCGCGCAACCGAACCCGGTATGGCCACCGGGCCGCTGAGCACCGGCTACGGAGCCAGGCCATCCGCTTTCGGGCCGGAGTATGCCTTCGGGATGATGATGGAAAAAGCGCTCGACCAACCGGTATTGATCATCAAGACCGCGTGGGGCGGCAAATCGCTGCACTATGATTTCCGTCCGCCCTCGGCCGGTCCCTATCAACCAACCACGGGAGAGAAAGAACAACTGGAACGATGGAAAACCCGCAAGGCGGCGTGGGACAAATACCTCGCCGAAGGAGGCACGGAGGCCGAAATGGTGAAGATGGAGAAGGAGATCAAGTCCACCGACAACCAGAAGCGTAGCTTGCAGACATCAATGGCGAAGTTGCCAAAAGACCAGCAGAGCGAATCGCAGGCGAAAATCGCGGCTCTGAATGATAAGAGCAAGGAATTGCGCGGGAAACTCGTCCCCCCGCCGGGTGATATGCCGACACGTGCGGAAGCGGGATTCTACTGGAACGAGATGATTGCCTTCACGCGAAAAGTCCTCGCTGATCCCAAGGCATACCACCCGGACTATGATCCCAAGGCCGGATTCGAAGTGGCCGGAGGCGTGTGGTTCCAGGGCTTCAACGACCAGTTTGACCCCGAGTATTACGGCAACTACAGCCGCAATATGGTCCATTTCATCCAGGATCTGCGGAAGGAAGTCAAGCAGCCCAAGATGCCCTTCGTCATCGGCGTGCTGGGAACTCCCGCCTTCCGTGAGCAAGCTCTGGCCAACAACGTGGCCAACGCCCAGCGTGAAGCCGGACGGTCCCCCGAACTTGCTGGCACGGTCGCGGCCATCGAGAGCTGGCCGCTAACCACCCCGGAGGTTGCGATCTGGCGCAGCAGAAAGGACGCGGCCCAAGCGGACGGGAACGCTGATGCAGCCCAACGCGCTGATGAGCAGTGGCGACTTCACGGCAGCAACCAAGGTTACCATTATGACGGCAGCGGACGGTTCTTCATCCGACTCGGGGATGAAATGGCCAACGCCATGCTCAAGCTGATGGGCAAGAAGTGAGGATGTTGTGATAGCCTCCGGCAAACCGGCCTAAGAGGCCAAGCTTCTTCCCGTCGAGGGGGACGGTTTCCCGTCAAAGGTTCTCTTCCAAACGGTCGGAATCGAGTCTCTGAACCTTGGAGACCATTCCGATGACACTTTCGCGAAAGCGGCGGCGGGCATATTTGCGGATGGGCGAGGATTCACGACCAACCAAGCCGAAGCGGCGGTTCGGCTTCAGCTCCTTACGGCCTTCGCGCAACAAGGTTGCCACGTGAAGTTCCAAATAGTCCGCCTTTATCAACCGATCGTGCATTCTCGTTTGTGATTAGCGTATGAAAACGTCGATGGCAAGAAAAATATTTCGGAGATCTTAACTTTTTCGAGCGGGGGTAGATTTTCCTTAGCGAATGAGAGGCCCGGTCACGAATCAGTGCAATCGCCCGGCTTCGGCCTCTGCTAGAACTTGCGCAAGCTGCCACAGACCACACGCTGTGCCTGCGCTTCGATGCTGGACTTCCTCCCCTCCATAAACGACCAGACCATGATCGCGGAATTCGGGGGATAATCCAGCCAGCTTTTTGATCCCGGAAAACCACTCGTTTTGCAAGGTCCGACCCGCCTTGATCTCGATGGGCAGAAATTCCGGGCCTATCGGATAAAGGACGTCCACTTCCATGCCCCCGCGATCCCGGAAGAACATCAAGCGATTGTCCCGGCCATGGTTATACCTGGTCTTCAGCAACTCACTTACAACCAGATTCTCAAAAAAACAGCCGCGCAAGGGGTGGGATACCAGATGCTCCGGTTGCTCGATGCCACAGAGATAAGCGGCCAAGCCGACGTCGTGGAAATACAATTTCGGAGCCTTGATCAGCCTCTTGCCCACATTGGCAAACCATGGCGGCATGCGGAACAAGACAAAACTGGCTTCAAGCAAGGTGAGCCATTCCCTCGCCGTGGTCGCCGATACCCCGGCATCCGAAGCGAGCGAACTCACATTCAACAATTGGCCCACCCGCCCTGCGCACAAGCGGGTAAACCGCTCGAAGACGAGCAGATCATGGACTTTCAAGAGCTGCCGCACGTCACGCTCCACATAGGTGGCGAAATAGTCGCGAAGCAGGGGATAAGGATCCAGTCGCCGCTCATGGAGGCGGGGATAGAATCCCTTTTGCATGAGCGAATTCATTCCGGGGTCCTCCGCTCCAGCAGCGGCCAACTCCCGCAAGCTCAAGGGCAACAAGGTGAGAATCGCCGTCCTCCCAGCGAGGGATTGGCTCACCTTTTCCATCATCAGAAAGTGCTGGGATCCCGTAAGAATGAAACGCCCGGGACGTGGATCCTCATCCACCATTCCTTGCAAATACGAGAGCAAATCCGGAAGTCGCTGGATCTCATCCAGAATCGCACCATCCAGCAATCCATGGAGAAATCCGCGAGGGTCGGATGATGCGAATGCCCGGATATCGGGGTCTTCAAGGCTTCGATAGGGCTTGTCGGGAAACGCCTGGCGCACCAAGGTGGTTTTACCCGACTGCCTGGGGCCAACCACCGTGACCACCGGTTGACTCGCCGCCGCCCGCAAGAATTCGGCCCCGATGTCCCTAGGTATCAACATGCCCGAAACTCGCCGATAAATGTGCGGATTCAAGTAAAAAAAGTGGATCCGCAGGATTATCCTGGCTGTGTCCCTCCGGTTGGAGAATGGCCGGCGGGGCGCGGGAACTTAATATTGGCGGCAACCACAGGATTGTGGTTGCTCCGAAAGTGCCCATGACGCGTCTGGTTTCGGAGCCACGACAATCCTGTCGTGGCAGCGATTGTGCGACGCAGGACGCCGCAACCCCTCCGGCACGGCCCATCGCCCGACAAAAGGGAGTCCGGGCGTCCTCGCCCGGAACTTGCCCCATTCACGGCCAGGATGCCCGTGCCCCCTTTTTGGCAAATGACCCCGCGGCTCGTTGGATGTGGCCCATCCTTCGCACGGGCAACGGACACGACCCGGCGGGATCGTGTCCCTCCGGATGGAGAATAAAAGTAAGCATTATTACACTTTACTCTACTTCTTACTTGCCCGGCTTGCCACTTCCCCTCTTGGCTCAAACGACCGGCTGCAAGACCCGGATGGCTTGGGCGGCGGCGCGGACGTTATGGACGCGGAAGATGAGCGCGGGCAAACGGAGCATGCCGGCCGCCAGGCAGGCGATGGTGCCGGCGTCGCGATCGAGGGGGTTCGAGAGTCCGAGGGTTTCGCCGATGACGGTCTTTCGTGAAACCGGAAGAAGGATCGGGCGCTCGTGTTTCGCGAAGCTCCCGCATTCGCGCAGGAGCTGGAGGTTGTCGTCCTTTTGTTTGGCGAAGTCGATGCCGGGGTCCAGCACGATGGCGTGCGGGTCGAGTCCGGCGGCAGTGGCGAGGGCAAGCTTTTCCCCGAAGAAGCGGTTGATTTCGACGGTGATATTTTCCCACCGGCAGTGGGTGTGCGGGACTTTCGGTTCGCCGACGCTGTGCATGATCAAGAGGGCTGCTCCGTGGCGCGCACAGAGGCGGGCATTCCGCTCGTCCGGTAACGCGCTCATGTCGTTGAGCAGTTCGCCGCCGAGCGGCAGGACGTTTTCCACGACTTCCGGCCTCCAGGTATTGATCGATAAAACAGGCGGCCAGAGTTGTTTCTCATCGAGGCGGGGGGCGTCCGCTAACAGCGCGGGATAGGCCGCGAGAAAAGGCGCGAGGCGCGCGATTTCCTCTTCCACAGAAATGGCGGCGCGATTGGTGCGGGCGCTTTCCGCACCGACATCAATGATGTCGGCCCCATCAGCGAGCATTTGTTTGACGTGAGCGGCCGCGACGTCTTGATCGAGGGTGCCATCCCCGCAAAAGGAGTCGTCATTTAAATTGAGGATCCCCATGACCAGGGGTCGCTCGAAGGTGAGCGTGCGCCCGGCGCGAGGGATGAGCAGATCGGGTTTCACAGAGGGGCGACGAGCTCGGTGATCGGGTGGAGCGTGCGGTGGCGGTTGGCGAAACGGGCGAGGCGAGTGAATCCACTCTCTTTTGCCCAGCGGATGCCGTCGTGGAAACGATGGCCGGTTTCCTCCGGAGTATGGGCATCGGAGGAAATGACCAATGGGACACCGGCGACGGCGGCGAGTTCGAGGAATTCGCGCGCCGGGTAAGCCTCGTTGCAGTCCTTGCGCCAGCCCGCCGTGTTCAGTTCGATGGCGACACCGGTTTCGGCAAGGGCATGGATGACCGGTTCGTAATAGCGGCGTAGATCACCCGGCGGGCGGTGGCCGAATTTTTTCACCAGATCCGGGTGCCCCATGATATCAAAAAGCCGACTGCGGATGGCTTCCTCGTAACATTTCCAATACAGTTTCCAAGTCTCGGTTACGCCGGTTTCGCTGATGCGACCGATCCAGCGCGGGTTATCGACGTCCCAGTCGGGCGCAATGTAATGGACGCTGCCGATGAGGTAATCCCAGGGAGCGAGCGCGGAAAGCTCCTCGAGCCACGGGCGTTCGGAGGCGAGCCAGTCGCATTCGAGGCCGAGACGGACGACCGGACCTCCTTCCGCCGGGCTGGCTTCGATGGCCTCGGCGGCGAGATCGAGATAAACGGGAAGTTCTTCCATAGCCATGCGCCAGCCGTCGTTCAAAGCAGGGCTGGGGTTGTGGTCGGAAAGACCGATCTCATCGAGTCCGGCTGCGGCGGCCGCACGAGCGTAGTCGAGCGGCACTCCAGTGGCGTGGCGGCAGAGGTGGTTGTGGGTATGGTAGTCGGCCGGTCTCATGAGGGAATCCTGTGGAAACTGCGGATTTGGTTTGTGTTGGGAGCATGGCCCCGCTTATGTTGGGAGTCAATCCATGCCGGAACCCCATCCTGCCCCGAATGCCTTTACTGCCGCGCTTCTGGAAAAGTTGCGCCGGCACCCGAAACGTATTGTTTTTCCGGAAGCCGACGATCCCGGCGTGCTAGAAGCGGCGGCGGAACTTGTGCGCATGGAAGCCATCCTGCCCATTCTGTTGGGCGACCGGGCTACACTAAAAGCGCGCGCCGCGGACCTCGGCCTGTCCATGGCCTTCGTGAATATCATCGATCCGGCCAAGTCATCGGATCTGGAGCTTTTCAATCAGCGCTACATCCGCACGGAAGCCATCCGGGGCATGCAGATCAAAGACGGCCGGGGCATCATTTCGAAGCCCCACCAGTTTGCGGCCATGATGGTGCAATATGGCCAAGCCGACGCCATGGTAGCCGGGAATTTGCAGCATCCGGCCATCGGGCTCCGGGCCTTGCAGCAATTGATCAAACCCATGCCGGGAGTCCCCGCGCTTTTTGGCGCCGTTGTGCTCGTTGACGGCAGCGGAACGGAAAACGAGCGTGTGCTCGTGCTCGCCGATTGCGGATTGCATGACGAACCCGATCCCGAGCAATTGGCCGCCATTGCCGTGGAAAGCGGCAAACTGGCCCGCCACATCCTCGGTCGTCGCGCCAAGATTGCCATGCTCAGTCACAGCACCAAAGGCTCCTCTCCCAGCGCCTCGTCGCGCCGGGTTGAAGCGGCCACCGCGCTCGCCAAAGAACACGCCGCGACCCATGCCCTCGAGATGGATATCGAAGGTGAAATCCAGGCCGATGCCGCGCTCGTTCCTGAGATTGCGGCAAAAAAGACCGAGTCTTCCCTGCTTCATGGCGCGGCCGACGTGCTCGTTTTCCCTTCGCTGGACGCGGCGGATATTTCCCTGCGCCTGCTCCGCCACCTCGGGAACTTCCACACTTACGGTCAGCTCATTCTCGGGCTGGCCCGCCCGGCCGCGCAGTTGCCGCGCTCCGCCACCGTCGAACAAATCATCGGCACGGCCGCCGCCGCCGGTGTCGAGGCGATCAAATACCACGACATGTATCCGCACGGCGAGACACCCGGGGAAGACTGGTGAGGCAAGACCCATTGATCTCCCATTTCGGATACAGTCGTCAGCATCGCCTGACCTGACGGTCCACGCGACCCTGGAGCGCACGACATAAACGTACTGGTGCGGACGATTATCGAAGGTTTAGAACTGCAAAAAAACCTGGTGTAAGCTCCCCTGTCAATGAGACAATTCTAAAGTAGAGTTTTGGGCGGTATTGTTTGTGGTTTGTTGTTGGCGGTAGAGGGCTGGAGGGAGGTTGCCGAGAGCGTCGTGCGGGCGTTCTTGGTTGTAGGCGCACATCCAT
>JBJTQJ010000118.1:0-25146 GCA_046075565.1 Verrucomicrobiales bacterium | reverse complement strand
CCTACTACAACATCCACCGCAAACACTCCGCCCTCGACTACCAAACCCCGTCCCAATTCGAAGCCGGCATCCCCACCCAAAACTAAACAAATAACGGTCCAGAAATCCGTTGCATCTCATGGAGAGTCATACCTGCCCCGGCAAATTATCTGAAAGAATGATGAATAGAAGAGGCCGCCCTCCTTTGCGCGCCCGTAGGAATTGTAAAGATGCCTGGCACTGTGACAGATAAGACCTAGCGCTTGCAAGATAGTGTTGCCTGTGGATGCGAACATGCACATACGAATGGCAGAAGGATAAGGGGCAAGGAGATGGGTGGGAGTAGGAGAAATACCGACGAGGACGTCGGCGGTCCCAGCGAGGATCCAGCCTTCGCCGAAGGCTACGGCGGGCAGGCTGTCGGAGGTCCCGGCGAGGGAGATAGAGAAATGCCGACGGGGACGTCGGCGGTCCCAGCGAGGCTGTCGGCGATCCCGGAGGGGGAGGTTTTCTCGGATTTCCTCTCAACCGTGCGGTTCGCGGCGGATGCATTCGAGGTTTTCGATGCCGTTGGTCTCGAATTCTTTCCACCACCGGCCGTCCGGTCCTTCCCGGCGTTTGGCTTTTTCCGGCTCGGAGAGAGATTCCCATTTGGCTTTTTCCATGCTGCGGGCCATATCCCGGTCGGTCAGGCGGCCGACCAAATCCTCCCAAAAACAGCGGTCGAGCATGTCGTCCACACATTCCTTGTAGAAGGCTTCCTCCTCGTAATCAAGGACCGGCACCAGGTGGTCGCTTTCCGTGTCTTGCTCGACCAGATCCCCGCAGCCGAATTCCTCCGCCCGCGCGAGGATTTTGTCGGAGAGGGTGTCAAAAGCCTCCAGCCAGTCCTCGCGCCCGCCGCGGGCATGGTATTGCGATACATAGCTGGCGAGATTGATCATCTCGAGCAGGGTCCGGTAGTCTTTGGAGTCGATTTCGAGCGGGCTGGGCATGGGAATCCGGTTTGTCGGACCATACCATCGGAATAAAGGGGGGGGGAAGCAAACGGATTCCGGGATTCCTCGCGCTTGCGCGGGCCGAGGTTTTCGCTAGATTTGCCTGCTTCTCTGATCCCAACATGCATCCCGCCCTCGCCATTCTCTTCTTTTCCCTCTCCCTCGCCGTTCTTCTTTTCTGGTATTTTGCCACCGATGGAGACCGCACCAGACGCTGGGTGGGCACCTTTCTTTCCATCGGTGTGACCATCTTTTGCCTTCTTGGCATTTTCCCGCCCAAGAATATCCCCGGGCTGATCACCGGCAAAATCCCTCTCGCCGAAGCGCACAACCTCCAGCCCGGTATCGACATCGCCGGTGGGAGTTCCTTCGTGCTCAAGGTGCAGCTTCCCCCGGACAAGTCCGCCGGTCCGGCCCTCATCCAGCAAGCCATTGCGACCATCCGCAAGCGTCTCGACAGCTTGGGCTCGAAGGACATCCAGATGGGCCCCCAAGGCGACGACAAGATCCTGCTGCAAATGCCCGGCGTGAAGGAAGGCGACCGGGAATCCATCCGGCAGCAGTTGGAAAAGGCCGCCCAACTCAATTTCCACCTCGTCCATCCGAATTCCGACGCCCTCGTGGCGGGAGTCAAGGCCGGTGGTTTCGAGCCCGGCTATGAACTCAAGACCATCGCCAACAAGGACAAACTAGGCAACAAAATCGGCGAGGAAGACGTGCTCATCACCGTCCGCCCCGACCTCGCGGGCACGTTTGTCAACTCGGCCAGCCCGATGGATGATCCGACCCAAGGATGGATTGTCAGCTTGGTTTTCAACGCCGATGGAAGAAGCGCCTTCGGCGAGTTGACCCGCCAGCACGTCGGCGAACGCCTCGCGGTGGTTCTCGACGGGGAGGTGGTGTCCGCACCGCGCATCAACGAGCCCATTCTCGCGGGCACCGCCCAGATCAGCGGCATGGGTGGATCCCGCGCTTCGATGGAACTCTCTTCGGCCCTCATGAACCCGCTGGCGGCGCCGCTGAGCATCGAAGATGAACGCAGCGTTTCCGCCACCCTTGGTGCTGACGCCGTCAAACAGGGGATCCTTTCCGGCGTGGTGGGCATGGCCATCACCATCGTGTTCCTTCTTTTCTACTACCGCCTCGCCGGTCTGGTCGCCTTCATCGGCCTCATGGTGAACATGATTGTTCTTTTCGGCGTCATGGCCATGTTCAGTTTCACCTTCACCCTCCCGGGTATCGCGGGTGTCTTACTCACCATCGGTATGGCCGTGGACTCCAACGTGCTCATCTACGAGCGGCTCAAGGAGGAACTCGCCGCCGGGAAGTCCGCCGGAAATGCCATTACCGCCGCCTACGACAAGGCCTTCTCTGCCATTTTTGACGCGAATATCACGACCCTGCTTTCGGGTGCGGTGTTGTTCTACCTCGCCACCGACGCCATCCGCGGGTTTGCCGTCAGCCTGGTCTGCGGGATCATCGGTACTATGTTCGCTGCCCTGCTGGTGACTCGCACCTGCTTCCGTTGGATGATCGATACCGGTTGGCTGAAGGCCATTTCCATCGGCAAACCGCTGCGGAACATGAACATCAACTTCATGAAGCGCGTGCGTGCTTGCGGGATGTTCACGATCGTTTTCACCATCATCTGTTTCGGCATCATGGCCTTCAAGGGGAATGATGCCTTGGGAGTTAGCTTCAAGGGTGGGGACTTGCTGACCATCCGCTTGACTCCTGAGACCATGATCAGCGTGGCGGAAGTGGAGGGACACATCAAAAACGTGCCCATGTCCAAAGCCGCGTCGGTCCAGGAGATGGCGACTCCCGGAACATCGGAAGCGCTCTTGAGCATCAAGGTCGAGAACAAAAAAGGTCCGGAAGTTCTGAAGTATCTGCGTGAAAATGTGCCGCAGTTCCAGGCCAAAGATGCTCAAGGAATCTACATTGCCAAGGAGAGTATCGACTCGGTTGGGCCGACGATGGGCAAGGAGCTCTTCCTATCGTCCGGATGGGCGCTGGCCCTCGGCGTCCTGGCCATCCTTATCTATTTGACCCTGCGCTTCGAATTCCCGTTCGCCATCGGCACCATCGTGGCGATGGTTCATGACCTCGTGGTAACCGTGGGTGTGATGATCGCCATCGGTCGGGAAATCGATGCCGTCATGGTCGGAGCGCTTCTCACCATCGCCGGGTATTCGGTCAACGACACCATCGTTATTTTCGACCGGATCCGGGAAACCATCCGCATGAGGGAAGGCGCTCCCATCACGGAAATCATGAACGAGGCCATCAACGCCACCTTGAGCCGGACCCTGCTTACCTCGCTCACCACTCTCTTCATCTTGACTTTCATGACCATCTGGGGTGGGCCGTCCTTGCGCGACTTCTCCCTCAGCCTGATCATCGGTATCATCTTCGGAACGTATTCGTCCATTTACGTGGCTTCCGCCTTCGTGGTCTGGTGGACCCGCCTGACCGGCAAGTCCCTCCACCAGGAGGTGGCCGAAGCCGAGGCCCGGGCTACCCCCGAGGGCGTCTGATTCTCCGTTTGACGAATTTCTTCCAACCCGTATATTCCTCCTCCCCGCAACCTACCCACTAACCAGCATGCCAGAAGTTGTTGTCAAAAAAGGCGAACCTATCGACCGCGCCCTCAAGCGTCTCAAAACCAAACTTGATTCCGAAGGAATCATGGACGAAATCCGCCGCCTTCGTTCCCACGAGACCCCGACGGAAAAACGCCGCCGCAAGGCCCGCGCCGCCGCCAAACGTGGTCGCGTGAAGTTCCGTTTCATCAACGAGGAAGGCAAAGCCCGCGGGGCAGCCGCTACCGAACAGCCGGTGGCCGAAGAGTACGATTCCTGATTTCCGCCCGGAAAACGGAGAATTTTTTCATGGCCGTCTCCCCCAGAGGGAGGCGGCCATTTTTTTTCTGGTCCGGCAGCCACCGGTTGCCAAGCAAAATTGGAGTTCTGGCCTCCTTGACCCTGCCCCGGAATCCCGCCACTCATGGCTTGTCCGCGATGGCATTCCGGAGTTTGCTTCGTATGGTATTCGCGTTTTCCCCCTTTTCATGAAGGCACTCGTTTCCGTTCTCAGTTCCTACCTTGATACCGGCCCCTCTCGCACGAATCTCCGGGCGCTTTTCCGGTTGCTGGTCGTCCTCGTCTCGATGGTTGCCGTTTACAGCGTGCTCTTCCACGTGCTGATGGAGTGGGAGGGGCAGAAACACAGTTGGCTGACCGGAGTCTATTGGACTCTCACCGTGATGACGACCCTCGGATTCGGGGACATCACGTTCACCACCGATGCCGGGCGGCTGTTTTCCATCATCGTGCTGGTGAGCGGTTTGTTTTTCATGCTGGTGATCCTGCCTTTCGCCTTCATCCAGTTCTTCTACGCGCCGTGGATGGAGGCCCAAGCCCGCGCCCGTGCGCCGCGGGAACTGCCCGAGGGAACAAAACGCCACGTGCTGCTAACCGCCCACGATCCGGTGACCGTCTCGCTTATACCCCTCCTGGAGCGCTATGAGCATCCATATGCCATCCTCATGCCCGGCGCGGCCGAGGCGCTCGAACTGCATGACAAAGGCTTCAAAGTCGCGCTGGGGGATGCGGACGATCCGGAGACTTGGAAGCGCATGCGTCTCGAACGTGCGGCCATGCTCGTGGCCAACCGTGGCGACATCCCGAACGCGAATATTATTTTCACGGCCCGTGAGTTGTCCTCCAAAGTTACCATCGTGGCCATGGCGGCCGCCTCGAACTCCCGCGATCTTCTCGAACTCGCCGGAGCCAGCGAGGTCATTCTCCTTCACGAAACCATGGCCCGTGCGCTGGCCAGGCGCGTGCTCGGTCACGACCGCAATGCCCATGTGATCGGGGAAATGAATGATCTGGTGATCGCCGAGGCCGTCGTGGCCGGCACTCCCTTCGAGGGCAAAACCCTCGCCCAAAGCGGCATCCGCGCCGAAAGCGGCTTCACGATTATCGGCTATTGGGATCACGGTCGCCTGATGACGGCGGGTCCGGACACCATTTTGAACCGGAAATTCGTTCTCGTGGGTGCTGGCACGCGCGCCCAAGTAGATGCCTACAATGCCGCCTACGGTGGTCCAGGCAAGGGGTGCCATGTCATCATCGTCGGCGCCGGTCGTGTCGGGCGCGGCACCGCCGCCATTCTCCGTGAAGCTGGTCACGAACCGATTCTCGTGGAGAAGGATCGCGAGCGGGCCGCCGCTGTTCCCGGAACCATCCATGGCGATATCCAGAACGTCGAGGTTCTTCGCGCAGCCCGCGCCCGCGAAGCATCGACGATCATTCTGACCAGTCACGACGATGATGCCAATATCGCTCTGACCATTCTTTTTCACCGTCTCCGGGATGGCTTCCAAATCATCGCCCGTTGCAGCAACGACCGCAACACCGGCACCCTCCAGCGCGCAGGCGCCGACCTCGTGCTTTCCTCCGCTTCCATGGGCGCGAATTTGATTCTGAATTTGCTCCGCGCCACCAACCATCTTTTGTTAGCCGAAGGTGTCACTCTTTTCCCGTCCACCGTGCCTCCATCAATGGCCGGTCGCCGCATCGCAGACTGCGCCGTCCGGTCGGCCACCGGATGCACCATCATCGCTGTCGAAAGCTCGTCCGAGCGCGTGCTCAACCCCGGCCCGGATCAAACCCTTCCTGCCGACGGCACCCTCTGGCTCGTCGGCACCCTCGAAAGCGAGGAAGCATTCCTTCGCGAGTTCAAACCGGAACTCGCGCCCGTAGCCTTGCGCCGCCGTTGGAAGAAATCCTCCCGCAAGGCGAAGAATGTGTGATGAGAGGGAAGGGGAGTGGGCCCGGTTGAGACGCGATGGGAGTGAGAATGGGAACTCCCAAGGTCTGCGGGGTTGCTTGCCTGTTGAATCCTCAATCCAAAGCTGGATTTATTGCTTTACGGCAATGGCGAGCAAGGTTTCGAAGCCGGGTTTCCGCGGCTCTCGATCGACTGATCCGCATTCGATGTCGCGAAATCCCGCTTTTCCGAGCATGGAAACAAGGTCCACCTCCGCGAAACCAAGCCAGACATCGGCGTAGAGGGTGCGTGCTTGGGTAAAGCGGTGCTGCCGGAGATCGAGGATGACGACACGCCCGCCGGGCCGGAGGATGCGGTGAGCCTCTTTGAGGGCTTTCAGGGGTTCGGCGGCATGGTGCAAGGCTTGGCTGAGCACCGCCATGTCAACTTCACCGTCGGCCAGCGGGACTTTCTCGATGTCACCCAGCCGGTATTCGAGATTTTTCAGGTCATGCTCGGCCGCGAGTTTGCGCCCGTATTCCACCATTTTTTCCGAGTTGTCCACCGCGAAGACCCGCTTCGCTTTCTGCGCCAAAAGCTGGCTGAGGGTGCCTTCACCCGCCCCGAGATCGGCGATAACCATGGGCGGTAGCAATTTCAACATGGCCTCGGCGAGGCTCTTCCATGAGCGACCAGGGACATACCCGCGCCCGAATTTCCCGGCCAGGGAGTCGAAATAGGCCCGCATTTTGTCCCGGCGTTTTCTCAAGACATGGTCGGTCGCCCCCGCGTCGCGGCGGATTTCAGGGACCTCTGTGGCCGCGCGCTCGGCCAGCGCCTCGAGCAGGGGAAGGGATTCAATCTCCCGTAGGGCATAGTAACTGTGTTTGCCTTCCTTCCGGTCCTCGACCAGTCCCGCCCGCTTCAAGAGGGCCAATTGGCTGGAAATCCGGCTCTGCCCCAAGCCCAAAACCTCCTGCAGCTCGGCCACCGACAAGGCCCCCCGTCGCAAAACCGACCAAATCCGCAGGCGGGTGGGATCCGCCAGCAAACGCATTGATTCCATGATTGACTCCATGACCAGTCGGGGTAAAGTTTAATATCAACGTATCGTGATGCGTTGATACAAGCAAATCAATACTGATCCAAATCATGTCCCGTTCCTATATTTTCTCCTCCGAGTCGGTGGGCGAAGGCCACCCCGACAAAGTCGCCGATACCATCTCCGATGCCATTCTGGACGCCTGCCTGGCGGTTGATCCGAAAAGCCGGGTCGCCTGCGAAACCTTCGTCAAAAGCAACGTCGTGGTCGTGGGTGGCGAAATCACCATCCCGAAAATCGGCACCAAACCAATCGGTTCGGCTATCAATATCGAGTCGATCATCCGTGAAGCGGTCCGTGGTATCGGTTACGTGAACAACGACGATGTCTTCCACGCCGACCAGATTTTCATCAACAACTACCTCACCACCCAGTCGCCGGATATCGCCCAGGGCGTGGATGCGCGCAAGGCCGAGGGCAAGAAGCACGCCGAACAAGGCGCAGGCGACCAAGGTATCATGTTCGGTTACGCTTGTGATGAAACCCCGGAACTCATGCCGGCTCCGATCATGTATGCGCACCGCCTCGGTCGCGAGTTGACGCGCATCCGCAAGGAAGGCAAGAAGGCCAAGTGGCTGCGTCCCGACGCCAAGAGCCAGGTGTCCGTCGAATACAAGAACGGCAAGCCCACGCGCATCGTGAACGTGGTTATCTCGACCCAGCACGCGGCCGATGTCTCGCACGCCGAAATCGAAAAATTCTGCATCGAGCAGGTGATCAAGAAGGTGCTTCCGAAGTCCATGCTGACCAAAGACACCGAGTATCTCATCAACCCGACCGGCAAGTTCGTCGTCGGTGGTCCCCAAGGGGATAGCGGCCTCACGGGACGCAAGATCATCGTCGATACCTACGGTGGCATGGGTCGCCACGGTGGTGGAGCCTTTTCCGGCAAGGATCCGTCGAAGGTTGACCGCTCGGCCGCCTACATGGGCCGATGGGTTGCCAAGAACGTTGTCGCGGCGGGCCTCGCTTCGAAGTGCGAGATCCAGTTCGCCTACGCCATCGGCCATCCGAAGCCGGTGAGCGTGCATGTTGACAGCTTCGGCACCGGCACCGTTTCCGACGAGAAAATCCTCGCCGCCATCCTCAAGGTCTTCTCCTTCAAACCCGCCGATATCGTCACCCAACTCAAGCTGCTGCGCCCCATCTACTCGAAGTCCACCAACTACGGCCACTTCGGAAAAGACGACGCCGAATTGACCTGGGAAGCGACCGACAAGGCGGCCGCGCTCAAGAAGGCGGTCAAATAATAGACACAAGACTTTTAGACGGAAGACTTGAAGACAGAAGACCGGAGTCCATGCACAATTTCGAAGAGCTTGAAGTATGGAAGCGATCATCCCGCCTTGCGGTGGACGTGCTTTTGATGGTTGAGTCCATCAAGCTTTTCGGATTGAAGGATCAGATGATCCGCTCGTGTATTTCCATTCCCAGCAACATTGCCGAGGGAGCGGATCGCGATAGCAACCGTGAGTTCCGGAGGTTTCTTTCCATCGCCAAAGGCTCCGCCGGTGAGTTGCGCACGCAAATCTATATGGGATTGCGAGCGAACCTTTTCACGGAAGCCGATGCCATGCCAATGGTCGCCGAGGTGAAAGAGATTTCCTCAATGATCGAAGGATTGCGTAAGCACTTGCGTCCCCGCATCGTGAACGCGCTGTTCAGCTGGTTCTTCTAATCTTCTGTCTTCTGTCTCAATATCTTCTGTCTCCCTCTCTCCTACCCAAACCAACAACAACCACCACCTAACGAAAATGAGTTTTACCGACTATAAAGTCCGCGACATCTCCTTGGCTGATTTCGGCCGCAAGGAAATCGACATCGCCGAGCATGAAATGCCCGGTCTCATGGCCACCCGTGCCAAATACGGAAAAGAGAAACCCCTGGCGGGCGTCCGCATCATGGGTTCCTTGCACATGACCATCCAGACGGCCGTGCTCATCGAGACGCTGGCCGATCTCGGCGCCGAAGTGCGCTGGGTGAGTTGCAACATTTTCTCGACCCAAGATCATGCCGCTGCCGCGATCGCCGCCCGCGAGATTCCCGTCTATGCCTGGAAGGGCGAGACCCTCGAAGAATACTGGTGGTGCACCTGGAAAGCCCTTCTCAATCCGCAGGGTCTTGGTCCACAACTCATCGTCGATGACGGTGGTGACGCCACGCTGCTTATCCACAAGGGTTATGAACTCGAGAATGGTTGCGACTGGGTCAATACCCCCTCCGGCAGCCACGAGGAACAAGTGATCAAGGACTTGCTCAAGAGCATCCATGCGGAGAAGCCGGGCATTTTCCATGAGATCGTCAAGGAATGGAAGGGTGTCTCCGAAGAAACGACCACCGGTGTGCACCGCCTCTATCAAATGGCGAAAGCCGGCACCCTGCTCGTGCCCGCGATCAACGTGAATGATTCGGTGACGAAGTCGAAATTCGATAACCTCTACGGTTGCCGCGAATCATTGCTCGATGGCATCAAACGCGCTACCGACGTCATGATCTCCGGCAAGGTCGCGGTGGTCTGCGGCTACGGCGATGTCGGCAAAGGTTGCGCCCAAGCCCTGCGCGGCTCCGGTGCCCAGGTTGTGGTCACGGAAATCGACCCGATTTGCGCCCTCCAGGCCGCCATGGAAGGCTATCGCGTGCTCACCGTCGAGGATACCCTCGGTTGGGCCGACATCTACGTCACCACCACCGGTAACAAGGACATCATCCGCCTTGCGCACATGGAGAAAATGAAGGACCAAGCCATTGTTTGCAACATCGGCCACTTCGACAACGAGATCCAAATCGACCTGCTCAATGCGGCCCCCGGTGTGAAGAGACTCAACATCAAGGCTCAGGTGGACAAATACACCTTCCCGGCCGGCAATAGTCTCTACATGCTCGCGGAAGGCCGATTGGTCAATCTCGGTTGCGCCACCGGCCACCCGAGCTTCGTCATGTCGAACTCGTTCACCAACCAGACGCTCGCGCAAATCGACCTCTGGAAGAACAAGGACAAATACACGGCCGGCCAGGTTATGGTGTTGCCGAAGTATCTGGACGAAGAAGTCGCCCGCCTCCACCTCGAGAAGATCGGAGCCAAACTGACCCAACTCACCCCGGATCAAGCCGACTACATCGGCGTGTCCGTGGAAGGTCCCTACAAGGCCGACCACTACCGGTATTGAGCTATCGGTTGGTATCCAACCCAATCTATCAAAAAACCCGGGTCCGCGAGGACCCGGGTTTTTTGTTTTCACTCGAGAGCATCGTGTGAGCCTCGACCGCAATTCTGACACTCCACCCGTTCTATCGCGGCTTGTTCTTTCACGCCGTGGCGGCATTGCCAGACCGGGAAAGCCCTGCGCCTCGTCACGGAAGGTGTGAGAGATGCGGGTAAAGCCCGAACTCCAACCCCTGCATTGATCTCTGGTCCCGTTCAGGGAACCTGCACCGTTGCGGGTTTCTTCGCCGAGATCTCCACGAGGTCACTTGCAATCCGCACGCCCTCGCGTTTCATCGGATCAAAGCCGAAGGGGAACTCCGGAGCCTTGGTGGTGTCGATGCTTTCCCCATCTTCATCCGATTCCGAGCGGCGCATCGTTCCGTCTTTTTCCGAGAAGTCCTTTTGCTCCTCGAGCGGGCCAGCCAAGTTGTCGAGGGTGAGCTTGTAGATAGTGGTGAGCGGGGCTTCGGATTTACGGATCTCGTCAAAGGCGGGCGTGCGCGCGGTATTCCGATCCTTCTCACGTTTTTCGTTTTCCGCGCGTTCGGTATTGCGGGCTGCGAGGTTCAAGGAAAGGGCATTCTTTTCGATCTGTTCGCTCAACATGGCGACGTCCTGCTTGATGTAGCCGTATTCCGGATCCGTAGTCACGCGCTCCGTGCTCCGGCGGCGCAACTCGTCCAGATGAAGACTGCTCTTGTCGAAAGTCTCATAGTTTTGCTGGTCGATGGTATCGTAGGGCAGGGGGAATTTGAGCATGGCCTCGCCGATTTTGAGGGCATCGAAACGGGAGGGCAGGATGATGTCGGGAATCACGCCGCGGAGTTGGGTCGAGCCCCCGGCGATACGATAGAACTTCTGGGTCGTGACCTTCAGGGCGCCCGCGCGTTCGGTGTCGGCGAAGAGTGGCATAGCCCGGCCCACCGGAACAACCGACTGCACGGTGCCTTTGCCGAACGTCGAGGAATCGCCGACAATCACCGCGCGTTGGTAATCCTGGAGGGCGGCGGCGAAGATCTCGCTTGCCGACGCGCTCGTCTTGTCGGTCAGCACGACCAGCGGCCCGGTATACATGGGTTCGGGCGCGCGGCTGGACTTCACTTCGACGCGTTTTTTGTCATCCTTCACCTGCACCACGGGTCCGGCTTTGATGAAGAGGCCGGTGAGACTGATGGCCTCGTCCAGCGAGCCACCGCCATTGCCGCGGAGATTGATGACCAAGCCGTCGATGCCTTCGCGTTGCATGCGCTCGAGGATTTTGCGGACATCCCGGGTGAGTCCCGTTTTGCCTGTTTGAAGATCGGCATAGAACGACGGAACTTCAAGCCAGCCGAGTTTCACCACGGAACCATCCGCCTTCTTGCGCTTGATAATTTGGCCGTTGGCGAGTTGGTCCTTCAGTTCCACCTTCTCGCGTTTGATGACGATCTCGCGGGTGGTGGCCGGCGCGGCGGCGGGGATGATCTTCAACCGCACATCGGTGCCTTCCTCTCCGCGAATCATTTCCACCACTTTATTGATCTTCATGTAAACGATGTCGACGATCTCTCCGGAGTTTTTCGGATCCACCCCGATGACGCGGTCATCGAGCTGGAGTTCCCCGGATTTGTCAGCCGGACCGCCCTGCACGATTCCTTCGATTTTTGTCGTCCCGTCGTCGTCGGAGCGCAGCAGGGCGCCGATGCCGATGAGGGAATTGTTCATGCTCGTCCGGAATTGTTCGTCTTCGGAATACGACATGTAGTCGGTGTGGGGATCGTAGCTGGCGGTGAGGGCCGAGAGAAAGAGGTCGGCCACTTCTTCCGCGTCCGTCTCGCGGACATTTTCCAGCACGCGCTTGTAGCGTTTGAGGATTTTTTCCACCGTGGCTTTGGGATCCTCGACCTTGAAGTCCTTGGCTTTCTCCGGATTCTCCTTGATCTTGGTTGCGATCTCATCGGCCCGCAGGCGCTCCCGCAACAGGTTTTCCTCGAGGCGGGCTGTCCAGATGCTGTCCGCATCGGCGGCGTTTTTCGGCCATGGGGATTTCTCACGGGAGATCTCCACGGTGCGTTCGGTGTCGAAAGTGAAGTCGTCAGACTTCAAATGGCTATCAATCCATTGGTGGCGATCCTCCACCCGTTTCAGGTAGAGGGCGAAGATGCCTTTGGCGGTTTCCAGATAGTCGCCGTTCTGGAGTTCCAGATAGAGCGTGCCCGCGTGCTTTTTCGTCAGGTCGTCCACATCCTCCTGGGTCAGGTAAAGTTTCTGGAAATCAAGGGTCTCCAAATACATGTCGAGAAGCCGGGCCGAGAGATTGGCGTCCCAGGGCTGTTTGTTGAAATGCTGGTTCCGCAGCATGGTGGAGGCCACCTGGCCCACACGATTGAAGTCGGTGTCGGCGGTCACCAGGGTGCCCGAACAGGAGAGAACGAGGGCGCAGAGGACGGCAGGGGAGCGCGGAATGAACATTTGGGTGGTAACTAGTCCCGAAACATGCAGTTCGGGGAGGGATTTGTCGAGAATTTGTCGCGGGAAAGCCCGTTTCTGTTGTAGATTGGAGTGTGATTACGTCCGACAAGCGCCGGTTCTCACTCCCGATTTCTCTTTTTTTGGGAAACCCCGCCGGACGCTGGTGGTTGAATCTTCGGAAATTCGGGCGAATTGTCCCACGCCATGAAAAACTCATTTCTCCTTGTCCACGCCGTCTGGGGTGTTTTGGCCGTCGGGGCCTTTGCCGGAGGGCTTCATTTTGGTCAATCCAAGCAGGCGGTCGGTGCTCCGGCAACTTCCACCAGAATCGAGACCACGAATGGCACCTCCCCGTGGAAGGCGGGAGATGGCAAATCTTCCGTTGCCGCCCCTGTCCCCGCGCAACCCTCGGCCACCGTGCTCGGCGAATTACCCGCCGGTCCCCTTGGCTCCGAGGCCATGAGAGCGACCGTGGCCGCCATCATGCGGGAAATCGACCCCATCAAGCGGAACCGTCTTTTCGCCGAGTTGCTCGAAAAGCTCAATCCGGAAAACATCGAGGCCGCCGTCGAAGCCATGCGCGAGGGGGGCTTGGACCCGTCGAACTACCGCGATATGGGGCTCCTGACCTACTCATGGGGAAAGATGGATCCCGAAAAGGCCATGGCTTACGCCTCCGAAATTGGTGGGCGGGGACAGAGTTTCGTGACCTCTTCCGTCCTGGCGGGATGGGCGAGCCAAGACCCGAAGACCGCCATGGAGTGGTTCCGCACCCGGGACGCCAGTGGCTTCGATAAAAACATCATGGCCCGGGGGCTGTTCGAGGGCATCGTGCAGAAAGATGTGGCCATGGCCAGCGAAATGGCTGCCGCCGAGACCGACTCGGAACTCAAGGGACAGTTTTACGACGCCATTGGGCGTCAGCAGATGAAAGATGTCGGTTTGGATGCCACCCGCAAATGGCTCGACGACATGATTAGCTCCGGAAATGTCGAACCCGGGTTGCTCGCCGGCACGGTGGAACAGGTCGCCGGGCAGATGGCCAACAAAAACCCGAAAGATGCGATTGAATGGGCCATGGCCTTGCCGCAGGGGCGAGCGCAGGAGAATGCGTTGGAAGAAGGCATCCAAGCCTGGGCTAGGGTCGATCCCACCGCCACTTCGGCTTATCTCGCTGCCATGCCCGCCTCTGAAGCCAAGGACGGGGCCGTGCAGGATTTTGCACGCATTATCGTGCGAGAGGATCCGAAATCCGCGGTGACTTGGGCCGCCAGCATCAACGACCCCGAGCGCCGGGAACGTGCCATGGTGCGCACTGCTCAGGAGTGGCACCGTCAGGATGCCGCCGCCGCCAACGCTTGGGCGCAATCTTCCGGACTCTCGGAAGAAGCCGTGCAAAGCATCGCCAACCCGCCAGAATGGGATCGCGGCCGCGGCGGGCCACCCGGTGGCGGTCGTCGTGGGTTCTGATCGGTTCCCTTACCGGCATTTAAATCTAAAGAGGAAAATGGAACCACGAATGGACACGAAGGGGCACGAATTTTCAGAAGGTTATGACGAAAGACCTAGTCACCCTTCGGATGAGTGAAGCTGCTTCCCAAAATCTCTGGTTTTCAATTTCTTATTCGTGTTTCTTAGTGTCCATTGGTGGTTTCTAGGTTAAATGATGTTGCCGGGTGCTGGAAATCAGGATTTCTCTCCCATTTCCAAAAGCACCGGCATGACCGCCGCATAGAGGGAATTTTTGCCGCCGCGGGAGAGCATTTCAGCGACCAGATTCGGCAAGCTATCTGAATTAGCAGGCAACATGAGGGGAGGCAGGCGCGCACCGTCCTCGATGCTGGCGCACAGATGATAGTCTCCTTTGGTCCGGTTTATGGAAACCGCTCCCGCTGGTCCGCGCAGCTCGAGCCGCCCGACCGGCGCCGACTCCTCCGATTCCTCGCAGAAAAACTCGACCGTTTCCCCGTTAGCCTTGCGGAATTTCCATCCTTCGGAAAGCGCCCCCGCCGGTGTCCATCCCATGGAGCGCGAAATCCACGCCGCGAGCAAAGCGCCGCAGGCACGATAGCCGGTCGCGACGCCGATCCCGACCCGCGTGAGTCCATTCATCAAAGCCTGCGCGTGGGGATGGTCGAAGAGGGCCGCGACCGCGATGCGGAATTGATAGGTCCGTGTCCATGCCAAATCGTGGATGGCGAATGGTCTTCCCATTTTTTCCCGCGCTTGCATCAGTTTGGCCAACTGCCGGGGAATTTCGGAAAATTCCCACTCCGAGCTGTTCACCAGCAGGCGGTCCACATGTGAATAAAGTCCCGGTTCGAAGGCATCATCGAGTGGACCTTGCCACCAGAGCACGACCGGCAAATCACTGGGCAGCAGCCCGAGCAGGGTGTTTCTGGCCAAGCCCGGGCGGTCCCGATACAGCAGCAAGGCGATCTGCTCCGAACAAACCGACTTTTTCCCGCCAGAGAGGTGGCAGTGGGCCGATATCCATGCCCGGTTCTGCGCCCCCGGGGTCGCTTCGATGAGCAGCACCCGGCAGGCATGGTCGCGGGTCAATTCCGCCGCCACCCGGTCGTTTTCCAGCAACGAATCCGCTTTGGTCGAGAAACAGACGAGGTTCAGTAGCGTCGCCTTGGTTGATGCCTCGTCATTTTCCCAGAGTGCCGCCAATGCCTTTTCGATACCCGAAATGGGGACCTCCTGCCCGAGCCGGGCATAATCAGTCGTGGCGGAAACGGCTTCCATGCTCCCATTATCCCGGATTTGGCGGGCTCTGACAAACGGATTTCGACAAGTTCCATGAGGATTTTCATTTGGCAGGACGGGGGAAAGGCCGAAACTATCCGCGCATGAGCACCCTTCTCGAACAACTCAAACAATTCACCACCGTCGTCGCGGACACCGGCGACTTCGAATCCATGAAGGCCTACCGCCCTCAGGATGCCACCACCAACCCCTCGCTCATCCTCCAGGCCGCCCAGAAAGCCGAATACCGTCACCTGCTGGAAAAAGCCGCCGCCGACTGCAAAGGAACCGGTCTCGCCGGGACCGCCCTTGTTGATGCCGCCATGGACCGTCTGCTCGTGCTTTTTGGTCGTGAAATCCTTTCCATCGTGCCCGGACGTGTCTCGACCGAAGTCGATGCCCGCCTTTCTTTCGATGCCGAAGCCACCATTGCCAAGGCGCACCAGATCATCGGCCTCTATGAAAAAGAAGGCACACCCCGCGAACGCGTGCTCATCAAGATCGCCTCGACTTGGGAAGGCATCCGCGCCGCCGAAGTTCTGGAAAAAGAAGGCATCCACTGCAACTTGACCCTCATGTTCTCGCTCGTCCAGGCTGTCGCCTGCGCCGAAGCCGGCGTGAAACTCGTCTCGCCTTTCGTCGGTCGTATCCTCGACTGGTATAAGAAAAGCACCGGCAAGGACTACCCCGCCACCGAAGACCCCGGGGTGCTGAGTGTGCAATCCATTTTCGGTTACTACAAACATTTTGGACACCGGACGGAAGTCATGGGAGCCAGCTTTCGCAACACCGGACAAATCATCGAACTCGCCGGATGCGATCTCCTGACCATCGCCCCCGACCTGCTCGCCCAACTGGATGCCACCCACGGCACCCTCGAACGCAAACTCGACCCCGTCGCCATCAGCCCGTGCGACCGCATCCCCTGCGACGAGAAAACCTTCCGCTGGCTCCTGAACGAGGACGCGATGGCCACCGAAAAAACCGCCGAAGGCATCCGCAAATTCGCCGCCGACATCGTCAAACTCGAATCCAATGTCGCCGCGTTGGTGGGAGCTTGAAGGTTCAAGTTTTCAGTTTTCAGATTCCAAACCCCAGTCCACAATTTCAGTTCTTCTGTCTTCTGTCTCTTAGTCTTCTGTCTTTCCACTCTTCACTCTTCACTCTACTTCCCCCATGTCCGACTTCACCACCCGTATCGCCGATGCCATCAAGGAAGCCATGAAGGCCCGTGATCAGGATTCGCTTAACGTGCTCCGCGGCCTCAAGTCCGCGCTCATGAATGCGGCCATCGAAAAGGGCGGGGCTGGCAGCACCCTTGAAGACTCGGAAGCCATGGCGGTCGTGCGCAAACAGGTCAAACAACGCGAAGAGTCCGCCCGCACCTATCGCGACGGTGGCCGACCTGAACTCGCTGAAAAAGAAGAAGCGGAAATCCGCATCCTTTCGACCTTCCTGCCCGCCGCGCTCGGCGAAGCCGAGTTGGCCGCCCTCATCGATGCCGCCATCGCGGAAACCGGAGCTACCGGCAAAGCCCAGATGGGCGCGGTCATGAAAGCCGCCAGTGCCGCTGCCGCCGGGCGCGTCGATGGCAAAACCCTCAGCCAGGCCGTCGCCGCGCGCTTGTCCTGAGCCCACTCCCATGCCCGAGGCCCCGCTCCTCCTGGCCATCGAATCGTCTTGCGACGAGACCTCCGCCGCCATCATCGATGGTTCGGCCCGTATCCTCGCCGAGGCGACGCATTCCCAGATCCCGGACCACCGTCCTTATGGTGGGGTCGTGCCCGAACTCGCCTCCCGCAACCACACCACCGCGCTCCCGGGGATCCTCGACCGCGTCTTTGCGGCCAGCGGACTCCGCCCCGCTGATCTAGATGGCTTTGCCGCCACCGCCGGACCCGGCTTGGCCAGTTCGTTGCTCGTTGGCAGCACCACCACCAAAGCCCTTGCCCTCGCCACCGGCAAACCATTTTACGCCATCAACCACTTGGAAGGGCATTTGCTTTCTCCCTTCCACGGACCCGACCCCATTCCCGCTGCCGTCGTGCTCATTGCCAGCGGTGGCCACACCTTGCTTCTCCATCGAGAGGAAAATGGTAGCATCTCGTTGTTAGGACGCAGCCGAGACGACGCGGCCGGCGAGGCCTTCGACAAGGTCGGGAAAATGCTCGGATTGCCTTATCCCGGTGGTCCTGAAATCGACAAACACGCCGTCCATGGCAATGCTGCAGCCTTCGACTTTCCCCGCGCCATGCTCGACAGCGGTGATGGCGACTTCAGTTTCAGCGGATTGAAGACTTCCGTGCGTGTGCGCCTCGCGGAAATGGATGCCGCCCGGCGTGCGACCTCGCTGGATGATCTCTGTGCCTCATTCCAAGAGGCGGTCGTCGATGTGCTCGTATCGAAATCCATCGCCGCTACCAAAGCCCTCGGGCTCCGCCACCTCGGGGTCGGTGGCGGTGTCGCGTGCAACCGCCGCCTCCGGGCAGCCCTAACAGAAGCCTGCCACCGCGAAGGCATCGAACCCCATCTCGTTTCCGCCGCGCTCGCTACCGATAACGCGGCCATGATCGCCTTCGCCGCCCTCCAGCGACATCGTGCCGGGCTATTCACTCCTCTCGACACGGACATCGATCCGAATCTCCCGCTCGAAGGGCTCGCCGCGGCGCGGGGAAGAGCGGCAACTGGGGCTTGAAACAAAAGGTCAGTGGAGGGCAAGACCGGGACGGTCTTGCTACAATTTTGGTGGACGCTCGCAGGCGAAATCCCCCAGATCGGCCATGTCCAGCGTAGCAAGAGCGTCTCGCTCTTGCCGCGCAGGGATGAGGCGAAGTAGACGAAGACAATGATCGATGCTTGCGCTGAGGGAACAGCATTGAGGCCAACCCGGATATGAACTGCCCACTCGGAGGCCTTCGCTTTGTGGATTCAGGCGCGGAATCAATCCCCCTATCCCCGACTGGTTTAGGATGCCGCGCGGGCGAGCCACAGAGACTTCCAACGGGCGCGGGAGATTTTTCCCCGGGCATCGGGAGTGAGATCGTCGTTCGGCCACCAGTGTCTTGGTTGGTAGGCGGTCGGTAAATGGGCGAGGGCGGATCGCAATTCCGCCCGCGGTGCGCTGCCGCTGATCACCGCCACCACTTCCTCCCCGCGCACGGGATCGGCGCTTGGCACACCAAAGACGACGCAACATCGCAAGCCGGGCACGCGGAGCAGGGCATCCTCGATCACCCTGGGTGCCACTTTGTAACCGGCGACATGAATGGCGTC
Source organism: Verrucomicrobiales bacterium (assembly GCA_046075565.1). Taxonomy (GTDB): domain Bacteria; phylum Verrucomicrobiota; class Verrucomicrobiia; order Verrucomicrobiales; family SLCJ01; genus JBJTQJ01. The sequence continues at coordinate 6,608 of JBJTQJ010000118.1, read as the reverse complement.
GCCGGTTCTTTCTAACAAATAGACATTTCCATTCCGGATCTCCGCCACATCCTGCGTCAAAAAGCCGCCGGCGGGAAAGCCTTCCTCCGCACCGAGATATCCGATGCCAATGGCGGGGGATTTCACATGCAGGCAGCCGGTTGCCTCATCGACGGACAAGGCAACTCCTTGCATGGCCGAACCGACCAAGGCAGCATCGGCACGGGGAGCTGAGCCATCATCATAAGCGATGCCTCCACATTCGCTGCTGCCATAAAAATTATGGATCTTGAGTCCGGTGCGTTGGCTGATGGACTGTTCCAGTTCGAGGGGCAGGGGAGCGCCCGCCGAGATGGCGACACGCACGTTGGTGAAGTCGAGTCCGGATTGTTCCCATGCCCTCCACATGGCAGGCACGGCCGGCAAGACGACACCGGAGTTTGTTTCTTCCTTCAGAGCATCACGCATCAAACCCGGAAGCGGGGAATCGACGAGGAACAACGGGATGCCAAACAGAAGAAGGGGAGTGACCAGATTGGAAAATCCGTAGGAATGCGCCAGGGAAATGACCCCGATATTCGCCAGGTCTTCCCGCAGGCCCATGGTCGCGATCACCTGGTGGGCGTCGGCGGCAAGGGCATCGGCATCGAACATCACGCCCTGCCGGTTGCCCGTGCTGCCGGAGGTGACTTTGACATGGCAGACGCCTCCGGGAAGCGCGGAGGCATCGAAGTAGAATGTCCCGCCCATTTCGTCGGGCACGAGCACGGCCTCGTCGCGCCAGGCGCGCAGCACATCGATGAGGAATTCCATCCCCGAGCGCGAGGTTTGCAGGACGTGCGGGGACGGATCGGCATCTTCTCCGGCACGCTCGAGATCCGCGAAGGTCCACGCGCGCCTGGATGGAAACTCCCGCACCGCAATGGCATGGCCGCGCCGCGCCGCAACCTCCCGCCATCGGGAATACAGGCTCGTGGATGATGGCTTCGGCATGCGGTCAAACTCTGGCACATGACCCCGCGATGACAAGGAATGCCCGAACAAGTCGCTTGGCAGTTGACCGTCGACTTCGCCTTCGCCAATTTGCCATGGATGCCTTCAGCCCTTCCAGCCAACCTGAAACCGTTGGACCGTTCGCGCGATGTCATGGTGACAGGGCTTGGCATGGTGACGGCCCTCGGGTGCGGTTGGAGGGTGAATGCCGACGGTTTTCGTTCCGGCGATTCAGGAATCCGCGCAGTGACGCTTTTCGATACATCCGGCTTCAATGTGCACCGGGCGGGCGAGGTCGCTTTGCCAGAGCGAATCCCGACCGGCGAACTTTCCCCGGGAGAAACGCGCCGTCTGGAACGCGGGGGCCGGATGCTTCTGCTCGCGGCGGATGAGGCGGCCCGCCAAGCCGGCATCGGTGTCGGCACCCAATGGAGGGACTTTGATGTGGTCATTGGCACCTCCGCCGGGGCCATGACCCACGGGGAAAACTTTTATCGCGAAGCCATGGCCGATCATCGGGGAGCGGACCAAGCCTCCCGCGCGGCCAGTTATCTCATGGGCCGTCAGGCCGGGTTGGTCGCCCGCGCCCACGGTCTAACAGGAGAATCGGTGATCATTTCCAATGCCTGTGCGTCCGGTGCTAATGCCATCGGACAGGCCCGGCAAATGATTGTCACAGGACGAGCCGAGCGGGTGCTCGCGGGCGGTTATGACGCCCTCTGTGAACTCGTTTTCGGCGGCTTCGACTCGCTCAAAGCGCTCAGCCGCACCACACCCCGGCCCTTTGACGCGCAGCGCGATGGACTCGCGCTCGGGGAGGGCGCAGCCATGCTTGTGCTGGAATCACGCGCTTCCGCCGAAGCCCGGGGAGCCGAGATTCTCGCCGTAGTCGCCGGTTACGGCTTCTCGACCGACTGCCACCACCTCACGCAACCCCATCCGGAAGGCGATGCGGCCTTTGCCAGCATGACCATGGCTTGCCGCGATGCCGGCGTCGAGCCCGCCGCCGTGCAATACATCAATTCCCACGGCACCGGCACGCCACTGAATGACCCCGCGGAGGCCGCCGCCATCCGCCGCTGGGCAGGAGAAGAAGTCGCCGCCGGGATCGCGGTGAGCAGCACCAAAGGGGCCATCGGCCATGTGCTCGGAGGCGCAGGGGCCATTGAAGCCGCCATTTGTGTGCTTGCCCTTCACGAGGCCTTTCTGCCACCGACCGCGCACACGACCACTGTGGATCCATGTTGTTGTTTCGACCTCGTGCTCGCGCCACGCGCCGCCGAGTTGGATTGTGTGCTGACCAATTCCTTTGGCTTCGGGGGATCGAATGCCAGTCTCGTTTTTCGAAAGGAGGGCAAATGACCCGCACACTCGGTTTGCTTGGTTGGGGCGCGGTGTCTCCGGCCGGTTGGGGTATGGACGCCTTGGCCGAGGCGATGGCCGCCGGTGCCGCGCTACCGACCATGGACGTGCCAGCTCCCGCCGGTGCCCCCCGCCCGCATCCGGGACGCCTCGTGCCGGCAAAAAAAGACCCGCTGCTCGCGCATCCCCGTCTGCGCCGGGCCGGACGGATCTCCCATTTCTCCGCTGCCGCCTCGTTGGAAGCCCTCGGCGAACAACGAGCGGAGGAAGTGAAATCCGGTGCCCTGCGCCTCGGGCTTGTTTACACTCTGGTCAATGGAGGAGTCGTCTATTCGCGCCGATTCTTCGGTGAGGTGCTGGCCCAACCGGCGACAGCCAGCCCCATTCTTTTTCCAGAGACCGTGTTTAATGCTCCCGCCAGCCATTTGGCGGCAGTTCTAGGTTTGACCGGACCCGTGACCACCATCGTCGGCGACACCGGGGCCTTTCTGCATGGACTCGACACCGCCTCATTGTGGCTGGAACTCGGCCTCGTTGATGCATGCCTTGTCACTGGCGCGGAAGAGGCCGACTGGATGACCGCCGAAGGGCTCGCTTTGCTCGAACCGCGGGCGATTCCCGCCGAGGGCGCGGGAGCCGTGCTCGTGGCCGCATCCGACCACCCGGCGCGATCGGCATTGCTGCATTTTCCCGTGGAATGCGATTCTTGCCCCGTCGTCGCCGAGGAAGCGACTGCTCTTGGTCGCGGGTTGGGAGCCGCCCTCGCGTGGCAAACCACCCTCGCCGCCCACAACGCCGCCAGCCAGGCCGGCGGGCGGGTCTGCGCCAGCATCAAGACCAGCGGCAATAAGGTGAGATCGCTGGCCGTGGAAAGAGGGTGAAAAGTCCGGAAATTTTCCGGGATCTTGGAAGCAATACTTGCCACCGGGCGCGGATTTGCTTTAAATGGGTATTCTACCCCGGTATCGCAACCTCCCCCTATGAAACGCAAGACCCTGCTCCTTCTTCTCGCCCTTCCGCCTGTTCTGCTTCTTCTCGTTGATGTCGGGCTTCGTTTTATCGCTCCTCCGGGGGATTTTCCGGAACTGAAGACGAAATTCGTGAACGATCTTCCGGGGTTGAAGCGCGAGGTGAGTTGGACGAGCGGCCCTGATGGTCTTCGAAAGGTCGGTTGGGAAGATGGTCGGCCGCGGGTTCTTTGTTTTGGCGGGGAAAATGCCACACCCGTTCTTCAGGCGGATTCGGATACCTGGTGGGGAGTCGCCGCCGCCAGCTTGGCTGCCGATGGTCTGCCAGTCGCCATCGGCTCCATCTCGAATTCCGGTCAGCCTGCCTCGATGGAGTTGGGATGGATCCGCCATTTCGCCGGCAAAATGAAACCCAAAGTGGTCGTGCTAAGTTTCGGGGCAGGGGAGGTGCTTTCCCGACCCGCAGGCTACCGATACGAGGAAAATGCCAATCCCGCGGAGCTTTCCTTCCTGCCCACCGGCTGGAAGGGAACTGTACTCAAAACCTCCACCCTTGCCAGTTACTGGAGGTTGAGTCGGCAAAAAAAGATCACTGAAACCCGGCAGTTGCCATTTTCCCAAGAAAATGCTCTAAAGGATCGTTTCACCCTTGAATGCAACGACTGGCAAAAAGCTCCCATGATTTCCGAAATCCCCTGGATGGACGATCCCTCCGACGAGGTCGCCGCCACCGTGAAGAAATTCGCGGCCATGGGCAAGGAGATGGGGTTTCGACCCATCGTGCTTTGGGAGCCCTGGCCGCACCGCCCCGACATGACCCCCGCCACGACCTCGACCTTCCGGCGGCTGAGTTTGATTCAGAGCGATGGCAAAGTGGTGCCTGTAAGAGCGGATCCGGCCTGGGTGGACCACCGGATGCGAGCATTCCACACCCGCGCCCGGGCGGTTTGCGAAGGGATGGGTATCGAGTTCGTCGATGCCGCCGCCTCCCTGAACGGACAGGAGGGGGTTTTCCTCGACGACACGTTGTTCACCGACGCGGGAGCGCGCGCCGTGGGGACCATCTTGGCTCCCGTTCTCAAGCGGTTGCTCCAGTCTCCCTGACAAAAAAATGCAAAAATCCACCCCTCAAGGCCATTTTTTTCTTTACTAAGCGCGATAGAACACCATCATGCGCCATCCTATAGATCCGAAATCATCCTTTCCCATGAAATTCCACTCGTTCCGCCGCTGGCTCCAACTCCTTCCCGCCGTTCTTCTTGCCACGGTGGGCTCAACCTCCGCCTTCGCCCAGGCTGCCGCCGATGCGCCTCCCGTTGCCGGCAAATCTCTCTGGGAAGAGTTCCTCATCGGCGGTCTCTTCATGTGGCCGATTTTGGCTCTGAATATCGCCCTTGTTGGCCTCGTGGTCTACAACAGCATCGCCTTGAGCAAGAAGCGTTGGATTCCCGATGATCTCAAGGCTGCCCTCCTGGAGCAGATGTCATCCTGTCGGGTTCGCAGTGCCATCGAGACAGCCAGCGCGAGTCCCTCCTATCTCGGGCGCATGTCCGCCCTCGCCCTTCCGAAAATCGACGCGACGGCCGCTGAAGGCCTCGGGCGCGAACACGTTGAAGATGCCATGGCGGAATTCGTCAATTCCGAAACCCGCGAGCCCGTGATGTGGGTGAACTATTTCTCCACCATCATGCAGGCCGCTCCGATGCTCGGTCTCCTTGGAACCGTCTCGGGGATGGTCGGCGCCTTCGCTGGTCTTGCCGCCAACCAAGGTTCCGACCCGAGCGTTCTGGCCAACAAGATTTCCGAGGCGCTCTACACCACCTACTTCGGCCTGGTGGTTGCGATTCCGGCTCTGGTCTGTTACGCGATTTTCAAGAATTTGTTCAATGCCCGTGTGGCGGTGCTTCTCGAGACCGGCACTGAAATGCTCGATTCCAGTGTGAACGCCATTCAGGGCGAGCAACTCTTCGCCAAGGTTCCCGAAGGCCTGCACGCCGAATAATCAGGCCATCTCCCGGGCAATTTTACCTCCGGTGCATCCGGATTCCGCATCCCGTCTTCGACCATGAAAAAACGCAACCGTCTTGCCGGCAGGCCTCAGCCCGAGGACGCCTCAATCGACATGTCGCCAATGATTGACATGGTCTTCCAGATCATCATCTTCTTCATGGTTACGTTCCAACTCGTGACCATCAAGAAGGACCCCCGGGTCGTGGTGGCCATCGCACCGAAAGGACAGGTATCAAAGAACACCACTGGCAGGGTTCTGATCAACGTCCTCTCGGACGCGAAAATGAAGGCAGAAGGCCTCTCCACCCCCTACGTGGATGTGGATGGCAAGCCCCTTGAGTTTGATCAAATCACCGAACTGGTGATCAAAGAGAAAGCGGAAAATGATAAAACCAACACGGCGACGAGCCTGATGCTGCGGGGGGACAAAGAGAGTTTGGTCCGCCGCACCAAGATGGCGCTGGCTGCCGCGGGAGCCGCCGGTGTGAATGATGTCGTCTTCTCAGCACTCCAGAAAGAGCCTCCACCCAAGATGACGAGGTAAGTCTCGCAATAAATCCGAACCAAACCGACTGTTATGGGTAGAAAAAGATTCAAAAGAGAGGAAGAACCGGAAGGCGTGCTCGACATTTCGTCGATGATTGATGTGAGCTTTCTTCTGATTTGCTATTTCCTTGTCACCACCTCCCTCAAACCCCAGGAAGTAGACTTAGGTCTGCGCCTGCCATCGGATTCGACGCCGGTCCAGGATGTGGAGCAGCGACCACTCACGCTGAAACTGAATTCGGATGGCAGCGTGATTGCCGAACCCAACACCAACGCCCAGCCGTTGGGCAATGCGGGGGCGGATTTCACCTTCCCCGAATTGAAGAGCCGTCTTGAAACCTACAAGACCATGGCCACGCAATTGCGCGCCGACCCCTTCGTCGTGATCATGGCCGATGATGAAGCCAATAATCAGGACATGATGAACGTTTTTAATGCTATCTACGAAGTGGGGATCACCAGCGTGACTCTCAGCGGCTTCCGCGACGGTTGAAAGCGAAGGCTCCCCACCTGACGCCCTGACTAACAGGGTGTCGCCCGCGCCCGCCCACCGCCATGGGCCGTAATTCCCATTACCCCCGTAACCCGACCCGTTTTCTGCCATGAACCGATTGTCACTTACCACCATCGCCGCAGCCGCCGCCCTGGCGTTTGCCGCCTCCACCAGCACCCCGCTCGTCGCCCAAGAAGGGCCGGACGCGGTTTTCGCCAAAGGGGTTGCATTCCTCCAGGCCAAGCAGTTCACCGAAG
>JBJTQJ010000117.1:0-69668 GCA_046075565.1 Verrucomicrobiales bacterium | reverse complement strand
CGGATCACCGGGGACTTCATCGGATATTACAACACCATCCGGCTGCACTCGGCCATCGGATACATCGCTCCGGTGGACCGGCTCCATGGCCGCCAGCACCAAATCCATGCCGCCCGCGACAAAAAGCTCGAAGATGCCCGCCATAGGCGTAAAATGGCCAGACAAACAACCTTCCCAACCCCCCGCATCCACGCCCACCAAACCATTCCGGCTATAGCTTAGCTCCACCACTCAGTTCGGACATTCACGCTGAACCGGGACACTGGACCTTCCGGCTACAGGTCCCAGGGCAAGACCGGGCCTACTTCGCCAAGGCTTCGAAGGCTTCAACGGTCTTGCTGCTACTCCGAGGAATGCTCACAAGCAGCGTCCATATCCGGTAGATACCGGAACAATACTAATGGGAACTTGGTCTAGTGAAACACGTCGCCGCAGTGCAAAAACAAACAACTTCCTGATGAGGGTTTGGGATATCCCTTCTTCGATGCCCGGGGCAACCCCGGGCTCTGGGACACAATCCCGTTGGGATTTTGATAGAGTAGGGCAAAACGGGAATTGCCGGGCCAGGACGAGCAATAAACCATCTCTTGCGGAATAAACCGCAACGCCTCAATCCACTTCCTCACCGCTTCTTCTTCTTTTTCCGGGCGGCGGTGAATGGACTGCCTTTGCTGCCCCGGTGTTTGCCGGTGCGCATGGTCGATTGGCTCGGCGGCCCGGCGATGGGGCGGGCTTGCTTGCTTTCAGGCAGAGTCCCCATCATTTCAGGATTCAGGAACTCCCACGCGTCGGGAGGAGGCATGAGGGAGGCAGCGGTCCCTCGACGGGCTCGTTTTGTCGCCGGGGGTTTTCCTTGGTTTGTTTGAGTCAGCTCGGTTTGGGGCGATTTCTTCGTGGCGGTGGTTTTCCGTTCACGCAGGAATTGTAGGAATTCCGAATCGCGCAACTCCGTGGGAATCGTGGCTAGACTCTCGGGGCGATCCGGATCATAGGAACCGACGGGTGCGCCACCCGAGCCATCGAACCACTCATGAAAGAGCCGCCGAATCGGTAGAACCATCAACCGCCGCTTGGCAACTGTTTCAGCCAGTTTGTGCAGGGACTTCGCCGACCACTCGTCAAGCCATGAGTCCGGTGCGGCCAAACCGTGGTCGGACGGGCGGGTAGTGGTCGCCACTCCACGGAGTTTCTCTTCTTCCTTCTCGACCAACCGGGGGCTGGACTTGGTATCAGAGCGTTTGATTTTCAGCAGCGAAACGGCTTGGCGGCTCACCCCGAACTCCCGGGCGAGTTTGGAAGCCCTTTCTCCCTTCTTCAGGCGGGTTAGGATCTCGACGCGCATGTCTTCGGTGAGACGGCTCCTGTTTCTTGGAACCCTCCCTGCTTCCTGGAGATCTTGATTGCTGGGGTCTACTCCTGCCATGCCGGAAATTGGTGCTCGTGCCGCCCGCTTGCAACCAAAACCGTGCCCGTTTTCAGGCCATCGCGATCGGGGTCAAACGCGCGTGTGGCTGCCGGTCGAGGCGGAGCGCGAAGGGGAAACGATTCACACGCAGACAGAGATGGAAATCCTCTTCCGGTGCCCAGGGTTGATCCGGGTCGAAAAACTTCTCGGCCGCGACGGCGGAACGAAGCCGGGTCGCGAATCCGGTGGTGGACGGGTTTTCGCCGCGCAGGCGGGCGGCGATGTAATCCGCACACAGATCATCTTCCTCCGCGGGCTCTTCTCCGGTCCAACCCATGGGAACGAGCGTCACGACTTCGGCGCGGATAGCCCGCAGGTAGCGGGCTGTCGCAGCGGCATTCACGAGCGAAGCGGCGAGCACCTCCTCGGCTCCCGTGGCCGCTAACAAACCGCGTGTCCCCGCGTGGGTCGCCTGGATAAAGGGACGGCCGGCGAGGCGAAACTTCGATTCCTCGAGCAGGGCGGGGGAGTTGCCAAAGTCAAAACCTGGCAAGGGTCGCCCGTAACGTTCACCGGCGGTCATGGCATCGGGAAACTTCTTGAGCAGAGTCATGGCCGACTCCGGGCTATCAGCGGGCAAAAGCGGGCGCGCCCCGGCGGCGGCCGCATGGCAGGCCGTGGTAAAGGCGCGGAAAACATCAATCACGACCGCTACACCGCGCGCTCGCGCGGCACCATAGATGCCTTGCTCGATGTGAATTTTCGGAAACATGATTTCAAGGTTCGAGCAACGCGGGATTCCGCTTGTTCGCCGGCAGCAAGCGGGTGATCCAATAGGGGACACCGACAAAATACAATGCAAGCAAGGCGAGGTGATACTTGAACGTGAGGTTCATTGTCCATGAGATGATGAGATGGAAAAAGATGAGGAACAATCCGTAAACCAGAGCGACGCGGCGTCCGGCGAGGGCAAAAAAGCAGAAGGCTTCCAGCAACATGCCCGTGGTCAGGGCGAGGCGGGCGACATTCGGTTGTGCGATGAAGATCTCCTGTGTCTTGCGCGGGATGTCGAGTTTGTCGAACCAGTTTTGTTCTCCACCCTTCGCCTTCATCGCGTCCGGCAGGTGGGCGACATTGTAGTGGTCCATGAGGATGTTTTTCTCCAGTTGCACCGGAACATACGCGGAGCGGGTGATCCACTCACCATCGGAGTAAGTCATTTTCGAGACAACGCTGACCATGTAACCGGCCATGAAAAACTGGATGGAGAAATAAAAGGCGAGCTGGTGCCAGCGCAGGCTCTGTTCGTGGTCGCGGCATTTTCCCCGGCGCTGCCAGAGGTCGGCGAAATACCAGATGGCCTGGGCGAGCATGACCATGGTGATCACTTGCGAGTGGTGGGTGACATCCTCCGATTGGGAGTTGGCCAGTGTGCCCGAGGCAATCAAGAGAAAACAAATGATCGGATACGCGAGAAACGCGAACCGGTGGGCGACGTAAAGCAGCAGTGCTCCGGCCATGAACCAGCGGCAGATCTCGATGTTGGCAGGGTTGTTGAGCCAGGTGAAGTTATCGCCCGGTAACAATCGGGCCAAGCCATTTGGATACGGCTCGCCGGGATACGCCTGGAGCGGAAACAAGGTCCAGACCGCGTAGGCGAGTCCGGCCCGCAGTAGGAAAGCCTCCAGCAGCGACACTTCAAAGGGAGCAAAGATATTCCGAATCCGTTGGAGAAAAGCGATCATGGCCGGACAGGGGCGGGAAGTTCGGCCAACAATCGCGGCTCGGTCACGGCAATTTTTCCGTTCTCGTAGGATATGCCGACATGACGCAGTTGAACTCCCGTGACATCAGGGGGAAGCGAACGCAATTCCTCCAACCGCGGCATGATCCATTCCAGCGCGATCTTTCCGGCCGGGGCCATTTGTTCAGCCGTCATGTTCCGTTCCTTCGGCCTCGAACCTGTCCGTTTGCCGATTTCTTTTTGAACCTTGCCGAGTTCCCCGTCGAACTTCTTCTTCAGTTTCGCGGTCCGGACTCCCGCCGTCAATGCCTCCAGCGGCAAGGGCTTTCCATTTTGATCGCTGATGAAGACGACATAGTCATACTGACCGAAATTCGAATACATCGGGAAGTGGGAGAGCGGATAAAATTCCTTCGCCCCCCAGAGGAGAGCGACCCCGAAAAAACAAACCTTCAATGGCAGGGCATCCCAGAGAATACGCGAGAAGACAGCATACTTCATGGGTAAAAGCGTGTTGATTGGCTTAAATGACCTGCACCAGAGGTCCACGGCGATATCGAAGTCGCCTGAAGCAATGTATGCACTAAATTTTGCGCGGTAGGCGCGGGAATTTAACCCCCGCTGCCACTGCCACCGCCGCTAGAAGGCTCACGAACCTCGGGCTTAAATCCCCTGCGCTTCAACTCCGCGATGAGCGAGGTAATCACCTGCGACACCGATTGGCCGTTTTTGTTGGCCGCGGAGGTCCGGTCTTTGTCATACGACATCTTGAAGTCCAACACGGCGGCAAAGCTCATGGTGCCATCATCGGCAGGACCGCTGGCGCTTTCATCGGAAAAGGCATTGACCGAGCCCCGCATCGAAGGCGAAATTTTCGTGCGGATATCAAAGGTCGGTCCGGTCAGTCGAACCGACTGGTTGACCGAGCCGAAGCAGACATAAGACGCCCCGGTGGCCGCTGTCGTCGTTCCGCCCGCTGCACCGGACGTTGCCGAAACAATCCATTTGAGCGAATCCCGGCTGGTCAGCGCGGGGTAAAGCCTGCCCGGCGTGGTCGGCGAATAGGATTTTTCCTTGGGCGTATTGACCATAAAAATGAAGGATCCGCTGCCTCCCGAGGCCGGAGCGACAAAGTAGCCCTCGTTGTAGAATTCGAGGTTCACGCTCCGTTGGGCTTCGAACCCGAGTTTGTAAACCAGGACCTGGGCGGAAGCGGAGGTGACGAAGCCAGCCAAGGTGAGGATGGACAGCCAGAGGGCGGAAATTCGGTGGGAGGACAATTTCATGGCCCAAGGATCGCCCATTTTGCCCCCCCTTGTCAATGGCGGATCTCAAATACGATAAAAACGGGCGGCACCCGCCAAGGGTGCCGCCCGAGAAACTACCATGAACCGGGTCTCAGAACCGGATGGAGATCGAGCCATAGCTGCCGCGATAGCACGGGGCCGGGGCCGGACGATAGTAGGTCGGACCACAGTTCGGGACCACATAGACCGGACGCGGTGTCACCACCGGACGGCAGTAGGTTTCCCGGGATTCGATGTAACCGCTGCCGTAGGCGTTGTAGCTACGGTAAACGGTCGTGTCGCAACGCGTGACCGTGCGGCTCGGCACTGGGTGACCCCATCCGTAGCCGACCACGTTCGGGCGATAATACACCGGTGGAGGAGGGGTATAGCAGCGCGAAGGGGGCACGACCACCGGGGGAGGGCAGTAGCCGCCATAGGAACGGCTGCGGCTGCCGGCTTCGGCAGAGGTCGGGATGAATACAAGGGTGGCAAGGATGGCGCTGGCAATCAGGGTGGTTTTCATAATCGGATTTTCCTTTCAAGGATGTTCCGTTTATATGGACGCGACCGGTGGCAAAGATATTCAACGGAACGTAAAGATTTTTATTCCAGCAGTCGTTGCAATTTCGGGTAGTCGATTTTCGCCTGGTGGCGACGGTCCATGGGAAGGGAGGGCAGGGGGATCACCCGGCGCACGCCGAGTCCCGCCAGAATCGAGCCTGCCGCCTCCGGGGGAAGGTCGGTCCGACCCTCGAAAACAAGCGCCGGTTCCCCATCCTTCTCGACAAGTGCCGTTCTTCCCAATCCTGGGATTCCGTCCAAGGCGGCTTCGACTTCGAAGGGATACAGGGGCGGCAAGCCGGGCCGCCGCACGGCCGCACTGGCTCTGCCGAGCAGCCAGAGGTTCCCCTCCTCATCCAACCGGCCCGCGTCTCCGGTGCGGTGCCAGACCTTTCCTCCGGCATGGATTTTGTTTTCGGCGTCGCCGATGCCGTCCAGATAGCCGGGCAGAACATGGGGGCCCGACACGATGATCTCTCCCGCTTGTCCTGTCGGCAAACGACGCGAGGAAAAGAGGTTGTCCGTCCAGCCGGTGGCGGGGTCGATTTCTTGAAGGGAAAGGATGGCCAATTCGATTTCTGGCACCGGCTTCCCAGCGGGCAAACCGCTGCCTTGACGTATTCGCTCGCGGATAGCCGGGGAAATGTCGCGCCAGAGAAGGTCCGCGATAGGTTCGGCCTCCGTGGATCCATAGACGGCATGGACCGTGGTCTTAGGACTCGTTTTCACCAATTCATCGAGCAGGGAAGGAAAAACCGGGGCCCCGCCGGTATGAATGTCGCGGAAGTCCGGCAGACATCCGGCCTTCAGAAACGCGCGGAAAACCGCTGGAGAGGCGGCGCAGCGGGTCACGCCATGGGTCCGCGACTGACGGGCTAACAATTCCGCATTCACCACCGCCGGACGTGTGATGTCGGTGCCGGGCAAAAGACTCGCAACCCCGCTGGCCAGATTTGCAAGTGTGAATACCGGCAGTGTTACCAGGTCCACCTCGCCCTCGTGTAGACCGAGCGCACGCTCGAGGGCGGCGTGTTGGGCGAGCAGGAATCCATGCGTGCGGGCCGCTCCTTTCGGTTGTCCCGTGCTGCCACTGGTGAAGGTCACCAACGCGGGATGGCGGTCGGGCACCACCACGGCGTTTTCCGGTGCTGCCGGATCAAGCGGGAACGAGCGCGTAAATGGAAAGCTGCGCGGACACCAATGGTGAGCGAGCCTGCGGACTTCCGGGCGCGTCCATGCCCACGCCTGCGCCTTGCGGCTGCCGAAAAACGCCCGGGGACGCAAGCGCTGGCAAGCCGTTGCAACGACGCTACCGCCCGCTGACGGATCGACAAATGCTGTTGTCAGTCCGGCATGAAAAGCCCCGAGCAAAAAGACATACAGTTCGAGGGAAATCGGATGCAGGATCAAGACGACATCACCCGGCACCAATCCCTCCGCGCGCAGTCGGCGCGAAGCACCCGTCACAAGTGCGGCCAAATCACGGTAACTCGTCACCCTCTCCCGTCCCGGCATGCCATCAACGAGCGCGACCTTCTCCGGATGAGTCCGCGCCCGGTCGATGAGGAGTTGCACAAGGTTCATTTCTCCAGCCTCCGGCCCAGCAGGGCATACTCACGGAAGGTCACGGCCCCGAAGCGCCGGCTGAGGCGCTGGCTCTGATTGCTTTCGTGCTCAAGGGCATGGATGGCGGTCGTGAATCCCATGATCTTTGCCGCCTCATGGGCGAGACCGGTGAGCACGCTGCCGATCCCTGCCAGCGCGGGATCCGATCGCGAGGCGAGGGTTTTCAGAATGACGGTCTGGCCCGAAGCGTCGAGCCGATCCGGAATCGTGAACAGGTAGGCGGCTAGCCCATCGTCATCACGTGCTGTCCAAACCAGCCCATCGCGGATCAACGGCCGGAGCGGGGTGTAAATGGCGGCGAAGGTCTCCCAGTCCAAAGAAGTGTAATACACATTACGGGCGAAGGAGGCCAGGCTGAGCGTGTAGATCTCCCGGAGGGCGGCGGGGAATTCATCGCCAGACATGGGGGCGAAGTGCACGCCCTTGCTTTCCAGTTTTGTCCGGAAAGCGGATAGATCCGGTCCGGAATGTGTTAGATCAACCGCCCCTGAGGAATAACGTTCGAAGATCTCGAATCCTTCGGCGAGGAAAGGTGCGGCGGAATCGGGCTCGGAAAATGGTTCGAGAAAAAACGGGGGACGTCCATCCGACCAGGTCACGCAGCGGTAGCGCCGCCAAGTGTTGCCATCCATGGGCGCGAGCACGATGGTGCTGCCGCTGGATTGGATTTCCGCCATGGCTGCTCGGAGGAGATCGCGGTTTTCCTCTTCTGTTCCGGCCATCCAGGCCCCGATGGTAGCTACCTTGCCTTCGGGATGGGGAGGCACATTCTCCCACCAAATTCCAGCGGAGGCAGACCCGCATTGGATCCAGAGGGCAGCACCCCGGCCGAACGCACCCGCGGCATCAGCGGGCGGGTCGGACGATTCGGGAGAAAGCCGGAGGATGGCAGGCATCGTGGATGTTCGACGGGAAAATCGACGGTCAAGAGCATCCTCATTTTCGCATCACAATCCTTCCGAGCAAGCACTTCAAGGCGTAGCCTTGACGCGGTTGGGGACATGTCGGGAACGCCTTCGCGTTCCCGGGGGAAGGAAGTCAACTTCCTTGCGGATTCCATCCGCGAGTCGCCACCCAGCTGCAAAACGCACATTTTCCCGTAAGTTCTGCCGTCGTGACGTTGTATCTTCCCCATTCTGCGGGTCCTGCAGCCCACCTTCATTTCGTCCACCATCCCACTCCAATCCCATGAATCGTTCATCCGCCTCCAACCGCCGTCGCTTTTTACTTTCCTCGTTCGGAGCTGCCGGCTCCGTCCTTGCTCCACAAATCGTCCGCGCCCAGACTCTGGGTAATGCCGACAAAGACGCCGCCAATTCCCGCATCGGAATGGGCTTCATCGGGATGGGGCTGATTTCCGGTGGTCACGTCGGTTCCTTCCCCGGCATGAAGGAAGTCCAGCCCATTGTTGTCTGTGACGTCAGGGATTGGCAGGTGAAAAATGCTCTCGACGGGCTCAAGAAAAAGGGCTTCAACGATGTGAAAGGCACGGCCCGCTACGAGGAAGTGATTGCAAATCCCGATGTGGACGCCGTCTGTATCACCACACCCGACCACTGGCACGCGCCGATCGCCTTGGCCGCCATGAAGGCCGGCAAGGACGTCTATGTGGAAAAGCCCATGACCCTGACCATCGAGGAAGGTAAATTGCTCGTCGCGGCTCAGGAAAAGTATGGACGCATCCTCCAAGTTGGCAGCCAGCAGCGTTCGGAGAGCTATTTCCGCGTCGCCGCCAATCTCGTGCGCAATGGCATGATTGGCGAAATCAAAGACATCGAATGCGCTCTGGGCGAATTCCCCCAGCCGCCGGAGAAAGAAGAAGTCGTGCCCGTGCCTGATGGTTTCGACTACGACCGCTGGCTCGGGCCCACGCCATTCTTCGAACACTCGGAGAACCGGGTGAAGGGCAATTACGGTGCCGGTTGGCGTTGCTATTGGGAATACGGCAGCCGCAAGTTCGGCGACTGGGGTGCCCACCACTTCGACATCGTGCAGTGGGCTCTCGACCGCGACAACACCGGCCCGGTGGAATTCATCCCGAAAGGATTCGAGGGATCACCCCACGATCATTATCGTTACGCCGACGGCATCACCATCTGGCGCGATCGTAATCCCGGGAAAGGTATGATCCGCTTCATCGGCTCCAAAGGCGAGGTCATCGCCAGCCGCGGGAGCATTGAAACCACCCCCACGGACCTCTATCGCCACAAATTCGGACCCAACGACATCCAGGTCTATGAGTCCAAGGAACACCGGCGGAACTTCATCGAGTGTATCGGCAGCCGCAAACCCACCATCTGCCCGGCCACCGTCGGTCACCGCACCGCGACCATCTGCCAGCTCGCCGCAATTGCCTTGCGCCTCGGACGCGCCATCAAATGGGATCCCGCAGCCGAACAGATTGTCGGCGACAAGGAGGCCGCCGCCATGCAGGACCGCCCGCGCCGCAAAGGCTACGAGCTGCCTGCCTGATTTCAAGAAGTGCCGACGGGGGGACTCGAACCCCCACACCCTCGCGGGCTGCGGATTTTAAGTCCGCTGCGTCTACCATTTCGCCACGTCGGCTTCTGGCGCGGTCCTATTTCGTGCTGCCGCCGTGAAAGAATCGTTCGGTTTCGCCTGATGTCAAAATCGGGGTTTCGATGGCGTGGGAAATGGCCATGGGCGCGCGGAACCCTTCCCCCCGCTTGCGCGCGTCCTGCTCTGTGTTAGAGTCCGCGCTATGAAAGTCCGCGGCCACTCTCTCAATTGGTTTGATCTCACCCGTGATGTCGTGGAGATGCACGAGAGTCCATTCATGCGGGAATTCAAAGCCAAGGCGGAGGCCCGAGGGGTGAAGAGTGTGATGGGCCGGATGGATTCCAGCCTGCTCTATTCGCTGGTGCGTTGGGCCAAACCCAAAACCGTGGTCGAAACGGGGACCTACATGGGAGGCTCCGCCAGTCTTATCCTCAAGGCCATGTCCGACGACGGCATTCTCGATGGCACACTGGTGAGCATTGATCCACGAGAAGATGAACTGGTGGGTTGCCTCATTCCCGATGAGTTCCGCCCGCGTTTCCGCAGGGTGATCGGGAAATTCGAAGATGTGAAAGATAGCCCGGATGTGCCGCAGCAGATCGATGTTTTTCTTCACGACAGCGTGCACCGTTACGATCACCAGATGGCGGAGTTCGAGTTTTTCTGGCCGCGTATTCGTTCAGGAGGTGTGCTCATTTCCCACGATGTGAACAAGAACGCCTCGTTCGTGGACTTCCTCTCCCGAACCTACAAGCACGATGCCGGGGGTCTTACCGATGATGCCCTCACCACCCACGCCTACTGGGGAAGGCTCGCGAACCTTGGCTACATTATCAAGGCATAGTAGGCTTTGTTAGGCGCAGGTTTTTCGAATAGCGCAACAAACGGAAAGCATCATGCCTGAATCGCCAGATCTGACGCGGGAATACCGGCGGTGAGAAAACGGCAAAGGGCGGTGAGCCACGTGTTGGCTCCTCTCGCGGTGGTGGTCGCCCCGGAAGCCATGCAGGCGATGTGGGCCATGATGCGGCGGTCGATGGCGTGCTGGAGGCGGTTGCTGCGCAGTTGTTTCATGCGGTAACCGGCTTCATGGAGGGCGAAGATGCGGCCGTCGTAAAACTTGTTGATGAGCGTGGCCCACGATTGATAAGCATGGCGCATGTCCCGTTCATAGCGGTTCATGGCGCGGGCGAAAGCCGGTCCGCCGCCGGGCACCGCTTTCCAAGAACCGAGGGCTTCATCAAGGCGGGATGATGACTCCATGGCCAGAAAAAGTCCGGAAGAGAGCATGGGATCGACAAATCCCAGGGCATCGCCAGCCAGTGCCCATCCGGGTCCCCATGCGCGCTCGCTGATCAGTTGGTAGTTGTTATAGACCGCCACGGGAGAAATCCGCGAAGGGCGTTGTTTGCCGGCAAGCGCGTGGATGGGTTCCTCATGCAGCGCCCGTTCGAGTCGTTCCTCCGGAGTCGTGCCCCAGCTTGCGGCGGTTTCTTTGTCCACGACGATGCCAAATGACATCACCTGATCGGGCAGGGGGATCCGCCAGCTCCAGCCGTGGCTCATCCGGGAGATCAGAACCTGACCGTCGGGTCCGCATTCGGGAAATCCCCGGAAGTGGGCGAAGATGGCGGTGTCATCGCGAGGACCGTGTTCCGCGCCGATGCCGAGGATCTTGGAGATCTGGCGGTTCCGTCCGGTGGCATCGATGATCAGATCGGGTTGACGTCCACCAAGTGATCGGGCGGCATCAAGGCTCGCGCTGTCGAGTTGGAGTTCTCGCTCGGCGCCATGCGGGGCTTTCTCAACCCGGGCGGTTACGGGCACGAAGTCCGCGCCGAGCGCGAGCGCGCGGTCTTTGAGCAATTGGTCGAACGACTTGCGTTCAACATTGTAAGCGTAGGTCGGCAGGTGGCGCGCGATAGGCGCAAAGTTGAAATGAATGGCGGCGGCGGCGTCGTGGAGGAACGAGACGCCCGGCTTGTGGCGGGCGATTTTTTTCACTTCGTCTTCCAGGCACATACGACGGAGAATCGGAACCACGGCCGGGATCAAACTTTCGCCCACGAGCATTTCCGGGCGGCGTCCGTTGTCGAAGACCACCGGACGCCATCTGCGCATGACTGCAAAAGCCGCAAGGGTGCATGCGGCCGGACCCGCTCCGATGATGGCGATGCTGGGCTCTCGCGAATTCACTCCATAGTTTTGCCACGGGTCGGCCATTGCGCAAGCAGACAGAGCGCCCCGATGGCCGCCCAGAGCAGCAAAATGCCGAACCCGAGGAGGGAAATTGCAACTCCCCCGGCGGCGGGAACTCCGTGGGACATCTCCAGCAGGGACTGGAAAGCCTTTTCGCGCACACCCAGACCAGCGATGGAAATGGGAAGGGATGCCACGGCATCTGCGATGGCGCAGATCCCCGCGAAGGACAAGGCCGGCAAGTCATGACCGAGCGCGCGGGCCGCGCAATAGAAGATCCCGGCAAAACAGAACCAGACGGGAAAGGAGAGCGCGGCAGCGATGGCCATGACCCGCCAGGTCGCCCCGGCGCGGAGAAACGCGAGGATACGCGCGTGCATCGTCTTCCATTTGAGTCGAACAATCACAATCGCCGCCACGATCGCGGCAAAAGAAAGCAGGAGCAGGGGAGTCGTTCCGGGATTGAGGGTGGGAGCGAGGCCGAGGGGAACGAGAGCAGCCGCCAGCAACACGAGCATTGCCGGTATCGAGGCGGCATGATCCATGGCCAAGGACGCGGCGGCGGGCAAGGAACCCCCGGTGGTCGCACGAGCGACGAGCAGCAACCTCGTGGCATCGTTGCCAAGCGTGCCGATGGAAAAGTATCCGGCGGCATTGGCGGCGAGACTGATGCGCGCGGTTTGATGGAAGGGCAAGGCGATTGCGACCCCGCGCAGGCAGACGTGCCACCTCCAAGCGCAGAAGATAACATTAAGCGCTCCACATAGAATGGCGGGGGCGAGCCAACGCAGATCGGCTGAGGCAACCAAAGCGGGAAAGTTCTCCATCCCGGGTCGGATGAGCAACCAGGCCAAGAGAGCGGCACTGATCAGCAACTTTACCGCGAACAGCGGCAACCAGCGCCATTTTGATTCCGACATGCAATTGGCCGGTTAGGGCTCTCCCAACGCGCCCGCGATGGTTGCCACCGACTTGAGCACCCCCCGCGAAGCTTCCGCGTCGGTGATCTTGAGCCCAAAGTGTTTTTCCAAGGCGACCACAAGTTGGAGCGCGTCCACGGAATCAAGACCAAGGCCATCGGGGCCGAAGATAGGTGTTTCGTCCCCAATCTCGGGGGCTTCGATTTGGAGCATCAGCTCCTCGACCATTACTTCCTTGATTCGAGCACGCAATTCGGCATTCATGAGCGGGAGGTTTCCGTATTTTTGATAGAGCTTGCAGGATAAGTAGGGCGTGGCTTTCGCGCAAGCACCAAACGGGGAATCAGAAAATGCCCCCATCTATCTTGATCACGCTTCCCGTGAGATAGGGGGCGCGTCCGCTGGCCAGAAACTCGCACAACTCCGCGACCTCACGGGCTTGGCCGAGTCGGCGTGCCGGCACTTTTGCGGCCATCTCTTTTGTCGCCGCGGCGTCGAAGGCACCCGTGTCGATGTAACCGGGACAAATGGCATTCACCGTGATGCCCGCGCGTGCGACTTCCTTGGCCAAGGATTGGGTGAGTGCCACCACCCCCGCCTTCGCCGCCGCGTAGTTCGTTTGCCCGGCCGGAGCGAGCAAGGCGCTGAGCGAGGCGATGTTGATGATATGCCCTCTGCGGGCAGCCATCATCGGGCGGGTGACGGCCCGGCAACCGAGAAAGGTGCCCGTGAGATTGGAGGCGATGACCTCATGCCATGCCTCGAGGGGCATGGTCGCGAGCAGCGAATCACGATGGTGTCCGGCGTTGTTGATCAGCACGTCGATGCTCCCGCATCTTTCCACGATCGTGGCCACCGATGATTCCCACGCCGCCGGGTCCGTGACCTCGAGGGAAAGGATTTCCACCCGTCCATTGGACTGCTCTGCCAAAGTCTCCGCCCCCGCGCGGGCCGACCGACATCCTAAAAAAATCTTACAGTCCGGCCGGCGCTCGAGGAAAACGCTGGCACAAGCCAAGCCGATGCCGCCATTGCCTCCGGTGATGAGTATCGATTCCATGGCCAAACGTGCATGGTCCCCGTTGGCCGCGCAAGCCGGTGGAATTTGTGCTCCGGCTCTGCAACTTTTCCTTGCGCGCTTCGCCCATCCGCATAGATTTCCCTTCCCCAGGGCACCCGTAGCTCAATTGGATAGAGCATCTGACTACGGATCAGAAGGTTTGAGGTTCGAGTCCTCACGGGTGCGCCAGTTTTCTCCGGACTCAGTCGTGACATCGGGTCGAAGCACGAAAAAACCCGGAGGGGAGACCTCCGGGTTGTTGGAATTTCGAAAAGGTTGGGAAAGTTGCCTATGGAACCTCAGGAAGCAGCTTGGGCCCGGGTGGGCACCGAAGGCGCGACGGTTTCAATACCGGGCAGGCCGCGATAGGTTTTTCCTTCCTTATGCACCTTGCTGCCGGCCACGAGATTCTGGAGTTTCTCGTAGGCCCGCAGGCGGAGCATTTCTTCACCACCACTCACCGCATTTCGCTTCTTCAGGTTTTGATAAACTTTCTCGAAGAGATCGTTGAAGTGGTAGGTTTGGTAGTCCTGGAGGACAGCTACTAGTTCGTCCGTTACATGATCAGGGACCCGACGGGTAAATCTCGTTCGTTTTGCCGTGGACATAGAACGGAAGTTTAGCACGTATTTGCGGAAACGCGACAATTTTCTGCATCCGATGAAAGAAAAATCCGCATCGGAGGAAATCTTTTTTCTTGACTCTACCGTCGCCCCGCTGGGGCGGGGCTATGGCGGGCAGCCTTCGCCGAGGCTCCGTCTGACGAAGCCCGATGGCTTGCCAGCCGAAGCCTCGGCGAAGGCTGGTGGAGGCGAGGGGAGTTGAACCCCTGTCCTGATGGCTCTTGGCACGAACTTCTACATGCTTAGCCACCCGTGGGTTTTGAGAGAACCCTGCCGCGTGGCCGCTGCGGTTCCCCGATCATCCTGTAAGGTCTCACTCCTCGGCCCGGATGCCCGGCTTTGGAGCCAGCCTGCTGAATGACATCTCACGGCCTAGCAGGCGTCAAACGTGGGATGTGACGGACATTAAGCCGCCAGGGCGAGTTCCTGATGGGAATCTGCTGTTCTTGTTTTGACAGGCTTTTTAACGGGGGATCCTGTCAGCCCCGGCATGCCATCCGCACGTTGAACGACCAGTCGAAACCGTGACGCCCCCCATGCTCGAAAGCGCCTAAATATATCACTCTACCATGGATCATCAAGCGGAATCGGGGGGGGCGATTCACAGGGAGTCCCCGTCGTCCATTTCCAGCGAACGCACCCGCTTGCGATCCCGCACGGTTTCGACCGCGGACCGCAGTTTTTCCGCAAAAACGCCGGCATCTTTCAGCCATGAATACGCTACTTCGGGGGCGGTGCGGTCACTCGAGACCAGCAGGACCTCTCCGAATCCGAGAACCCGCTGGAGAAACGGCTGGCGGAAGGTCCAGTCCTTTACCCGGTATAGTTCGATTTCCTCCATTTGTTTATTGAAGACCCCGGAGTGGATTTTCAATCGTTGGGACGTCAGGACGATTTTCGTGTTTTTGAGCACGATATGTTTCCAGATGGCGACGGGAATGCCGATGATGGACAGCCACCACCAGAAATTCTGCCAGGACGACGGGGCGCCTTCCCAGAGCACGGACTCAGGTGGGAGGGGGGAAGACGGGGAGGAGGCGGGTTCACTCATGGGAACCTGATACGCCGGGACAGCCCGCTCGGCAAGGGAAGACACGGGGATACTTCGGATGTGTAAAATTATTCACAATTCTTCTTGCGCCGATGATATTTCTGGATACTTTTGCCCTCCACAAAATCGCGGGGTAGAGCAGCCCGGTAGCTCGTCAGGCTCATAACCTGAAGGTCGCAGGTTCAAATCCTGCCCCCGTAACCAAAGTTTCAATCCAGCCCCACCCAACGTCCCATGCCCCGCACCTGTAGCATCACCGGAGCCCACGTCACCACCGGCAACCGTATCCACCGCAGTGGTCTCGCCAAGAAAAAAGGCGGGGTCGGTCGCCACGTCACCAAAGTCGTGGGCCGCGTCTTCCACCCGAATCTTCAGAAGAAGCGCATCTGGGTTGCGGAACTCGGTCGCAATGTCACCGTCCGGCTCAGCACCCGCGCTCTCCGCACCATCGGCAAAAATGGCGCCTATGCCGTGCTGAAGGAAGCCGGTCTTATCTGAGTCTCTGTCCACAGAGCTTCAAATCCGCGCCCGTGGCCAAGGCCCGGGCGCTTTTTTTTGTGTCACGCCGACATCCGTAGCGGTTCGACTTGCCTGCGCACCGTCAGTGGGCAACGAAGGCTCGGCGGCTGTTGGGCAGCTTCATGGATTTGCAGCGTTCTCTTCCTTCTGCCGGGCGACAATATCCGTGATGGGTGCGATGCCCAATCTCCCGGTTTGCGGGTTCTGGTAAAAGAAGACAATGGCGCGGCTTTGGTCATTGGCCGGCCACCTCGTGTCGAAGAACATCTTCCACTTGTTATCGCGCATGTAGGCCAGGGAAACCTGGCAAATGTCATCGGTGAAGTCGGGAGTTGGTTTGAGCATGGTGCGCTGCCCGGGTTTCAATTGAATGGTCTTATCACCGATGCGTCCGCCGACTTCGAGGTTGGAAGCATTGATGAAGAGAAAGTGCGCTCCACCGAAGGAATCAAGATCCGCACTGAGGGGCAGGACAACGAACCCGTCGGAGTTGGCTTCTCCCTTGCGGAGCAATAGCACGATTTGTTCTTTCGCGGAAATCCCGGTGGCTTTTCCATAGGTGTTGAAGGCCGGCTTGCCATCGCTACCCACACCCGTCTGGCCAACGGCGATTACGGCCGGATTGGCGACCTTGTAGGGTTGGGAAAGTTCGTTTCCGGGAGTGTCGACTTTGATGGTTTTTCCCTCGCCAACAACGAGTTCGACCGGTTCGGGTTCCGCTTTCGCGGGAAAGGCCAGGAAACGCATGCTTACCGTGGCGTCCTGCGCGGAGCAGAAACCGGTGAGCAGAAGGGCGAATGAGGCGAGCAGTCGGTGCGGAAAGAGACGCAAGAGCATGAAGGGAGAGGAAATGGTAGGCGGAGAAGATCAGATCTCTGATGGGTCGAGCCAACGGAAGTTGATCACCTGCATGCGGCGACCAAACAGTTTGTTTTGAAGAGATAAGGTAGGGTCGGCGGCTTTGAGTTGCGGGGCGTTGGAGGTATCGCTGTAATTGGGCAGACGTTGCACGACGGCTTCGCACCACGCGCGGGCAGCGACTTTCCCGGATGCATCAACCGAGTCGGCATAGGCCCGGACGACAAAGGTGTCGCCACGCGGCGTCAACTGCTCGGCGAAATTCCGCAGGATATCAGCTTGGTCGAGATAAGCCGAGCTGCCATAGGCTACCGGTCCGTCCAAAGCCTCGGGGAAGGCCGCGCCTGCCCATGATCGTTCGCGAGAATTGAAGCGGCGGATTCCGTTACGGAATCCCTGGTTGATGGAACATTGCGGGTCGTCGATGGCGGCTTGCAGCGCTCCCATGAGGGACAGTTCGGTGCTGTTGGCATCGAGCCGGCGGTTGACGAATTCCGACATGGAAAGGAATGGGCCGCGTTTCTTGACTTGCTTGACCATGGCCTTGGCCAATTCGTCGATTTCCTTGTCGGTCAGTTCACGCCAACCGGTCCACTGCTCGGGAGAACTTGGGTCGGAAGTGCTTCCGGTATAGGGCTTTCCATTGGGCAGGGTGCCGGAGGCCACGGGCACTCCTGCAGGCGTGGACTCCGTGACCTTGAGGCTCCCACTCGTGGAATCGGCAAGGTCAAGATGGGAAACAGGTTTGCCACGGAGGCTGGTGAAGAGGGTTTTCCATGCCGCCTCCGAAGTGGTGTTCACGTTGAACGGGCCCTCGACCATCATGTAGGCGCCGATCTTGTCCGCGAAGCCATTCCGGTAATCCCAATACTGCGACAGAATCTCCGTCAAGTTGAAGTATTTCGGGTGGTTCAGATAGGGGATGAGACGTCGGTTCGGCAATGGTTCATTTCTGAGGTAGAAGCCGGTCACGACATCGGCGACCGATTTGACTGGTGAATTAAAAACCGGATTCGACCCGGGGGTGGGGTAGATGGAAGAGAAGAAAAACTCATCCCAAAGGGCTTTGTTCGCGAGATAGGAATGATCCGCATAGGGCTCCTGGGTGGGGTTTGGATTCGCGGTATTTTGAACGTAAACCCGTCCCAGAGTGGTGATTGCTTCGGCTTTTGGAATGTAGGGATGGGCGTAGGAGTTGCCAATCGCTTGGAGCGTGCGGGGTTCAAGGCCGCCGAAGCCAATCGCGGTGGTGCGAAGGAATGGTTCGTTCTTGGTCGGGTCCGGATCCCGGCCTGGCAAACCATTGAATCCCAAGGTGGCGGCCTCTTCCGAGAGACTGTAGCCGCTGAGTTGGGCACTGCTGAGTGAAGCGATCGAAATGGGAGGGGAGACGGGAAGATGCTGCTGGACGACATGGGTGGTGCCATTCTCCGCTGTATACCCTCCTCCATAATACCCGTAGCTGTCTCGTGAAATGGAAACGGGGGCGTCCAGACTGTTGTTCAATGGCATGAAGAACCAATTCCAGCCGATGTTGTAGAGATTCGGACCGGCGATGGTATCGATGTATTGGGGCATCATTGCCGTCGAGTGAGTGAAAGGCCGCGAAGGGAAGCGGCGGGCCGCTCCGAAGCCGGAGGCAGGGAAGGCGTTGGCGGATTCGTGGGTCTCGGTAGCCGCCTTCATCCCGTAGTAAAAGAATGCTTGAGGGATATCATCGAGCAAGTTGCCGGGGTCCTGCATGGAGTTGATGAGTGTTCCTGCACTCCGCCCCGGCAGGAGTATACCGGCTGAATTTGTATCGGCGATCCCTCCTCCACTCGGATTGAACCCGGCGGAATTGAAGGCCGTGCGGAATGGCCCGAAGGTGGAAATGTCACCACCGGTCAACCTGCGCAAGTAGATTCCATAGCTGCGGAAATGCCACATCACACCGGGTGCGTTCCGACCGTGCCGCGACTTCTGGGTGAAGTCCACGGTATAGCCTTTCCCCGTGCCGGTGGAGATATTCGCGGAAATGAAATCAGTCGCTTTGAATGTCAAGAGTCCAACCGTTGAAACCCCATTCCGACCGGTGGGACGGATGAATTTTCCCGGGTTCCAGCCGGGAACAAGTTCGAGACTCGGCACAAATGGTTCGGCAAATCTCGATCCGGTTCCCCGTAGATAGAAGTCCAAACTCTCCAGACCCGCGCTGGCGGATGACTGCGAGGAATACTGCAGGGCGAGGACCTTGCACTCTCCGGGCTGGAATACCAAGGGGGTTCTGCCGGAGATGAAAAGCGTGTAGAGTTCACCTTGTTGCGTGTTGGTCACATTGGTGAGTTGCAAAACCCTGTTGGCGGTGATGGGGCCACCGAAGGTCTCATGCTTGCGCAAGTCAATCTGCAATGGGACCGCGTTCTCACGAATCATGATCGAGGCCAAATCGGGATCGCCGAAATTCATGACGACCGGGACGTTGTTGGGGTTCCACCAGGTCATGGAAGGTGTGATGCCGATCTTAATCCAATGTGTATCAGGGCTGGGATTGCCGTTCGCGCGATCCCTGTCAATGTCAGCCTGTGGGCGCTGTTCCGTTAGATAACTGAGGACGTATTCAATCTTGATCGGATAGACGTTGCGATAAAGCGCGGAGGACTGGCGAAGATAGTTCACGTAGTCGCTGGTGCTCACGCCGTAATCCGGGTTACTGACCATGACTCCACCGCGGAGAAGGTTGTTTGAAGGGGATGAAGTGCTTGAAGTGAACTGAATGCCGCCTCTCCAGCCCGGGCGCGTGCTGTCATACATCTGGTAGTAGGCGGAAAGGTCCTGAATCGGAACCGTCGCTTGACCCACGGGCATCCCAACCGGGCTGATGACCATATCATCAAAGCTGTAGAGCAGATACTCGTTTCCATTCGGCTTCAGAGAAGTCGCCCATTGAAATTCCAAGCTGCCGCCTCTCGCATCTCTGGCGACTTCAAGATTATAAACGTCGCCGGGGTTGATCGGTTTCTCCAGAATGGTTTGGAGATCCCGCTTCATACCACCTTCACGGACGTCGGCGAGAACGCCCCGGGAATAGGGAGTCGCGGAGTGAAAGTTGGTCCTGGCGGGCGACTTGCCGGGAGTATTCATTAACAGGTCGAGACTGCTCAGGTTAGGAAGGGCTTGGAGGCGGGCATCTTGCTCCGGGGTAATGCCTTCCAGTTCGCTGATGGTTTTGGTTCCCGGAGCGGCAGGGGCCTGGGTGCGGGCCAACCGCTGCGCCAAGGTGAGCGCGGATGTTCCGGTGTAGGTATCGGACATCAAGCGGGCTTTCTGGCTTTCGTCGCCAATCCAGTAGGCGAAGCGGTTTCGCTTCCCGCTCCCACTTACGGGTGGAGCGAGCAAACGGGCGTTGATTTGATCCGTGGCGGGTGCCGTCGAGCCAAGCGTGTTGGGGCCGACCAAGGTGACTGCCGTTTCGGCCTGTTGTGGAAGTAAACTCCCGCTCAGCGCCAGGGTTTTCGGAGTATCAACGTTCCGGGCCTCGTCGGTATTTAGGGAGAGGAGCCAGCCTTGGAAGTAGTCGCGACGGTTGCTCTGATACTTCGGAGCCATTTCCCCGCCTCTGCCAATGGTGCTGTGCTGACTGTTTTGCCTAATTCCGGCTTTCCAGGAACTCCAGACACCGGTCCAGTGGCGACTTGCCACCGTCGAGTTTGGACTGGCTGGGTCAGAGAGGATATTGGCGTTGGCGGAGACCCGTTGATCGGGACCGAGTTGCTTTTGCAAAGCGCCGATGGCGAGTTTGAGGCTCAATCGGGCATTGGCCTGGGCCTCGGCTTGGCTGCGATTTTGGATTTCAAGCCGGGTGGTGCTTAGGGATAGACCTAGCAAGGCCATGATCAGAAGAGTAACCAAGGCCGAAACACTCAGAGTGGCGACCAACGCGAAACCGGCGGAAGGGGCCGAAATCGGTTTGATGGTTTTCATTGGGCGGAGGAGGAGTGTCATGGGGGATTGCAGGGCACCCACAATCCTTCATGTATTGCCGATGTATACATCGGAGGATTTCTCGTCAAGAAAAAACGCATAAAGGGACAAATATCTGCCCTCCCGTCCCATCTTTTCAGGAAAGAGAGGCTGGGGGGGCAGAAGAAGTCCTCAACTCTAGGTAGGAGAAGGCGTCAGGGCAGGCGAGCGATTCATGGGGTCACGCTGACGTTGATGAACCGGGAGGTGTTGAGGGTGGTGTTGCTGCCGCTGCCCACGGCCAGGCCAATGTAGCAGGTGGAGGCAAAGGTCGTGTTGGTGGTGCTTCCCACCGTCGTCCACGTCGTGCCGTTGGTGCTCTTGAAGGCGGTGATGGTGGTTCCGCTGCGGACCAGGCGCACCCATGTGTTGGGCACCGTCCCGGTGCTGCTGTTCGTAGTGCTGGTGTTTCCGCCGGTGGTGGTCCGGCGTGTCCAGCGGTAGGAACCGCTGCTGGTCATGCCCATGAAGATTTGCTTCGAGTTGGTGGCCAGGGTTTCGCGGATCATGACGCCGACCCGCGACGATGTTCCGGTGTTTTGCAGGTTGCTGATCCTCGCGGTGATCTCGCCGTCGCCGGTGAGCGTCTGGTAGGTGTAACGCAACCCGTCGCTGGTTCCTCCAATCACGCCCGAACCGGCTTGGGTGAAGGTGCCCGCGTTGTGGGTGGTGGAACCGGCCAACATCCCGGTGCCGATGTCGGTGGCCACCCAAGGCAAGGGCAGGCCGGCGACGGTGATTTTGAGAGTGGCATCGTCCGTGGCCGAAGCGCCGTCAGTGGCGCGCACGACGAAGGAGTTGAGCCCGGCGCTGCCCGACGGCGGCGTTCCGGAAAGCGCACCATCGGCTGCCACGGTAAGCCAAGCGGGACCACTGACCTTTGAATAGGTAATGGTGTCTCCGCTGTCGGCATCGGAGGCGGAACCTGCCAAGGTCACCCCGGTATAAGCCACGCCTTCGTCGGCCGCGACCGCGACGATGGGATCCACGATGAAGACCGGGGCATCATTGATCGGACTCACAGTGATCGCAACCGTCGCGGCGGCTGAGTCCGCCGTGCCGTCATTGACCGTGAAGGTGAAGCTGTCCGCGCCGTTCGCGTTGGCGTTCGGTGTGTAGGTCAGGTTTGGCGCAGTGCCGGAGAGCGTGCCTTTCGCGGGTTGGGAGACGACCGCGTAGGTCAGGGTGCTTCCTTCCACATCGCTGCCGGTGAGGGTGATCGCCGAGGCGGTGTCTTCATTGGTGGTCACACCCTGGGCGTTGGCCACGGGGATGTCGTTGACCGGGGTGATGTGGATGGAAACGGTCGCCGCCGCGGAATCCACCGTGCCGTCGTTCACCCTGAAGGTGAAGCTGTCCGCGCCATTCGCGTTGGCGTTCGGCGTATAGGTCAAATTCGGTGCGGTGCCGCTGAGCGTGCCTTTCGTTGGTTGAGATACGACCCCGTAGGCCAGGGTATCGCCATCGACGTCGGTTCCGGCCAGAGTGATGGCGGAAGCGGTGTCTTCATCGGTGGTTACACTCTGGGCGTTGGCCACGGGGATGTCGTTGACCGGGGTGATGTCGATGGAAACAGTGGCCACCGCGGAATCCACGGTGCCGTCATTCACGGTGAAGGTGAAGCTGTCCGCTCCATTCGCGTTGGCATTCGGCGTGTAGGTCAAGTTCGGCGCGGTGCCGCTGAGCGTGCCTTTCGTTGGTTGAGATACGACCGCGTAGGTCAGTGCGCTTCCTTCGACATCGCTGCCGGTGAGGGTAATCGCCGTGGCGGTGTCTTCATCGGTAGTCGCACCCTGGGCGTTGGCCACCGGGACGTCGTTCACCGGGGTGATGTCGATGGAAACAGTGGCCACCGCGGAATCCACGGCGCCGTCATTCACCGTGAAGGTGAAGCTGTCCGCGCCATTCGCGTTGGCATTCGGCGTGTAGGTCAGGTTCGGAGCGGTGCCGCTGAGCGTGCCCTTCGTTGGTTGAGAAACGACCGCGTAGGACAAGGTATCGCCATCGACGTCGGTTCCGGTCAGGGTGATGGCGGAAGCGGTGTCTTCATCGGTGGTTAAACTCTGGGCGTTCGCCACGGGCGTGTCATTCAACGGCGTGATGTCGATGGAAACGGTCGC
Source organism: Verrucomicrobiales bacterium (assembly GCA_046075565.1). Taxonomy (GTDB): domain Bacteria; phylum Verrucomicrobiota; class Verrucomicrobiia; order Verrucomicrobiales; family SLCJ01; genus JBJTQJ01. The sequence goes on along the minus strand of JBJTQJ010000117.1, from coordinate 47,171 downwards.
CACCGCGGAATCCACCGTGCCGTCATTCACGGTAAAGGTGAAGCTGTCCGCGCCATTCGCGTTGGCATTCGGAGTATAGGTGAAATTCGGCGCAGTGCCGGAGAGAGTGCCCTTGGTTGGTTGAGCAACTACCGCGTAGGTCAGGGCGCTTCCTTCCACATCACTGCCGGTGAGCGTGATCGCGGAAGCGGTGTCTTCATCGGTGGTCACGACCTGGGCGTTGGCCACCGGGACGTCGTTCACCGGCGTGATGTCGATGGAAACAGTCGCCACAGAGGAATCCACCGTGCCGTCGTTTACCGTGAAGGTGAAACTGTCCGGGCCATTGGCGTTGGCATTCGGCGTGTAGGTCAGGTGCGGTGCGGTGCCAGACAGGATGCCCTTCGTTGGTTGAGATACGACCGCGTAGGCCAGTGTATCGCCATCGACGTCGGTTCCGGCCAGTGTGATCGCGGAAGCGGCATCTTCATCGGTGGTTAAACTCTGGGCGTTCGCCACGGGCGTGTCGTTCACCGGCGTGATATCGACGGAAACGGTCGCCACAGCGGAATCCACCTTGCCATCATTCACCTTGAAGGTGAAGCTGTCCGCTCCATTTGCGTTGGCATTCGGAGTGTAGGTCAGGTTCGGTGCGGTGCCGCTGAGCATGCCCTTCGTTGGTGGAGAAACAACAGCGAAGGTCAGCGGGTCGTTTTCCGCGTCTGTGGCGGTGAGAGTGATGGAGGTGGAAGTATCCTCGTCGGTGGAGACGGCCTGGGAATTGGCCACCGGAGCGGTGTTCGGCGGGACGACCGTGATGACGGTGTCATCGGTGATGTCCGTGCTGGTGTTGAGCGAATTGCCCGCCAGATCCTGCAAGACCGACGCCGCGTTGACCTTGAGTTGAAGGGTTCCGGTGGATGTTGTGCTGACCGGCACGGAGAAGACCCCGGGAGAGGTTTCCGCGACGACGCCGATGCCGATCGCCGCAGTGCCCGCGTTGCCAAAGTCGGCGGCGGAAACCGTGTTCGCATCCATATCCTCGCTGAAAACGACGGTGTAGACCACGGAGGTGCCGAGAGGAGCGGGGCTACCGGCCCGGTCATCGGTGATGCTCAAGAGCGCTGGTGGTGTCGTGTCGTTGGTAAGATAGCCGTTGGGATCAAGTTTCAGCGTCCCGAATCCGGCTGCGGAGATCTTGGCCAGTTGGACGGAAGTCAGCGCCGTGGCGCTGGTGCCGAAGCGGATGGAGGAACCGGGAACGAAAGTGCCCGTGATGGCGAGCGTTCCACCTGTCCAGTCAACGAGGCTGCTGTCGGCGAATGCGAGGGAAGCGCCCGTGCCGAGTTGGACGGTGGCGGCGGCGGTGACATCCAATGTTCCAAGCACATCGGAATAGGTCACGACATCGAGGGTGGCGGCGGCGATAGAGACCGGTGTGGTATTGGGCAGGACTCCATTGGCTCCGAGGGCCAGTTTCCCGGTCGATATCGTGATGGTGCCATTGCTGCCAACCGTTCCGCCAAGGGTCCAGGTATTGTTACCGGACTTCGTGAGATTGCGAAACGTGAAGGGAAGCCCTCCGGCGATCTCGCCGTTGCTGGAACCTGTCAGTATGATGTCGTTGGAGGTGCTGCCACTTCCAGTGAAGGTGCTGGTGAACTTCAGCAATCCGGATCCAGAGGCATCGAGTGTTTTGGTGGCACCGGTTCCGTTGAGGAGGAAATTGATGACACGGTCGGTGGTCTCACCGGAGCCGATGTAGCGGAGGGTTGCAGCCCCCTGGATGGAGGTGTTGCCGAAATCGATGGTGCCATTCGCCACGGTGGTTGGCGCGCCCAACGAACTGCTCGCCGTGCCGCCCACCACGCTGTTCAAGGAAGAGACAACCACCGTGCCGGCACCCGCAGTGGTTTGCGGAGACAACGATGTCTTGCCGGTGTAGGTATTCGCGTTGGACAGTGTGAGTGTGCCCGCGTAGGCCTTGGTCAAGCCGCCGCCGCCGCTGATCACGCCGTTGATGGTTTGGTTGGCCGAACTGAACACCCGGAAGGTCGAGCCGCTGGTTACGGAAATGGCGCCATTGTAGGTCCCGCCGGTGAGGGTGCCTGCCGTGTTGTTGCCGATCTGCAACGAGCCGCCGCTGATCGTGATGTCACCACTGAAGGTGTTGGCGGCGGAAAGGATCAAGTTGCCGTTCCCGGTCTTGACGATGCCGGCCGTGCCGCTGGTGCTGCGGATGATACCCGAGAGGGTTGCTGATGCGGTGCCGGAAACCCCACCGGAAACTTGGATCGTGCGCGTGGCTCCATTGAGATCCATGTTGTTCGCCAGGGTGAGGGAAGATGTGCCCTGGGAATACTGGCTTTGCAAAACCAAAGTCGATGGATTGAAGTGGGGGCTGCCCCAGACCGCTTCATTGGCGGCGTTGTCGCCGAAGATGACACTCAGCGACGCGTTGCCATTCATACCGAATCCACTGGCCCCGCCGGTGATTTGGACCTGACCAGGCCCCGAACCAAGTGGTCGGGTGAGATTGGTGTTCCAATATGATTCGATCACGCCTCCGTTCAGGGTGAGATTGCCGGTTCCCAGATTATTGTTGGAAATCATTGTCACACCGGCATTGAGGGTGGTGGTACCGCTGTAGGTGTGCACGGGAACCTGTCCACCTCCGAGTTGGAGCCGGCCGGTTGCGTTCATGGTAATCCCGCCAGTCCCGGAGATGACGCTAGCCGTGCTTCCAAAGATCGTTGTGCCAATGCCATCGAAAGTCAGCCCCTGACCACCATTGTCCACAGCTGCACTCAGGGTGAGAGCGCCGGTGGAATTGTTCGCCCATACCTGCCCGGCACCGAGGAGAATCGGGCTGCTCATGATCACGGCACCGGAACTGGCGCTCTTCGTGATACCTCCATTGATCGTGAGCGTCTGGCCCGCCGTGCCCAGTGTGTAAGTGCCGGTAAACGCATTGAAGGTGATGGTATTCACACTCGTCGGGCTGGCGAGGGTGACCGCGCCACCGGCGGTATTCGGCCCGCCGAAGGTCGCCTCGGCGCCGGCTATCCATGTCTGGTTGGTGCTGCCGTCCCACCACTGGTTGCTTCCGAGCCATGCGCCCGCGCCATTGGTCTGCCCTGAGGCGGTGCCGTTGGCATCCCAGGTAAGAAAGGTGCCCAAGATCCAGTTGGCGTATAGGGTAAGATTGGCGTTGCCGGAGTAGGTGGAACCGAGGGCATATGAGGTGCCCGAGCCATCGGGAGCGGTGTTCCAGCCGACGAGTGTGAAACCTGATTTCACAAGGCTTCCGGTGTTGGTGGCCAGGGCAAGGTTGACATTCTGGAGTTTGGATTGGTTTGCCGGGGCTGTGCCACTGGTGTTGCCGTTTCCTTGGTAGGAGACATTGTAGGAAATGACAAGCGTGCCGCTGGCGCTTCCCGTGTAATTCGGCTCGGTGATGGTGGCGACGACGGCGTAGCTGCCCGCGTTGATGGGCACGGTGGAAGATCCGTTGTAGGTTACGGTGTGGGCCAATCCAGCGGGAGTGGTGGTGACGGAAACAGGTTTCGAGAAGCCGTCGTAGGTTTGATTCAAGTTGCCAAGGGTGACGGTGGCGGGAACAGCGTTGACGGTAAGCGAAACAGCGCGACTGGTGTCGCCGATTCCGTTTGTGGTGTTGGCGAAGGTGACGGTGTCATTGTAGTTCCCGATGTTGAGCGTATTCGCGGCACTGTTGAGAGTGACAGAGACGCTCGTATTGGCTCCGGGAGCGAGAGTGCCGCTGGTGGCGCTGAGATCGATCCAGCCAGCGGTCTTTGCGGCTGTCCAGTTGATGGATGTGCCTCCCGTATTGCTGAGGGTGTAGGCTTGTGACGAGGGAGTGAAGGGCCCGCCGAAATTCCCTGAGGGCGAGAAACCGGGAGCAGGGGTAACGGCGAGGCTTCCCGGCACGGTTTGCGGCGTGAATGTCACCTGGTCCACCCATGCGGCATCCGAGCCGCTGACCACACTGCCGTCCTTGGTATAGCTCCAGCGCACGGTATTGGTGCCGGTGGGCAGGGTGACGGTTTTTTGCACCCAGTTCACCGTGCCGGAAATGCGGGCGAGCGAACCGGTTTGCTCCACATCTTTGATGTAGAAGCGGAGGAAATCGTAGCCGCTTTCTGATGAGACGCGCCACCTGAATGTCATGGTGCCGGGGCCGACGATGGTGGTTTGAAGTGAACTGGTCTGGTTGTGATCGATGGCACCACTCTGCGCGGCATCGACGCCGTCATTGGTGACGGCGGTTTGTGAGAACCAGGGCAAGTTGCCGGAGGTGCTCCATGCATAGCCTTGGATGTCAAGAGCATCGGCTAAGAGATCCGTAGCGATGCTGAAATCGCCCGCACTCTGGGCTGAAATAGTCGGGCTTTCAATGCTGGTGATTCTGATCTTGTAATTGTTGCCATTGGCCAAGCCGGAGGGAATGCTCCAAGCGAAAGAGCCGCTGTTGGCGGTGCTGGAGGTAATCGTGGAGTTGAGGACACCGCCTTTTAGCAACTCGATCTGGACATTTCCGCCCATGCCGGATGTCCAGGTAATGTTGCTGGTCGTGGACTTGATTAAAGTCTCTCCACCATTGGGCGAAGTGAGGAAGATGCTGTTGACCGGGCTGAAGCTGCCCGAGATGGAGTAGAAGCCCAGCGAGCCATAGAGGCTGTAGCCGGAGGGTGTGGTGGAGAGGGGAGTGCCTGCAGCGGTAGGTTTGACAACTACGTAGTAGACGCCGGCAGGAACAGAGGTGGAGATGGAGGCATTGGTATCCGCGAGCGGATTGCTGGAGGCTACAAGGGTTTGGGAGGAGTTGTAGAGTTCTAGAGTGATATCGAGATTTGCTCCCCATGTCTGGTTATCGCAGCGATAGGCACTGGCATTGAAAGTGACCGTTCCGGCACCTGTGTTAAAGGTGAAAACATCCTGCAGCCCGGTTCTCTCAATCACTCCGAGCTGGTTGACGGGGTGTTGGACCCATGGTGTGGCGGAGGCGAAGGTCGAGCCGTGGTCTGCCGCACGGTAGGTGAGGCGATTGGCAATGAGGGTGAGGTCGTCCTGGGTCTGGTTGCCGCCGTAATATTCGCTGGCTTTTGACCATTGCGACACGTTGCGATTGTAGCCCGTGCCCATGATGGGACCCCAGGAAGGAGCGCTGGAGGTAGCGGCGTGGCCACCGTAATACGCGGCTCCGCTGTTGAGGCCATCGTGGCTGAGACCAAGGTTGTGTCCCATTTCGTGGGAGGCAGCCTCGGACGTGTTGGCGACACCCATGGGCGTCACCCATGCGGGCTGGTAGGTGGAGAAGTAGTTCGAATTCCCGAAGACGCCGACGTAGGCGACACCACCGTAGCCGTAGTGGGGGCAGCGCACGCCGTTCTTGTCGGTCGTCGGAGTGGTCAGAAGCCAGCCGACCTTGTTTTTGTCGCCCGTGTAGTTGACCGGGTCATAGGCAACATCGGTGGTCACGTTCACATTGAAGGGAGCGTAATCTTCCGCCACGCGTTCCCACATGCGGCGGATATCCTGTTGCTCCGAAGTGGTGAAGGTGGTGCGATCCGTGTCATTACTCCATGCGTCACAATCCCATGTGCTCCACGTCGTGGTGCCATCGCTGTAAGTCCATGCCTTGCCGGTCACATAGGCTCCGTTGAAGTCCATGTAAATGTGGAAGGGAGCGCCGGGTTTGGAATTGAATGCCGGAGGTGAACTGATGGGAACGGACGACGTGGGGTTGAAGGGGTCGTTGCTGCCATCACCGATGGGCATGTTCTCGGTGGAAGGATTCGCGGCCTCCGGCGATGGGCCAACCGCACTCTCCGGAGCGGGAGCGGTATCCCCGTGGTTATGGGCCGGGTCGTCACACTCACATCCATTGATCGGGCAGACAATAAAGACCCCGCCATCATCATCGACCCGGAGGTATTTGGCGGCATCCTTCTCCGGGAAGGAAAAGGAGTGCAGTCGTTTCATGGCCTCGCCACGCGCCCGTGGATTGCGCTTCTGGAGTTGTTGCTTCAGCACGCCTTCGGGCAGTTCTTCGGCGGCAAACGGGTGTCCTTCACCGAAAAGCTTCTTTCCTTTTCCCTGGGCGAATGTCGGGAGGGCTGTGAGCAGGGATAGGCTCAGGCAGACGAAGAGATGACGTGGATACATGGATTGTGGTTTTCGGGGTGTGGGATGGGAATGGGAACGGGAAAGCTGACGTGGAACTAAGCCCGTTGCTCATAGCGGAATTGACCCTAGTCCGAAGCTTTGGGAAACCGCACGGAGGACAACCGATAGGTCAGAAAAAGCCGAGAGGGGCAGGGCATAAAAGTCGAAATCTCTGGTCGGGGAAAATGGTACACCAAAACAGTGACTGGGAGGTTTTGGACTATACTCCACTGCAGACTATCTGGCGGGCCGGTTTTTGCCAAGAAAATTCTTCTCCTGCTCATCACTTTTCCCTCAATTTGGGCGGTCTCCATCTCATCCTTGCGAGACCGCATCGCGGGCGGGCTCAGGGGAAGCAATTCCCATCCTCGGGCCCCCGGAAAACCAGGGGTGGAATCTTTCCGGGCCCGGGCCGTTTCGACCCCCATTTTCGGCCATGAATCGGGGGTTTCCTTTTTCCCGGTCAAGGGTATCTTTACCGTCCCATGCCGAAATTCGAAATCAAATACCTGGGCGACCTGCGCTGCACGGCCACCCATCTGCCCTCCGGCTCACTCATCGAGACCGACGCTCCCGTGGACAACGAAGGCAAAGGGGAACGCTTTTCACCGACGGATCTGGTGGGGGCGGCTCTCGGAACCTGCATGGCCACCATCATGGGCATTCTCGCCCGCCGGAAAGGCATCGCCCTCGAAGGAATGCGCATCGGGGTGGAGAAGACCATGTCCACGACCGCGCCGCGGAGGATTTCCAAGTTGAAAGTTCATATCCACTTGCCTTTGCCGCCCGATCACGCGGAACGGTCCACGCTCGAGCGCGGCGCACTCAGTTGCCCGGTTCACCACAGCCTTCATCCGGACATTGATTCGCCCGTGGTTTTTCACTATGAAGGATGACGCCTCTCCATTGAAGCCCGCTTCGCGGGAATTAAGCCTGCTCGGACGCAGCGAGAACCGCCTGCCCGCCTCCCCCGAAGAGGCCGTGATCGAGACATTCCCGAATCGGTCCGCCTCCCGCGATTACTGGATTCATCTCGACTGCCCGGAGTTTTCCTCCCTTTGTCCGGTCACCGGGCAGCCGGACACGGCGCGCATCCAAATCCGCTACATCCCCGGCGAAAGCTGCATCGAGACGAAGTCGCTGAAATTCTACCTCGCCGCTTACCGCAATCACGCCGCCTTCAACGAGGACGTCGTGAACCACATCCTGAACGACCTCGTGGCCGCCTGCGCTCCGAGACAAATGGTCGTGCGCGGGACCTTCGGCTCGCGGGGCGGTATCCGCCTGACTTGCCAAGCTAGTTCGCCGGCAGACGCGCCTTTGGCCGCGACCTTGGCCCACGACTGATCCCGCTTTTTCTTCTGATTCCATGTTTGTTGACCGTATTCTTGTTCATGCCCGCGCCGGCAATGGTGGCAATGGCAGCCCGCACCTCGCCCGTCTCGCCTTCAAACCAAAAGGCGGTCCCGATGGTGGCGATGGCGGCCGCGGTGGAGACGTCATCCTCGAGGTGAGCAACAACACCGATCACTTCCGCACCCTTTTCTACGACCCCAAACTCTTCGCTGAACATGGGCAGTCCGGCATGAGGCAGAACAAAACCGGAGGATCGGGGAGCGATAAAGTGATACCCGTTCCTCCTGGCACGGTCGTCTGGAAAACCGACGCGACCATTCTTGCCGAAGCCGCTCAACTCCGGCGCGACGACCCCGAATCGCTCGGCATGGAGTTCGTGACCGATCTCACGGAAGTGGGTGCCCGGTTTGTTCTCTGCAAAGGCGGTAAGGGTGGACGCGGCAACACGCATTTCAAGTCGGCCACCAACCAGGCTCCCGATGAAGCCGAGGATGGCGTGCCGGGAGAAGAGGGGATTTTCTATTTTGAATTGCGCATGATCGCCGATGTGGGTCTCGTAGGTTTCCCCAATGCCGGCAAGTCGACCCTCGTTTCCAAACTGTCCAAGGCGAAGCCGAAGATCGCCAACTATCCCTTCACCACCCTCGAGCCGATGGTCGGTGTCATGGAATTCCCCGGCTACCGTCGCGCCACCATCGCCGACATCCCCGGCCTCATTGAGGGCGCCCATGAAAACATCGGTCTCGGCCATGAGTTCCTCCGTCACATCACGCGCTGCCGCCTCCTCCTGTTTGTGGTGGACACTCCCGGCACGGAGTTGCGCGACCCTGTCGACGACATTCGTAAGCTCCGCACCGAGACCAGCCTTTACGACGAAGACCTGGCCAAACGCCAGTGGATCATCGCCGCGAATAAAATGGATGTCGAAGGCGCTGACGAAAACCTCGCCGCTCTCGAACGCGCCTTCCCTAAAATCGAGATCTTCCCCATCTCCGCCAATCAGGGCGATGGCATCGACAAACTGCACGCCAGATTCAACGAGTTGGTGGCGAAGTAGCCGGGCTGGTCAAAGATCACGGAGTTCTGCTAACTCCACAGAATCGGCATAGCCCTCGCCGTCCGGATAGCCTGCAATTCAAACCGGGTCCTTGCGGAAGGACACCGGGGTGGAAGCGGTGGGAGTCCCAGTTTGGCTATCACTTTCGCGCACCGTGAGGGGCAAAACATCGGCCTCGGCTTTGATGTCGTCAGGCGCGATAGGTTTCTTCTCCTTGGCATTCTTGGCCAGTCCACTGTCCCTGCCGGTCCATTTGCGGAGACCTGAACGCATCTCGGCGGTTTGCACGGCCATGGGCATGCGTCCGGGAAGAACGGTCACCGGGGTGCCGACACGGACTTTGTTGTAAAGGTCGATAACATCCGCGGACTTCATACGGACGCAGCCGAAACTGACCGGGTAACCGATGCGGTTTTCCTCGGTAGTGCCGTGGATGTAGATGAGACGCCCGAAGGCATGGCGGTTCTGTGACTCGCGCCCCTTCAGCCAAAGAATACGCGACAGGATGGGGTCGCGGCCGGGGGCGTTGGGGGGGAGCACCTCTCCAGTCCATTGCCGGCTTTTCAGGACGGCACCGCTGGGCAAGTTTCCGCCGACCTTTTTGGCCACGACCATTTTACCAATGGGAGTCCGGTAACTGTTCTTCTGGTCGCCGAGGCCGAACTTCGAAGTGGAGACAGGGTAAGTGCCCACGACCTTACCGTGTTCCAACAAAACCATACGCTGTTCGGCAGCGCTGACCACGGCATGGTGTTTCGTATCAACCTGCTGGCAGCTCACCAGACCGCACACACCGAGAATTCCCAGAAGAAAAGCCCTTTTGGTGCTGCGAAAGTTGTGGTTTTCCGAGTGCGTGGTCATTTGTCTTTAGGAAAACCAGAAATTCAATGAATGTCAAGCATTCAGTTGTGAATTTTCAATATTTTTTTCGTCTTTGGATTTGGGGGTGAACCAGGAGGAAAAGAGGGAACCGGTGGCGCAGTAGAAGAAACCGACGGTGAAAAGCAGGAGGAACGGCACACTCACCCAAGCCTGCATCACGGCGGCAATAATGACCAGAGCGGCGAACCAGAAGCCGAATACCACCTCGATCATGGCGGGGGCGCTCTTCAAGGCCCGGTAGTGGCGACGGGTCCAGTCCTCGCCGGCTTTTTCCACACCGTATTTCGGAGTGCGGACGAATCCGGTTTCATGGTTGAAGACGGCCTCAAGCACAGCCTTGCCATTGTTGATCGACATCCCGATGCCGAGGGCGAGCAGCATGGGGAGGTAGATGAGGTCTTTTACCCACGTCTTGGGATGCAATCCGCGCAGGGCGACAATATAGAAAAGCAGCAGCGAGACCGTGGCGATGAGGAAAACAGGGAGCCCGAGCCAGAAGCTGGCGGTCGGGCCGAGGCCGGGAATTTTGAAGGGCAGGGTGTAAACGCAGAGGAAAATCAGGAGCAAGTAGGCGAAATTGGCCGTCAGGTGGGCGGTGGCCTCCAGTTTCACCAGCAAAGGCACATTGCTGCGCCAGATGGGGCCGAGCATTTTTTTGCAACACTGGATGGAACCTTTGGTCCAGCGGTGCTGCTGGGATTTGAAGCCATCCATGTCCACCGGCAATTCGGCGGGGGTCTCGACATCATTGAGGAAAACGAATTTCCAACCCTTGAGTTGGGCCCGGTAGCTCAGGTCCATGTCCTCGGTGAGGGTATCGTGCTCCCAGCCTCCGGCGTCCGTGATGGCCGACTTGCGCCAGATGCCGGCCGTGCCATTGAAGGTGAAGAAACGACCGCTGCGGTTGCGGGCGGTTTGCTCAAGCAGCAGGTGGCCATCGAGGAAAATGGACTGCATCCGGGTCAGCAGGGAGTAGGAGCGATTCAGGTGGCCCCAGCGGCTCTGAATGAGGGCAACCTTTTCGTCCGTGAAGAAATGAATCATTCGCTGCAGCACGTCGGTCGGCGGAACGAAGTCAGCATCCAGAATGTAGAGATATTCTCCCTTGGCAGTGGCCGTGGCGGCTTCAAGGGCCCCGGCCTTGTAGCCGGTGCGGTCGGTCCGGTGGAGCACCTCGACATCAAATCCCTGGGACCGCAAGCGGGCGGCTTCTTCCTCGCAGATGCGGGTGGTGTCGTCGGTTGAGTCGTCGAGAATCTGGATTTGCAGCTTTTCCTTCGGGTAATCGAGCGCGGCCACCGAGTCGAGCAGCCGGCGCACCACATACATTTCGTTGAAAACGGGGAGCTGAACGGTGACCAGTGGGAGATCCTTGAACGTCGCCTTCAGCTGCGGCTTTTTCCGCGAGTTTTTCAGGTAGAGAAAGAGGATGCAGTAACGATGGAATCCATAGGCGGAAAGCCCGACCAGCACGAAGAAGTAGCAGGTGAGCCAGATGGCGGTTCTCCAGTCGGTTTGAGTCCAGTCCATGGTGGGGTTGAGCGGAGCTTTCCGGGTTGAGCCGCTCCGTCACCAAAGGTCGTCTCAAACGGCATTTCGTCAAGTCGAGACTTTACGGATTGGTTAGAGAAATCCCGCCGGCGGGAGATTGCCGACAGACCCGGATTTCTGCTGGAATCCGCCTCCAGGATCCGCTAGGCTCACCTTTGTGACTCTCCCCACTCACTTTTCCAATCGGCTCCGTCCTCTGGCGGCGGGTGGCTTTCTCGTTTTTGCGGCGGCTGGCGCGCTGTCCGCGCAGGACTTGGCACCGGTGCCGGAAGATTTGCTGGAAGACGAGGTTTTCCGCCAGGAGGTCGGAATCAATGCGTTCACCGCGCCCTCGATTCGGAAGATTTTCACCCAACTCGCCGACATGGGCGCCATCCCCTATGAAAAGGTGAAACGTGAGGTTCCTGCAGTGCCTGGCACGGATCGGCTCGGCGTCGCCTTGAACCTCGGAACGATCATCGCCGATGGATTCCTCGCCGTGCAATGCGAACGGTATGGGGAAATGGAAGGTCTCGGCAAGGCCGTTCTCGATCACGCGGAGTTGTTAGGCACTGGACGTCATATCAAACCACATTCCAAGTCCCTGCTCGAGCATGCCTCGCTGCAACAAGGCGACGAACTAAAAGAGGATCTGGCGAAGACACAACGCGACATCGAACGTGAAATGGCGGACCTTCGTGATGTGGATATCGCCCATCTCGTTTCGCTCGGTGGATGGTCGCGTGCTTTTGAAGTCGGTTGCCAGAGTGTGGGTGCTGCATTCACCAGTGAACACGCGAGGCTGATCGCGAGGCTGGACATCGTGCGTTATTACCAATCGCAGCTCGAAGGTCTGCATCCGAATCTTCAGGAACGACCCCAAGTAGTGACGCTGAGGAAAAGTCTCGCCGAACTGGCGGAGAAAATGGACGTCCCCGAAGAGCGGGAAATCAAGGCGGAAGAACTCGCGGCCTGGAGCAAAATCGCCACCACCATGGTCGAGGCCATCAGCAAACCGGCCAAACCCTGAGCGCGCGAATTTTCCCGAGTTTCCCATGCCGCGTCCGCCCGCTCGATTCCATCCGGGACCCTTCGAATATCATCAGGAGATCGAACTGAAGATCGAGCGGCTCGGCAATTTGGGCCAGGGTATCGCCCGTGTCGATGGATGGGTGATTTTTGTTGCCTATGCTTTGCCCGGCGAAATGGTGCGCGCGCGGATTTTCCGTAATCAGAAATCGTATTCGGAAGCGGATCTCGTGGAAGTGCTAGAACCATCTCCGGACCGCGTGAAGCCGATGTGCCCGCTTTTCGGAGAATGTGGAGGATGCCAATACCAGAATTTATCCTATCCCGCGCAACTGGCCGAGAAACGCGATCAAGTGGCCGGACTTCTCCGCCACATGGCTGGGGTCGATTTTCCCGTGGATGATGTCGTGCCTTCGCCACGTCCCTACCACTACCGCTCGAAAATCACCCCGCACTTCAACGGAGCAAGGGGAGGGGAGACCGGACCCATCGGCTTCCTGCGCGCTGGTCGGAGATTCGACCTGGTGGACATCGCGGCTTGTCCGATTGCCATGGAGTCGATCAACGAGGCCTTGCCGGCCGCGCGGTCCGAGGTCTTGAACGCACCGGTGGCCAGGAAAAAAGGCGCGACCTTGTTATTGCGGGCGACGCCATCGGGAGTGGTTCGGGATCCCCGCGCGCCCGCCACCGAGGTCGTGGAAGGGCTTTCCTTCACTTTCCTCGCTGGCGACTTCTTCCAGAACAATCCCTTCATTTTGCCGGAGTTTACCCGTCATGCACGCGAGGAAGCGTCCGCGACGGGCAATCGATTCCTTATCGATGCGTATTGCGGAAGCGGATTGTTCGCCTTAACAGCCGCAAGTGCCTTCGGGAAAGTGGCCGGTGTCGAAGTCAGTGAATCCGCCGCCCGCCAGGCCACGGCCAACGCGGAACAAAATGGCATCACCAACACGCGGTTCATCGCCGGCCATGCCGCAACCATCTTCTCGGGCATCGATTTCCCAGCCGAGAAAACGTCGGTCATCATCGATCCTCCACGGGCCGGCACCGACGAGGCCTTCCTCAATCAGCTATTTGCCCATGGACCATCCCGGGTTGTCTATATCTCGTGCAATCCGGCCACCCAGATGCGCGACTTGAAGTTTTTCCTCGCCGCCGGTTACCAACTCCGGCGCGTGACGCCCTTTGATCTCTTTCCGCAAACCAAACATCTCGAATGTGTGATGACCTTGGATCGCGGCGCGACCTGAATTCCCTCATCCCATGCGACTCTGGCTCTTCAAATCCGAACCCGATGTTTTTTCCTTCGCCGATCTCAAGGCGCGGCGGCGACGCCGCGAACCATGGAATGGCGTAAGGAACTACCAGGTGCGCAACTACATGCGGGATGAAATGAACCCCGGCGACCACGGTCTGTTTTACCATTCGAGTTGCGATGAACCCGGTGTTGCCGGACTGCTCCGCCTCTGCTCGGTCGCGAAACCCGATCCCACCCAGTTCGAGCGCGGTGGCGAATACGAGGACCCGAAAAGCACGCCCGAGAACCCGCGCTGGCTGCTCGTCGATGTGGAATGGGCCGCCGATCTACCCGCCTTCGTCGGTCTGCCCAAACTCCGCGCCGATCCCGCTCTCGCGGAAATGCTCATCCTCCGCCGTGGCAACCGCCTCTCCATCACGCCTGTCGAGGCCGCTCACTTCCGCCGCGTTTGCCAGCTGGGCGGGCTCAAAACTGCCGCCATCAAAACGCTGCTCGCCAAGGCGGGCTAAAAGGCCGCCATCACTTGCCAAGAGCTGATAGGTGGATATGATCCACGGCCCGCAAATTCCAACGAACCATGACGACAGCCACCACCACGACCACCGACGGAACCCATACCTTTCAGGCCGAGATCCGGCAGTTGCTCGATATCGTCGTGCACTCGCTTTACACCGACCGCGAGATCTTCATCCGCGAATTGGTATCCAACGCCTCCGATGCCCTTGGCAAGCTGCGCCATCTTGAAGGAGTCGAGAAGGAGATGCACGACGCTGGAGTTGCGCTGGAAATCCATATCACGACCGACGAGGAAACCGGGACACTTTCGATTAACGATCGCGGTATCGGAATGAACCGTGAGGATTTGGCCCGTCACCTGGGAACCATCGCCCATTCCGGCACTAAAGCATGGCTGCAGTCGTTCAAGGAAAAAGGCGGCTCTGCCGATGGTCTCATCGGTCAGTTCGGTGTCGGATTCTATTCCGCCTTCATGGTTGCCTCCGAGGTGAATGTCCACACCCGTTCATGGCAACCGGATGGCGAAGGACTTCTCTGGAAGAGTGATGGCGACGGTGCCTACACCATAGGGGCGGCTGAGGTGCCTGAGCGGGGCACCAAAATCACGCTCCAACTCAAGGCGGACGCCAAAGAGTTCGCCAAGGAATCCCGCGTGCGTTCCATCCTCGAGCGCTACAGCAACTTTGTTGGCTTTCCGATTTTCCTCAATGGCCAGCGGGTCAATGAGGTCGAAGCATTGTGGCTGAAAAACAAAAGCGAGGTCACGGAGGAACAATACGAGGCCTTTTACAAATTCACTTCGCATGCCTTCGACAAACCGGCCTACCGTCTGCACTTCGCCGCCGATGCACCCCTCGATATCCACGCGCTGGTGTTTGTTCCATCTGAAAATCCGGAACGCTGGCAAATGGGGCAAGTCGAACCGGGCGTCGCGCTTTACTGCCGCAAGGTTCTCATTGATCCAACTCCGAAAGGCCTGCTGCCCGAGTGGATGCGGTTCCTTAAAGGTGTGATCGACAGCCAGGATCTACCATTGAATATCTCCCGCGAGTCCATGCAAGACAGCGCGCTCGTGCGAAAGCTCGGTGATGTCATCTCGAAACGCGTGATCAAAATGCTCGAGTCCGAAGCCACCGCGGATGAAGCGGCCTTCATCGCTTTCTACCGCAAGTTCGAGCGTTTCTTCAAAGAAGGTGTCGCAACCGACCATACCAACAAGGACGCGCTCGCACGATTGCTCCGGTTCGAATCCTCGCTTCTGCCGGCGGGAGAATTGACCACCTTCTCCGCTTACCGCCAGCGGGCCAAAGAATCGCAAGACCAAGTCTATTTCCTCATAGGCCCCACCCGCGCCGCCCTTGAGGCGAGCCCCTACCTCGAGGCCTTCAAAGCCCGCGGACTTGAGGTTCTACTGCTCACCGATGGCGTGGATCAATACGTGATAGATGCCCTGCGTGAATTCGAAGGGAAAAAACTCGTGTCCATCGACCGGGCCGGACTCGAACTCGATGATCTTCCAACCGAAGGTGAAGAGCTTTCCGCCGAAGCGAAGATTGGACTCGAGGAATTCCTCGGCGCGACGTTCGGTGATCGGGTGGTTAAGGTTGGTGCCGGACGCCGCCTCATCGACAGCCCGGTCGTTGCTCTCGTTCCGGAGGATGCGATGAGCACGCAGATGCGTCGCATGATGAAGGCCATGGACGAGAACTTCAATGATGAGGCGAAAGTGGAAATTGAATACAATCCACGTCACCCTATCCTACGGTCACTCGCGACCGCGAGGGAAAAGGATCCCGAAACCGCCGCTCTCGTCGCCGGACAACTCCTCGACAATGCCCTGCTTGCCGCCGGTTTGCTGGAGGATACGAAACCGACCGTGGATCGCATGAACGCGCTCATGGCCAAAGTGCTCGGTTCCGCTTGAGCATAAAGGGAGCGGGCATCTCCGCCCGAACCTTTTTTACTAACCACGGGCAGGACGCCCGATCTCCCCATTTTGTTCCCACACAAACCCATCGACAACGCCCGCGGTTGATGGCAGCATCCCTGCATGCGCATCATTCCTTTCAATCACGAACCCGGCCGCCTGCCGCCGACCCTGGCGAAGATTCCTTTTTTGGCGCAACTTGAAGGCAAAACCCTCGATGGACTGCTCGCCCGTTCGAGTGTGCTGGAATTCTTGCCCGGCGACATCATTCTGAAGGAAGGGGACCAATCAGAAGACTTCTGTATCCTGCTCAAGGGGGCGGCGCGGGTGGTGAAAGGGGTGGAAGAAGTCGCACGCATCGATGAGACCGGCGCGCTCATCGGCGAGTTGGCTTTGCTGAACGGCGAGGCACGAAGCGCCACCGTCGAAGGCCTCACCCACGGGTTCTGTCTGCGGGTGGAAAGCGGATTCCTCGACCGACTTTCGCCCGACCAGCGCAGTTTGTTTTTTGCCGCTCTTTACCGGTTTGTCGCCCGTCTGCTCGGCGAACGACTCGCCGAATGCACGGCCAAACTCGCCGCCTGCGAGAAAGAATTGGCGCTTTTGAAGGGTGGACCCGTCCAGCTTTGAAAAAATTTTCGGAAATAGTGGAACCAGCCCGAGGAAATCATTCAGAAACCGGTTGTGAACACAGAATCCAATCCCAACCTGCCCAATCCTGACCTCGACGATGAGATGCGCCACCTGCTGGAAATTTTGGCCAAACCGGTAGATTGATAGTCACCATTGCATTGGTTTCAGTGGAAAGAGTCCCGCCGGATCTGCGTATCCATCCGAAGTGGATTTACCATCCGTTCACCGTTCCAGCGCGTCGCAACCCGAGGTCCTCGCCATGATCCGCACTTTCATTTTTTCTGCGGTCGCCGCTGCAACAGTATCCGCGTCCCCAACTTTGGATGCATCATTCCGGAATCCCGCGCCGGACACACGTCCGGGATGTTACTGGTATTGGATCAATGACAATGTCACCAAAGAAGGCATCACGCGGGACCTGGAAGCCATGGCCAAGGTCGGGATCGGGCGTGCCTACATCGGCCATATCTTCGGGGAGGGCGCGCGTTGGGAAACGCCGGTAGGCAAGGTGCCATTCATGAGCGATGCCTGGTGGGAAGCTCTTCAATGGGCCGTGAAAGAAGCGGATCGCTGCGGGGTTGAGATCGGCTTTTTCAACTCACCCGGTTGGTCCCAGTCGGGTGGTCCGTGGGTGAAATCCTCACAGTCCATGCGTTATCTCGCCGCCAGCGAGACGGTCGTTGAAGGTGGAAAACGCGTCGATCTCGCGCTTCCGGTGCCGGAGATCAAAACCTTTCCGGTGGTCAATGGCTCCAAGCCCGTCGCGACCGGCGAGAAATTCACGGAAAAAGACTACCAGGATGTCCGGGTGATCGCTTTCCAGCAACCGGAGAAGGAGTCGGCGGATATCGACATGAGCTCGGTCAAGATTTCCAGCCCAGCGCCCGTAGCGAAGGGGCCATTTAAGGTTGGGCCCAAAACGCTGCAGATCGACTTGGATCGGAAGGATGCAGTGGGCGCGGTGCAAAGCCTGAAATTGGAAACGCGCGACTTCGGCCATACGCTGACCTGCGTGGTATCCATTTCCGATGATGGTCGGAATTTCCGCGAGCATGCCCGCCACGTGGAGCAACGCGGACACCAAGGACCACGCAATACAGATCCGCTTCTCGTGTCATTCCCGGAAACGAAAGCGAGATACCTGCGGGTGAACCTGACTTCGACCAAGCCGGTCACCTTTTCCAAGCTGGCCTTGAGTCGCCGCGCCGTCATCGCGGGATATGTGCGCAAGCAGCTTGGCGAGACGAGTCCTTCGGTATTGCCACCCTGGGATTCCTATGTTTGGAATGAGCAGGGAAAAGTCGCCGCCGGAAGCGCGGTAGGTTCATCGAATGTCATCAATCTCACCGGCAAAATGGACGCCAAAGGCCGGTTGGTCTGGGACGCGCCTCCCGGACGTTGGGTGGTCATGCGCGCGGGCATGATTCCCATCGGGACCCAGTGCGCTCCCGCGAGCCCGGAGAGCAGGGGATTAGAAGTGGACAAAATGAGCCGCGAACATGTGCGCGCGCTTTTCGACGGTATGATGGGAGAATTTCTTCGCCGCACGCCGCCGCAAGATCGGAAGGCGCTGAAGTATGTCATTGCCGACAGCTACGAAACCGGGCCGCAGAATTGGACCGACGGGCTGGTGGAGAAGTTCGAGAAACGTTACGGATACTCTCCCGTCCGATTTTTGCCGTGTCTGACCGGAAGGGTCGTGGATAGTCCGGAAGTATCCACACGTTTTCTCTGGGACTGGCGGCATCTCATTTCGGAATCCATCGCCACCGAATATGTCGGTGGATTACGCGAAGTGGCCAACGAAAACCAGCTCACGCTCTGGCATGAAAATTACGGTCACTGGGGGTTTGCTTCGGAATTCTTGTTTTATGGCTCGAAGAGCGATCAAGTTGGGGCCGAGTTCTGGGAAAACAATGAGCCACTCCATAACATCGAATGCCGCGCCGCCTCGAGCTGTTCCCATGTTTACGGACGCAATGATGTTTACTCCGAAGCCTTCACGTCCAACCGCAGTTTCACGCAGTCACCGGCTTCGATGAAACAATGGTGCGATTGGGCCTATGGAGCCGGCGTCAATCATCAGATCCTTCACGTGTATATCCATCAACCGGACGAGCGCAAACCAGGTATCACCGCCTGGTTCGGCACGCCTTTCAACCGGCACAACACCTGGTTTGAGCAATCGAAGGCGTTCATCGATTACACGCGCCGTTGTTCGGTGCTGCTCAAACAAGGCGTGCCCGTCATCGATGTCGCTTACTACATCGGAGAGAATGCCCCATCGATGCAAGGCCCTCGGGATCCGGAACTGCCGGCCGGATATGACTTCGATTACATCAATTCCGATGTGCTCATCAATCGTGCCACCGTCAAGAACGGTCGGATCACGGTGCCCGACGGCCCTTCCTATGCCGTTCTTGTCCTCCCCAAACAAACCATCATGCGTCCGCAGGTGGCCGATACGATCCGGCGGCTCGTTCGTGACGGCGCCACCGTGCTCGGACCGAAACCGGTTTCCAGTCCATCGCTCGCAGGGTTTCCCGCAAGTGATCAGGATTTGGCAAAAATCGCCGGTGAAGTCTGGGGAGCATTCGAAGGCGGTTCGCCAAAGACCCACGCCTTCGGCAGCGGCAAGGTGCATGATGGCATCGATCTCGGAACGCTGCTCGCCGATCTCAAGGTTGAGCCTGACGTGACGGTTCTCGCCGACCAGCCACTGCTTTGCGCCGCAGCGGGAGCGGGAAAAATCGGTATCGGTAAAAAGGGTGGCATCGTTTTCCATCACCGCACATCGCCCGAGCACGAAATCTATTTCCTATCGAATACCACCGATACTCCGGTCGAGTTCACCGCATCCATGCGGGTGATCGGACGCCAACCCGAATTGTGGAATGCAGATTCCGGTGCCATATCCGCAGCGGCAGCATTCAGCCAACGCGACGGGCGCACGCTCGTTCCACTCAAACTCGATGCCTCCGAAAGCATCTTTGTGGTCTTCGGCCGTGCCATCGGGCCGGAGGTGGTCGGCCCGGCCGCCACGAATAGCCCGACGATGCGGACGATCGCCGCACTCGATGGCGATTGGAAGGTGCGTTTCCATGGCCAAGGCGCCCCCGGGGAAACCGATTTCACCACCTTGCTCGATTGGACCCGGCATGAGAATGAGTCCATTCGCCATTATTCGGGGCAGGCTGACTACGAAACCAAATTCACCCTCGCGAAACCGGGGAAAGGCGAACGAACCATGCTTTCGCTGGGAGACGTGGGAGTGATTGCCACGGTTACGGTGAATGGGAAGACAGCCGGGACCGTTTGGACCAAGCCATGGCGTCTCGATATCACCGACTTCGTCGCCGAAGGGCAGAACACGCTTGGTATCCGCGTCACCAACTCGTGGCACAATAGATTGGCCGCAGACGCCGCCTTGCCACCCGGAAAGCGTCTCAGTCACGCATCCATCCCGTATTCTCCCGGCAAAGACAATCTGTCTCAAAAGAATGGTCTGCTCGGACCCGCATCCATCGAATCCGCTATACTTCCAACCACGAATCCATGAAAGCGCGCTTTTCTTCATCTCCGTTCATTGCCGCCGCCATCCTTCTCTCGGTAACCATTTGCCGCGGCGAGGAGAAGACCGGCTTTGATCCATCGACAACACTTTGGTATCAAAAACCGGCCGCCAGTTGGCAAATGGAGGCACTGCCGATTGGCAATGGTCGCCTCGGCGCGATGATTTTCGGCGGTATCGGCCGTGAACGTATCGCCCTCAACGAGGAATCTGTCTGGTCCGGCACGCGCGTGGATTGGAACCGCAAGGATGCCTCGAAGAATCTGCCCAAAATCCGCGAGCTGCTCCTCGCCGGCAAAAACGAGGAGGCAGAGGCGATGGTCAATCAAACGTTCACTTGCACTGGCGGAGGCTCCAGAGGCGGAGCGAATGGTCCCTGGGGATGTTTCCAGGAACTCGGAAACCTCAATGTGGTCTGGAAATCGGATGTAGCCTCGCAGCCGCTGCCCAACTGGAGATACAAGCTCATCGAACCGGCTACCGGCGATATCCGCGATCAACGAGCCGAGGTGGGCCGCGTCATGGACGGGTTGGTAAAGCCCGGGGTCGATGAGAACGGCTGGGTCGAGTATCAGATTGCCGATGGCAAGGCCACGATTGGCGGGCGCACACTGGAGAAAGATAACCGTGTCGTTCTGCGCCATCACCTCAATTTGTCGGAGGCCAGACGGTCCGAACTCGGTGTCTTGCGCATCGACTCCGCCGCACGCCAGGGACAAGTCTTCGTGAATGGCGAAATGGTCGGGCAACTTCCCGGCTGGCAGGCCAGCGGGCACGAATTGTTCAACGTCGACATCAACCGTTTCCTCAAAACAGGCGACAATCTCATTGCCATCCAATGTTCGAATTACCGGGGTCGAGGCCAGTTGCCCGTCTCCATTTCCCTGGAGCCGGCGGAGAGCGTCGATAATTACCGGCGGGCGCTCGACTTGCGTGATGCCGTGGCTTCCGTGTCGTACCGGAAGAATGGTGTCACTTACACGCGCGAGGCTTTTTCCACCGCCGTCGATCAGGTGATGGCCTTCCGTTTTTCCGCCGACCAGCCCGGGAAGATATCCTTCACGGCGACGCTGAGCCGCTTGCAGAACTTTGAAACCGCCGCCGATGGTGACTCCGGGCTGTTGATGACCGGCAACACATTGAGCGGAAGCCCCGATGTGGAAGGCATGAAGTTTGTCGCCCGCCTCCGCGCCATCCCATCCGGCGGCACGGTCAAGACCGAAGGGAACAACGTGATCGTGGACTCCGCCAATGAGGTTGTCATTCTGGTGGCGGCCGGCACCAACTACCAGGGCTTCGCGGGACGCAATACCGCCGACCCGTTGCAAGCCACAAAGGAGGATATCCAGAAAGCGGAAAAGAAATCGTATGGGCAACTCCGCGCCGCGCACGTCGCCGAACACCGCTCCTATTTTGACCGGGTGAGCCTTCGGCTGGATGATGGGAAGTCCGAGAGCGCGAATACCGCGGCCTTGCCGACCGATCAGCGCCATGCCGCGCTCGCCAAGGGCGGCACCGACCCTTCGCTGGCAGCGCTTTATTTCAACTGCGGTCGTTATTTGCTCATCGGCAGCTCGCGTCCGGGCACCATGCCCGCCAACCTGCAGGGCATCTGGGCCGAAGGCATCCAAACTCCATGGAATGGCGACTACCATATCGACATCAACGTGCAGATGAACTACTGGCCGGCCGAAGTCACCGGTCTTGGCGATTGCCACACGCCTTTGTTCAAACTCATCGAGTCGCTGCAGGAACCCGGTGCCATCACGGCGAAGGAATACTACAATGCGAAGGGATGGGTGGCCCACGTGATCACCAATGTCTGGGGTTTCACCGCGCCGGGCGAACAAGCGGGGTGGGGGGCAACGGCCACCGGTTCGCCTTGGTTGTGCGATCATTTGTGGGAACATTATGACTATAACCGCGACAAGAAATTCCTCGAATACGCCTACCCAATCATGAAGGGCTCGGCGGAGTTTTTCCTCGACATGCTCATCACCGATCCGAAATCCGGCTATCTGGTCACCGCGCCCTCGAATTCTCCGGAGAACTCATTCAAAACCGCCGATGGGCAGACGGCCCGGATCTGCATGGGGCCCACCATGGACAATCAGATTCTGCGCGAACTGTTCGGCAATTGCATCAAGGCCGCGGAAATCCTGGGAGTCGACGATGCATTCCGAAAACAACTCGTCGAAACCATTGCCAAACTACCTCCGAACCGAATCGGGAAACACGGACAGATCATGGAATGGCTCGAAGACTACGAAGAGCCGGAGATCAACCACCGCCATGTTTCGCATCTTTATGGATTGCATCCCCACGACGAGATTACCCCGTTGGCCACACCTGAGCTTGCCAAGGCCGCGCGTATCAGTCTGGAGCGCCGGGGCGATGCCAGCACCGGATGGTCGATGGCATGGAAATCGAATTTCTGGGCCCGCCTGCACGACGGCAACCACGCCCACAAACTGCTCAACATGCTCATCGCGAAGGGAGGGCAGAATCTCTTCTGCCTGCACCCGCCATTCCAGATTGACGGAAACTTCGGTGGCACCGCCGCCGTCGCGGAAATGCTGCTGCAAACCCACGGGGGCATCATCCATCTGCTTCCCGCCCTGCCGGATGTCTGGCCGGAGGGCAAAGTGACCGGCTTCCGCGCCCGTGGCGGACATCAAGTCGATTTCGAATGGAAAAAGGGGAAAGTGGTGAATTTCAAAATCCGTTCGCCTCAGCCCGCTGATGTGAAAGTCATGGTCAACGGGGAGAGCAAAACCATCCGTAGCGAAAAACTCTGAGCGGTCCAGCCGCAAGAACCGACAGTATCTCATGCGTTTCTTCCACTCTCTCATCGCTTTCGGTTGCTTAGCGTCTTTCGCGAGCGCCGCCGATAAACCACTCAAGGTCTTCGTCCTCGCCGGGGATGAGAATTTTCTCCGCACCGGTTCGATCGATGGGATGGCGCGCGGTCCGGGCGAGAAAAAAATCGATCAGGCTGCAGCAGCCGCCAAGCCAGGCATCCTTCTCAATGTGATGAAGGAGAATCCGCGCTTTTCCTTCCTGAAGAATGACGATGGCCAATGGAGGACCCGCTCGGATGTCGCTCTCTACGATGCGCATCAGCTTTCGAACAACACACGCGACCCGGCCCGCTTGCTCGGTGTGCCAGTGGATTCGGCGGATCCGCGCGGTTTTGGTGTCGGAGCCGAATTGATGTTCGGCGAGACGGTTGGCGAAGCCACCGAAGCGCCGGTCCTGCTGATCCGTTTCGCCACGAAACACGAAATCTGGTTCCGACGTGGCTCGCGTTCGCTCGGTTATGACTTCCTATCCCCGACCGGTGGCGGCGGACTCGATCTTGATGGCGGATGGGATGTCATCCATTTCAACCACGGCGTGTGGGACCAGCAGACGATCGACTACAAGACCGGAAAACGATTTAACAACGGGCAGGGGAGCATCCGCATCCCGATTGAAGAATACGAGAAAAATCTCCGCACCATTGTCGCCCGTTTAAAGCAAACCAAGGCCTCGCTCATCTGGGCCAGCACCACGCCGATTCTTGAAGACACCCCGCCGGGATATGCCGGCGGAGCCATGGTTGACAAATACAACGAGGTTGCCGCCAAGATCATGAACGAGAATGGGGTCATCATTGTTGATCTCAATGCGGAATGCCGCCGCATGGGAAAACCGAAAGCCCTTGATGTTCACGACGTCGGGGATCTTTCGCCCAAGGTCACGGAATTCGTCCTTGAGGCTTTGAAGAACCGCCAGAACCCGTCGCGCCCGTTGCCACGGGTCTTGTTCATCGGCGATTCCATCACCGGCTCGTATTGGGAAAAGGTGAAGAAGAAACTCGATGGCAAGGCATTCGTGGCCAAGAATCCCGGCAATGGGGAACACTCGGGCACGGGCGCACGAATGGTTGATAGCTGGGTGGACTTCAAACAATACCTGCTCAATGGCCAGGAGTATCTGGAACTCGTGGATTCCATCAAGACGGCGCTCGCGGACGTCGACCGATACTGTCCTCCATTCTCCGGCCATCGGCCCGAGCTGGCCGGCTTTGTCTGGTTCCAAGGTATCGCCGACGCCCAATCGCCGGCATTTGCCGCCGCCTACCAGAATAACCTTTCCGCTTTGATCTCCGATCTTCGCAAAGAATTCTCGAATCCAAACCTCCCCTTTGTCGTGGCGGCCCTCGGCCAGCATGGCGAAAAGATGAACGCAGACCAGCGCCAGGTTTACGATGCCCAACTCGCAGCCGGAAAATCGATTCCAGGCGTGGCCACCATTGAAGCCATCCCATTCTTTTTTCCGAAGAAAGAGTCTCCCGGCGGCAGAGAGTGGGATTTTTATGAGAACGCCGAGTCTTTCCTGCTCATCGGCGAGGCGATGGGTAAAGCCATGCTTGATCTAACGAAATGAAAGGGCACAGCCATATTTGAACTCGCCTGCTCGTTAATCCTGACCCGATTCATATGAAAACCCATCTACTCGGCTTGTTGACATCGCTTCTTCTCCTGCCTGCCTATCCCGCTAAGGATGAACCGGCGCTCCCGCCGGCATTTACGATTGAAAAAATTGACATCGGCGGCACGGCGTTGCAATTGAAAGTTCCCGCAGAAGCGGCTCCGGGCAAACCGTGGCTGTGGGTGGGGGAGTTCGCCGGCCATTTGAAAACCCTGGAAAGTGGACTGCTCGCCAAGGGCTGGCATGTCGCGTATGTGAATGTGAGCAACCAGTTCGGTTCCCCACGTGCCATGGCTGCATGGGAAAAGACCTATGAGCACTTGCACGGGAAACGGGGACTGGCCGCGCGTCCCGCCCTGCTCGGGATCTCGCGCGGCGGGCTCTATGTGAATGCCTGGACCCGCCTGCATCCGGATCGCGTGAGTGTGCTCTATCTGGACAATGGGGTCTGTGACATTCGTTCCTGGCCCGGTGGACTCCAGCTTGTGGAGAAGGGAGGGGGAAGCAAGCGTGACTGGGAGCTCTACAAAACCGAGTTCAAGTTCACTTCCGATGAGGAAGCCATAGAAAAATCCATCCGGCCGACCGACGGTCTGGCTCCCGCCATCAAGAATGGAGTCTTTTTGATCTCGGTTCATGGAACGGCCGACCAGACGGTTCCCTATGTCGATAACGCGAAGCCCATGATCGAACTGTGGGAAAAATCCGGAGGCCGGTTGAAGACGTTCGCAAAAGAAGGAGGCAACCACCACCCTCACGGCTTGCTGGATCCGGCTCCATTGATTGAACTCCTCTGCAAAGAGGCGGGGGAAAGATCCACGGAGGTGCCATGATGCCTCTTCATCGTTTGTTGATCGGCTTCAGGTGCGCCAATCGTTTTCATGATCGACGGTGAATGGCGTTTCCAACTCGACCCGCAAGCTAGGGAATTCAATCAATGCCTGCTTCACTACGTGCCTTCTCGGCTCTTGCCCCGCGCGCCGGATTCCCGGAGGAATCGCTCCGGAAACTTTTGCCCGAATAATTTCGCCAACAAATCGCGCGGGCAAACCGTTCCTTGGTTAGCTGAGTCGAGCGATATCTTGGGTCCCGGCGGATTCAGATCGCGAGATTCATAACAACCCGCCGATCCATGGAATCGCCAACCTACGCCAATGCTGAGTCCATCGCCCATTTCAATTTCGAAAGGGCCCAGGCCCTCCACCGCCAACGCGAGAAGGCCGGCAAGTATTCGGCATTAATCGTGACGGTCGCCGTGCATCTCGTCGCCATCCTCTTCCTGACTTTGATCCTCTTGCCCGCCTTGCAGGAGGATGCCATGGAAATCATAGATGAAAAAATCAGGCTCGAGCCAACAGAGCAAGTGACCTCCACACCCAATCTGCGGGTGGCGAAGGCGAAGCCAACGGCGCCTTCCACGGGCATGAAGGTGATCACCGCGCCGAACACTTCTTCTCCCGTCTTCGCTCCGCCAACCATCCAGAGCAATCTTTCCCAGATTGGTTCTGGCGCCGCCATGGGTATGGGTTTCGGTGGTCCCGACGGCATCGGAGACGGCCAGAACGAAATTGAGAATTTGCCTCCCGACATTCAAGGTCGATGCACAACACAGGAACGTCTCAAGCGTTTGCGTGAGGGCGGGGGAAATGAAGAATGTGAAGCCGCGGTCGTGCGTTCGCTGCGTTGGTTGAAGGCGAATCAGAATTCCGATGGCTCCTGGGGAACGCAATACAAGGCGTCGATGACCGGACTGGCCCTGCTCGCGTTCCTCGGCCACTGCGAAACCCCGCGCTCGCGGGAGTATGGGCAGACCGTCACCATGGCGATCACATTCCTTGTCAATATGGGCAACGGCCAGAATGGAAAACTCTCCATGATCGGGGGCCATGGCTGGGTCTATGAGCACGCCATTGGCACCTATGCCCTCTGCGAGGCCCTCATCTTCATCAAAGAACTCAAGATGCCGTTTCCGAGCCTACAGGAGACGTGTGAAAAGGCGGTGCAAATCGTCCTCGACGGACAGCACCCGAGCGGTTCGTGGGATTACAATTACAGCAAGGCGAGCAGCCGACCCGGAGATACCTCCATTTTTGGCTGGCACGTGCAGGCGCTCAAGGCTGCTTCCCACGCCGGCTTAGAGAAGAAGGACATTGAAAAGGCGGTGGATCGCGCGCTCAAGCGTCTCGAGCAAGTCCAGAACGAAAGCGGGACTTTCGGTTACACGGGCAAGGGGAGTCCGAACGACCAACGTCTCGCGGGTGTGGGGGCCCTCTGCTTCCAGATGTGGGGGAAAGAGAACAGCCGCCCGGCTCGTGAGGCCATCCGCTGGATGTCGAAGGAAATGGACCCGGTCTATCATTCGCCGGATTGCAATCTTTACGCCTGGTATTACACGACCTTGTGCTTGTTCCAGAAAGGCGGCTCCACGTGGGACCGCTGGAACAAAAAATGGCGGGACCAACTACTCGACAACCAGAACGAGGACGGCATCTGGAAACAAGAAGGCAACTTCGGCAAAGGCGCGACCTCGACTTCAGCCGGTGGGCGTGATGCGGACATCTACCGCCTCTGCTTGAACGCCCTCAGCCTCGAGGCCTACTACCGCTTCCTGCCCGGCACCGGCGGAGAAAGCAATTGATCGACCCGCGCGGTTCGGTTCATTCCAAGTTAAATAAAACACTGTTTCTTTCTTGGCATGGTCAGAAGTCGGGATTTTTAGCAAAAACCGCCAACAAAATGGCCTGGAAAATCGTTCCAGAGGTGAATGAATCGGAAGAATTCGGCTTTACACCCCGGTTCTGGCCGTGATAATCCCTACATTGCACCGACCCATGGACCAGGAACAATACCATAACGCCGAAGAAGTCGCCCACTACAACCTAGCGCAGGCCGATGCCATCCGCCGCAAACGCGAAAAAGCCGGGAAATTGTCTGCCGTCGTCATCACGATTGTGGTGCATGTCATTGCCGTTTTGATTCTAACTCTGATCATTTTGCCCGCTCTGCAGCAGGACGTTCCCGAGATTCAGGCGAAAAGCCTCGCTCCGACCGAAGGCACGATCGAGACCCCGGTGGTCACCCAACAAACGGTGAAATCGAAGCCTTCGTCTCCGTCTTCCAGCGCCAAACTCATCACCACCCACTCCGCCACGGCGACCGTTTTCACCCCCACGCAGCCGGTGGAGAGCACCATTGCCGACATCGGCATGGGCACGAGCCTTGGCATGGGCTTCGGCGGCTCCGGCTTGGGCGATGGCCAAGGCGGTCTCGGTGGATTGCCCGGCTCGATGAAAGGTCGTTGCACACCGCAGGAACGCCTCAAGCGTTTGCGCGAGGGCGGAGGAAATGAGGAATGTGAAGCCGCGGTCGTGCGCTCGCTGCGTTGGCTGAAGGCGAACCAGAATTCCGACGGCTCTTGGGGAAACCAATACAAGGCGTCGATGACCGGCCTTGCCCTGCTCGCATTCCTGGGCCACTGCGAAACCCCGAAGTCGCAGGAGTATGGCGAGACTGTCACCAAGGCCATCACGTTCCTTGTCAACACGGGCAATAGTCAGAAAGGCAAGATCTCCTTGTCCGGAGGCCATAGCTGGGTCTATGAGCACGGGATCGGCACCTATGCCCTCTGTGAAGCTCTCACCTTCGTGAAGGAATTGAAGATGGATTTCCCGAATCTGCAGGAGGTCTGCAACCAGGCCGTGCAGATGATTCTGAATGGACAGCACCCGAGTGGTTCGTGGGACTATGACTACAACAAGGCCAGCAGCCGCCCCGGCGACACCTCTGTGCTCGGCTGGCAAGTGCAGGCGCTCAAGGCCGCGTCCCACGCGGGATTCGAGAAAAAAGACATCGAGAAGGCCGTGGATCGTGCGCTCAAACGTCTCGAAGAAATCCAAGCCGAGGATGGAACCTTCGGTTACACGGGCAAAGGCAGCACGGGGCAGCGACTGGTCGGCGTCGGCGCCCTTTGTTTCCAAATGTGGGGCAAAGAAAACAGCCGCCCGGCTCGCGAGGCCATCCGCTGGATGACGAAAGAAATGGAGCCGGTTTACAATTCCCCGACCTGCAATCTCTACGCATGGTATTACACCACCCTGTCCCTTTTCCAAAAGGGCGGTTCCAGTTGGGACCGGTGGAACAAGAAATGGCGGGATCAACTGCTGACCAATCAGAATGAAGACGGAACCTACAAACAGGAAGGCAACTTCGGCAAAGGGGCGCAGTCAACATCTGCCGGTGGTCGCGACGCCGATATTTACCGTCTCTGCTTGAATACCCTCAGTCTCGAAGCCTACTACCGCTTCCTGCCCGGCACCGGCGGCGAGAAGTGATGGATTCCCCGGCATCGTCCGAAACAAAGAATAGCCGCCCGCGTTCGCGCTGGCGGCTCTGGTTTTTCAGGCTAGGGCGGCTTTATTTGTTGTATCTGATCCTCCTGTTGGTCTTCCAGCGCTCGGTGGTCTTCCCCGGACAGTTTCGGACGGCTCCGGATGTGTCTGCGGCCGAATTGCAGATGTCCGGCGGTCGAGTCCTCCAACTCTCCGGCGGGGGAAAAGCCTGGTGGTTTGCCGGTAAGGAAGGAGATCCTGTTCTGGCGATTTACCATGGCAATGGGGAATTGATCGAGGACTGGTGGGAATTGGCCACGGTGTGGAAGGAAATGGGCTACGGGGTGCTGCTCACCGAATATCCCGGCTACGGTGGAGTGCCGGGACCGCCCAACCGCGAAGGAATGTTGGCCCAAGCCCGTGAAGCCTTGGTGGCAGTGAAGGACGAGGCGAAAGGACCAATTATCGGCTTGGGGGTTTCCCTCGGCTCTGGAGTGGCCACCACCTTGGCAACGGAGGGGAAATTCGCGGGCGTGATTCTGGTCGCATCCTACACGAGCGTTGAGGCGATGGCCCGGCGGCGGCTGGCTCCCGGGTTTCTTGTGCGCGACCGGTTCGACAACCTCTCGGCCCTCCGGCAATTGCAAGTTCCAGTCCTGCTTGTCCATGGCGGCGAAGACAAACTCATTCCAGCTTCGATGAGCACTCAACTCCGCGCCGCCGCCGCCGGACCCGTGGAATTGGTCATCCTCGATGGAATCGGTCACTGCGGTGTGCTCGAAGGCCGCTTCCTGGAAAACGTGAACCGCTGGCTGGACGAGCGCTTTTCTGCTTCCCCGCCCGATTAAGCAAACTGCACGAGGAGCGGGCAAGCGGAACGCCACCACGACGGTCTGTCCCGGTTTGCCCCGATATCAGACGGCATTGGCGGGAGCGATTTCATCGTCGAGCAGGTAACATCCGGGATCGGAGCCCCAGAGATCGCCGGTCGCGAAAGCCGCGCGGGTGCGGAAACCGCCGCCGCAAATGGGAAAGAACCGGCAATCGGAACACCACCCGTGCATGAGAGCGCGGCGGCCGGAATCGTCGAGTTTGCCCAAGCTGCGGATCTGTTCGAGGTATTCGGCTCCTTCGGCCCGGCCGTCCCAGATGCTACTGAATGGCGTCCGCTTCACATTGCCGAGGAGGATGTTGTGCCAAAACTGATCGGGATGCACATCGCCATTCGGATCATTATTGGCGATGCCGGTGCCGGACGAGTGGGCGCCCCCACCATTCCAGCCTAACAGACGACGTGCATCTTCGATGGCCGGGTGGTTGTCGCGCTCCATGCGCAAAAGCAGATAGGGGCCGTCGGTGGGTTGGGTCACGGTGAGCAATTCGCGGTGGATGCCGGCACGATGCCAGGCTTCGACCCGAGCAATGAGGGTATCAAGCGCTTTGCGGGAAGTGGTGGAATCAAGCACTTGCAAACCGCTGCCGCGTCCGGCCGGGACAAGATGGTAGAAAGAGGAACGCTGGATATCCTCCTCCTCGATGAAATCAAGAATCCGCTCAAGGTTCTCCACATTATGGCGGGTCAGGGTGAGCCGCAGTCCGGTTTTTTGCCCGGCGGCATGACAGTGGCGGAATCCTCGCACGGCGGTGTCGAAAGCGCCTTGTTTGCCGCGGAAATGGTCGTGGGTTTCCCCGATACCGTCGAGTGATATGCCCACGTAGGCGACGCCAAGCTTTTTGAAGTTCTCGGCCATGGGTGCGTCGATGCGCGTGCCATTGGTCGAGATGGTGATCTTGAGCCCGGAGCCGGTCGCCATTTCCAACAAATCGGCGAAACGCGGATGCACGGTCGGTTCGCCTCCGGAAAGCAGCAGACCCGGTACTTCATAGGCCGCGAGAGCCTCAACCACCGCTTTCATCTGGTCCCAATCGAGTTCGCCTGTGTAGGCTTTCGCTTCGGAATCGCTGTAACAATGGATGCAGCGAAGATTGCAGGTGCGGGTGATATTCCAGACGACAATCGGACGGCGGGTGCGCGCGGACGCGGGTGCTCCCTGGCCGTGTCCGTAGCGGAGATTGTCGGCGGGTTGGACGTGGCCGGTGAGCAGGCGGGTTAGGTTGATCATGCGGGGGTGAGGGCTCGGGGTTGGTAGGAACAAAGGGGTTCCTCCGCGAAGACGCTGCCATAAACCGAGAGGGCACGGGCGCGTGAGCCGCCGCAGATCGAACGGAACTCGCAGACCCCGCATTTGCCTTGCAGACGGTCATGGTCGCGCAGGTTGCGGAGGAGGGGATGATAACGATAGACATCGACCAGTGAATCGGTGCGGGTATTGGCCGCTTCGATGGGCAGGAATCCGCTCGGACTGATCGCACCGGTATGGGAAATGAAGGCCACGCCGCGACCATCGCGGATTCCGAGAGGCGCACGTTTGGTCATGCGCCCGGCTGAACATTCCTTCTGCACGACGATGCGCCGGTAATGGTGGCCTTCGGTTGTCTTGACCTCGAAGTGAGCATCCATGGCCACACGATGAAGCTTCTCGAAGACTTGCTCGATCTCTTCCGCCGTGGGCAGGTCCTCGAGGCCTGCGCGCCCTGTGGGAACAATGAGAAAGACACTCCATATGGCCGGGCGCAGCTCGCGCATCAGATCGGCGAAGGCTTCGAACTCGTGCAAGTTGCGCTTGTGGATGGTCGTGTTGATCTGCAGCGGCAAGTCCGCGGCATGGGCCATCTCGACGGCCCGCAGGGTGCGTTCGAAGATGCCGGTCAGGCCGCGGAATCCATCGTGCGTTTCCTTTGTCGCGCCATCAAGGCTGAGCGACATGCGCTGGATTCCGGATGCCTTGAGGGCCGCGAAGTCCGCGCGCAGGAGCAAGGGCGTTGCGGATGGACTCAGGGAAACATGAAGCCCGTGATGCCCGGCCGCGTGTTCAATGACCGCGGGTAAATCTTTCCGCAGCATGGGATCCCCGCCAGTCAACACGAACATGTTCGGGCGGAGTTCGGCGACTTGATCAATCAGGTCGAGCGACTCGGAGTGGTTCAATTCCTGCGGATCGGCACGCGGAACAGCGGTCGCCCGGCAGTGGCGACAGGCGAGGGCGCAGGCGCGGGTCACTTCCCAGAAGAGAATGAACGGGCGCGCGTCGAAATCAAAGGCCGGACCGGGGGCAACCATGGGGGGACCGTTTGGTTGCCTAGACTTTACATAAATCCGGACCTGAATCTCCGCATATCCTGCAAAAAACCCCGCGAATTCGGCGGCGGGCCAATGGGCCGAACGCTTGCTTCCCGCCCCGTGTGCCGTCTGACAATCGCCACGGAGTCGGGGAGCATGAGAAACCCATCCGCTTAACGATTCTCGAAAAGGGTGCTGAGACCGCCAAGCACCGAACCTTCGCCGGTTGACTTGCCGCCATGGGCGCTGGCCGAGCCGATGATGCGGTTGGCCAGACGCGAGAGGGGCAGGCTTTGCAACCAGACCGTGCCGTGTCCTTGCAGGGTGGCGAGGAACAATCCCTCGCCGCCGAAGATCATACTCTTGAGGTTGCCCGCGCGTTCGATGTCATAGTCGATGCCCTGGGTGAAGGCGACGAGACAACCGGTATCGACGAGGATCTTTTCACCTTGCAGTTCCTTGCGCACGATGGTTCCACCGGCGTGCACGAAAGCCATGCCGTCGCCCTGGAGTTTCTGGAGGATGAAGCCTTCTCCTCCGAAAAAGCCCGCGCCGATGCGTTTGTTGAAGGCGATGCCGAGCTGTGTGCCCATCGCGGCGCAGAGAAATGCGTCCTTCTGGCAAAGCAAGGTTCCGCCGACCGAGGGTAGATCGACCGGAATGATGCTGCCGGGGTAGGGGGCGGCGAAGGCGACGCGGCGTTTGCCCTGCCCGCGGTTGGTAAAATGGGTCATGAACAGGGACTCGCCGGTGATCATACGTTTGCCCACTTGCATGAGTTTGCCCATGAAGCCGCTGTCGGGGGTGGAGCCATCGCCCATCTTCGTCTCGAAGGCGATGCCATCGTCCATATAGTTCATGGCACCGGCTTCGGCGATCACCGTTTCACCGGGATCTAGTTCGATTTCGATCATCTGGAGGTCGTCGCCGATGATTTCGAAGTCCACTTCATGGGAGCGGCGACCGGGAGTCGGGGGAGGATTGCCGGCCGGAATGGGTGGTGGTGCTCCGTTGCGGTTGAAGATCTGTGGGAGGACGGCCGAGGCAGGTTGCCAGTCGGCCATGCCGTCGGTCCAGACCATGGATTGCGGGGTCAATTGGCCGGAAACGACGAGTTCGTCGAGGCCTTCTTCTTGCACGGTGGCGCTGCTGCGCGATGGAGTTAGGTAATGCCAGGTTTTCATGGTGGTGGGTGATTACGGACGTGAACGTTTGAATCTTTCTCCGGTTAGCCGTCGCGGCGGCGGCGTTTGAATTCGATGGTCATGTTTTCGCGTTTTGGTTCTACGCGCACGGGCTGGGGTTCCTCCAGAGGCGTGGTGCGGGCTCCCAAGGGGAACACCATTGGCGGAAGGATGACCGTCTGGCACATCGGACAAGGCGCGGGCTGGCCGTGATAGGGAGCCGCGGGGTCCAATTCGAGGTAGGCGAAACAAGCCGGGCAGGTGAAACGAAGCAACCTGGGTGAACCGGGCGCCGGTGCCGTTGGCATGGGCGTGGCGGCGGGGGCGGCAGCGAAGCCGGGATGTGTTTATGATTTCCGGGGAAGGAATTGGATGAGGATTCCATGGCGGTTCAGACCGGAAGGGCGAGTGGGTCGAGGTTCCGATAGCGTATCGTATGAAACTCATTTGTCTCAAGCAAGATTTCTTCCGCGACAAAGGATCGCTCATATTCCGGGAAATAAACGTCACCCGGATGGCGCTCGTGGACATGGGTGAGAATGAGCGACGTGCAGAAAGGAAGGAGGGCGGTGTATAAGGCCGCACCGCCAATCAAGTAAGCGTCGCGGTCACCAATCATCGCGGCGAGTTGCCCGGCATCCTTGAGAACAATGGCCCCCGGGTCGGTCAGGTTGCGGCTGAAAACGATATTGTCACGGCCGGGCAGAGGACGACGGGGCAGGGATTCCCAAGTGCGCCGGCCCATGGCCACCGGGTGCCCGAGGGTGATCCTTTTGAAGAGTTTCAGATCCTCCGGCAGGTGCCAGGGCAATTGGCCATCGCGTCCGATCACCCGATCGGGGTCGCAGGCTGCGATGGCAATCAGTGGCATGGGAGGAATCGGCGGGATTTACTGGTTTTCGATGCTGGCGAAGACGGCGCCTCCGAGGAGGGTTTCGTTCGTTTCCAAGTCGTAGAGGGCGCAGATCTGGCCGGGTGTCAAGGCCCTCTGGGGTTCGTCGTAAACCAGCGTGGCTTGTTCGCCATCTTCATCAATGGAGAGCGTGGCCGATGGCGCGGGATTCCGGTATCGGGGTTGGGCGCTCACCCGATGGGCGCAACCGGGCGCAAGGACGGGGCCGGCCCAGGAAAGGTGGGAGAGCCGGCAGGAAGTCGCATAGAGACCCGGCGTATCTTGGGAATCATATCCGACGATCAGCCGGTTGCGGGCGGCGTCTTTGCCGACCACGACGTAGGCAAGGCGATGGATCGGTGATGCGATGCCGTGGCCTTTTCGCTGACCAAGGGTATAAAGGTGCAGGCCTTCATGCTGTCCGACGACCTTTCCATCGGTGGTTACAATTTCCCCCGGTTGATCCGCGACAAACGCGCGGAGGAAATCGCGCATTTTCACCTCACCAATGAAGCAGATCCCCTGACTGTCTTTTTTCGTGGCGTTGGGCAGATCGAATCTCTTGGCAAGGTCCCGCACTTCGGCCTTGAGCAAGTCCCCGACCGGAAACCACGCTTTCTCGACCTGATGGGCTTGCAGGAGCGCGAGAAAGTAACTCTGGTCCTTGCCCGGATCGCGTCCCCGTAGAAGCCGGGTAGGGCTTTCTTCGCCCCGGGCGATGCGGGCATAGTGACCGGTGGCGACGCCTTCGTATCCATGCGCCAGTGCGTGCTCAAGAAAGACTCCGAACTTCATCTCGCGGTTGCACATCACATCCGGATTGGGCGTCACTCCCTCAGCGTAGCCTTCGAGCAAATATCGCACGACCCGCTCCCGGTAATCGCGCATGAGATTGACCACTTCAAAGCCGATGCCGAGTTTGTCCGCGACCCGACGTGCATCTTCGATATCCTCCATCCACGGGCAATGACCGGCGATATTCTCCTCGTTGATCCAGTTTTTCATGTAGGCCCCGGTCACCTCATGCCCCTGTTCGGCCAGCAGGGCCGCCGCCACACTGCTGTCCACGCCGCCAGAGAGGCCGACCAGAATTTTTGCCATATTAAAACCTAGCCCGGTCCGCCAATTGGGGCAAGCCCACGAACGCCCGCTTGCCGGAGTCCGACTTCTGGCGGAGAATCCCCGACAATCGGCGCCTCGGTCGGCGCTTCTACAACCAACATGCGAATTTTCCCACTTTTCACCACCCTCGCGGCCGGTCTCGTGCTGCCTCTTTCCGTCTCTGCAGCGCCGGCTGCACCGCCTTTCGCCCATGAGAAATCCGATATTCCGGCGCATCCCGATGTCCTTTGGGGAAAACTGGAGAATGGGCTGCGTTACGCGGTCATGCGCCACACCGAACCCCCGGGTCGCCTCAGTTTGCGCATGCACGTCCACGCTGGTTCGCTGAATGAACGTGAAGAGCAAAGGGGACTCGCCCACTTCCTCGAACACATGGCTTTCAACGGGTCGGAAAACTTCAAACCCGATGAACTGGTGGCCATTCTGCAGAATCTCGGTATTGCCTTCGGCGCCGACCTGAATGCTTTCACTTCCTTCGACCAGACGGTTTACATGCTCGATCTGCCGAAGAACGACAACGAGACCATCGACAAATGCTTCAAAGTGATGCGGGATTGGGCGGCTGGCATGACCCTGCCCGCCGAGGAGATCGAAAAAGAGCGGGGTGTGATCCTCGCGGAGAAAAAATCGCGGGATTCCGTGGAGATGCGGCTCATGGAGAAACAATTCGATGCCATCCTGCCGCAGTCGCTCATCACCAAACGTTTCCCCATCGGCACGGAAGAGGTGATCTCGGGAGCACAACGTGATCTGTTCGTCGATTTCTATACCCACTACTACACTCCTGATCGTCAGACCATCGTCGTGGTCGGCGATTTCGACGCGGCGGCCATGGTGGAAAGGGTGAAATCCGTCTTCGGTTCCATCAAACCATTGGAAAAACGCTCGCCCGATCCGGAACTTGGAAAAGTCACGCCCACCGGGCTGACTTTCAGGGTTTTCCAAGATAACGAGGTCAAGTCCACCGATGTGGACATCACCTGCCTGAAGTCCTACCAGGCGGTTCCCGATACAAGCGCCCAGCGCGCCCGCAGGCTCACCCTGCAACTGGCCAATGCCATGCTCAACCGTCGCTTCGAGGAGTTGGCAAAGAAAGAAGGCTCGCCCATCGTGACCGCCACTGCCAGCTCGAACGACTTCCTCGATTTCGTGCGCTTCAGCGGCGTGAGTGTTACCGCGGCGAAAGACCGCTGGCAGGAAGCCCTTGCCGTCGGTGAGCATGAACTCCGCCGCGCTCTCGATCACGGGTTCAATCCTTCGGAATTGACCCAGGCTACGGCCAATCTCACGCGGGCCTACGAGGATGCAGTGAAGACCCAGGCCACCCAGAAGGCCGACTCCATCGCCATGGACATCATCGGAAGTGTCAATGACAACAGCGTGTTCAGTTCGCCCGAGAGCGACCTCGCAGTGTTCAAGGCGGCTCTGCCCGGTATCACACCCGAGCTTTGCGCCGCCGCGCTCCGCGACGTGTGGTCCGGTGACGACCGTTTCGTCTCCATCACCACCAAGAATGAAATCAAGGACGGTGAGAAATTGCTGGAGTCGGCCTGGCGCGAATCCATCGCCGTCAAAGTCGATGCGATCGAAGTCAAAGGGGAAGCGAAATTCGCCTACGAAACAATCGGCGAACCCGGGACCGTGGTCACCAAGAAAACCATCGAAGATCTCGGGATCACGCAACTCGTGCTCTCCAACAACACGCGCGTCAATCTCAAGCGCACCGACTTCAAGAAAAACGAAATCTCCATGCTCGGACGATTTGGAGCGGGCAAATTGACGATGGACAAAGCCAAACCCGGTTTGGACATGTTCTCCGGCGTGGTCGTGAATGGCGGAGGGCTCGAAGCGCATTCGGTGGATGATTTGGAACGCGTTTTCGCGGGTAAAAAAGTGGGTGTGGCCTTCTCGGTCGAGGACGACGCGTTCGCCCTGTCCGGCAGCACCCGGCCTGAAGATCTGGAACTCCAACTCAAACTCTTCTGCGCCTCCTTGCTCCATCCAGGATATCGGCCGGAAGCCGAGCGCCAATTCCGCAACATGCTCCCCATCCTCGGGATGCAGATGTCCACGACCGACCAAGGGGTTTTCGGCACCCGTGGCCAACGTTTGCTCATGGGAGGAGACACCCGTTTCGGTCTCGAAGGTGTGGAAGAACTCTCGAAACACAAGACGGATGATGTAAAATCCTGGCTTGCGGAGGCGTTCGCCAAAGGAGCACTGGAGGTTTCCATCGTGGGTGATTTCGACCCCGCTGCCGTGGAACCGGTTATCCTATCCACCATCGGTGCCCTGCCGGTGCGTGAAAGCGCGGTGCCCGCTCTTGATGACGCGAAGGTTGTGCCTGCGTTGGCTGCCGGCGCCCACCGCTTGGAGTATCAGAGCAAGATCCCGAAGGCTTTGAATATGGTCATTTGGCCAACAGCCGACCGAAGCGACATCAAGTTGAGCCGGCGCCTGAACCTGCTCGGCGATGTGCTCGGCGACCGCCTGCGTGTGAAAATCCGTGAGGAAATGGGCGATGCCTATAGTCCTCATGCCGGCGCTCAAGCGAGCGACACTTGGAAAGACTTCGGAAACATCATGGCCATCTCACCGGGCGATCCCGCGAAGAGCGCTGAGGTGATCGCCAAGATCATCGCCATTGCCGATGACCTCGCCAACAACGGAGCGACGGAGGAGGAAACCGGTCGCGCTCTCAAACCCTTGTTGACCGGAATCGAGCAGCAAAGGCGCTCCAATGGCTACTGGCTCGAAACCGTTCTCGGCCGCAGCCAGAGCAAACCGGAAGTCCTCGATTGGGCGAGAGAAATGCAGGCGGATTACGCATCCATCAAAGCCGCGGAACTCACCGCCATAGCCGCGAAGTATCTGCATGCCGATCGCGCCCGCACGATTCTCGTGACCACTCCTGCCGAAGCTGCAAAACCAGCCGAAGACGCCAAGAAACAGGCCGCCGAACCAGCGAAGAAAGAAGCCGCGTAACAGATGGTAGGCGAGGCAGACGAAGCCACTCTTGCTCCTTCAGATCTTCTTTGCAGGGCAAGAGCGGGACGCTCTTGCTACCGTTGAAGTGGAAACTCCAAAGAAAGGTGCCTGTGTGCCTCTATCTGAGTCGTAGCAAGACCTTCACGGTCTTGCCTTGGTGATAACCCCTTCGCGCCACCCACTACCCGGCGAACTCGCCGTGGGTTACGCCTTCCCGATTTTGGCCATGGCCTCTTCGGCGGCTTTCGCTCCCATCCGCATGGCACCGTGCATGTTCGGGTAGCAGAAGCCCCCCTGGCGGCCGGTGGTCGAGAGGTTGCGGATACCCGCGAGGAATGATTTCACCTTGTCGTGGTGTTCCTCAAACCCGAATTCGAAGATGGGATATCCGGTCTCGCAGGTGAGCAGGTGGTGTTCGGCGATTTCATCCGGTTTGCAAACGCCTTCGGTTTCCAAATCGGAGACGATTTGTTTCCAGGTTTCCGGATCATTCGTCCACTTGCCGTCCCCGACATCGCAGGTCATTTCGACAATGAGCACGGTGTGACCATCCGGGCGCACGACCAGTCCGCCATTTTTCGGTTCACCGACACGGTGGAAAATTCGGCGGCGGAAATAGACATACTTCGAGTCGATACAACGATCCTTCTTCACCAGCACACCGTAGATGGCGATAGCCTTGTAGCGGAGTTTTTTGGCTGCTTCCGCAACTGCCGGTTCGGGCGCGGGCTCGATGGCCGCCATCATCGGTGGCACGGGAATCGTATTCAGGCACCAGTCACAGGGGATACGAATTTTGTTGCCCGAGGCATCGCGGGCCCGCACGGCGACGACTTGATCGCCCTCTCGTTCGATGGCGGCGACGGAATGCCCTAGAATGATCTTCGCGCCCAGGCCTTCGACGAAACTGGCGAGGCGGCGAGGCAGGGTTTCCGCTCCGGTGCGGGAATAATGCAGGGTTTCATCAAGGAGGGCGCTCTCGACGGCCGCACCTTCCTTCTCCTTGAAGCCGAACTTCGAAAGGGCTTTTTTGATTAGGTCCACGGCCGATAGACGTGGCATCTTCGACTTGATGAAGCCGGCGGACAATCCGCTCGGCGGAATCCCCCAGTAGCGGTGGGTGAATTCCTTGAAGAAGAATTCGTAAAGCGGCTTCCCGTAGAGTTGAATCAGCGCTTCTTCGGCGTCCCGCGGCTCCTTGGGGAACCATTTGTAATAGATTTGGGAGAGAACCAAAGCCATTCCGTAGTGACCGAGGCGGAACGGATTCATGTGGCGGACCATGTCGCCGAATTGGAGGGGATAGCGGTAGTAATGACCCATCCATTTGATCTTGGCGTCGAGTTGCACGGCAATCCGCTCGTCGTCCAGGATCGTTTTCATATCTTCAAAGACCCCTTTGTCGTGTTCGTGCAGCATGTGCACGCCGAGGTCATACCAGTTTCCATTGTGGCACTGGCCCATGGCGAGACCACCGGGCCAGCTTTCTTTTTCCACCAGCGTCACGGCAATCCCTTTGGCCCGGAGGGTGCGGGCGGCATAGAGTCCGCAGAGTCCGGCACCGAGGATGACGACATGGGGGGAAGAAGGGGCGGGATCAGCCATGGAATTGGGAAATTAAGACCGCTTTGTCTTGTCGGGCAAGCGATTCCCATCCCGTCGGTCTCACGTGCCTGCCATTTTACGCGCCTCGGCTAGGACGTCATCCGGCAACCATCCTCTTTCCCTGAGTGTCGCGACAGCGAGGTCGTCATGGCGTTTGGCAAGGCGGCGACCATCGGCGTCGCAGACGAGCGGATGGTGCTCCCATTCCGGAACCGGCAAGCCCAGCAGTGCTTGAAGAAGGCGGTGCAGGTGGGTCGAGGGCAACAAGTCCTCACCCCGGGTGACGAGGTTGATACCTTGCCAGGCGTCGTCCACGACCACCGCCAAGTGGTAACTGGTTCCCGCATCCTTGCGGGCGAGCACGGCGTCGCCGAGGCAATCAGGTTGGGCGACCTGGGCACCGTGGCGCAGATCATGCCATTCAAGCGGACCAGTCAATTCCATGGCTTTGGCCACATTGATGCGCCACGCAGGTTCCTGGCCTTCCGCAAGTCGGCGCTCACGCTCGGATTCGCCAAGCGACCGGCACGTGCCCGGATATAGAGGACCGTCCGGTCCTTGCGGTGCCCCGCCCATGCGGGCGATTTCATCGAGAATTTCCCGCCGGGTGCAGAAACAGGGATAAAGCACACCAAGGGCGCGGAGCTTTTCCAAGGCATCCTGATGGGCCGACTGCCGATGGGATTGAATGACCGCCTCGCCATCCCAATCGAGTCCAAGCCAGCGCAAATCGCGCTCCGCCGCGTCCCGCCATTCGTCCCGGCACCGGCTCGTGTCGATGTCCTCATGGCGGAGCAAGAACTTTCCTCCGGGTTCGCGGGCCCGTTGACTGGCCAAACTTGCCGCGAACACATGGCCCAGATGAAGGCGTCCGGTCGGGCTGGGAGCAAAACGCGTGACCCAGGGCATGGGATTACAAATGGGGAATGCTTGCGGATTCCGACGCAGGATAGTGATAGACGTTGCCCTCGTAATTGCGGATGCGTGTGCCTTCCGACGAGGATTCTAGCAAATACGTGGGATTGATTGGCACTTTTCCACCGCCGCCGGGAGCATCGATGACAAACTGCGGCACCGCATAGCCGGTGGTGTGTCCGCGCAAGCCTTCGATGATGGCGAGCCCGGTTTCCACCGATGACCGCAGATGCGCCGAGCCTTTGATCAAATCGCACTGGTAGAGGTAATAAGGGCGCACCCGGCACATGAGCAATTTGTGCACGAGAGATTTCTGGATTTCGACCGAGTCGTTCACGCCTCGCAGGAGCACCGATTGGTTGCCGAGCGGGATGCCTGCACCCGCGAGGCGGCTCAGAGCATCGCGCACTTCCACGGTCAATTCCCGGGGGTGGTTTGTGTGCACCGACATCCAGAGTGGATGGTATTTCCCGAGCATGCTGCACAACTCCGGTGTGATACGCTGGGGCAGGAAAATCGGAATCCGTGTGCCAATGCGTATGAATTCAATGTGCGGGATGGCGTGCAGCCGCGA
This sequence comes from Verrucomicrobiales bacterium, assembly GCA_046075565.1. Classification (GTDB taxonomy): domain Bacteria; phylum Verrucomicrobiota; class Verrucomicrobiia; order Verrucomicrobiales; family SLCJ01; genus JBJTQJ01. Next base: position 5,979 of record JBJTQJ010000117.1, on the reverse strand, counting down.
GAGGATACTTTCAAGACGGGAGTCGGAGAGGAGCAGGGGATCGCCGCCGGAAAGAAGCACATCGCGCACTTCGGTATGACGCTCAAGGTAGCGAAAGGCATCGTCGAAGTCGGTTTCCAGATGCTGCTCCCCGGCACCCGAGACGACCCTCGACCGGGTGCAATACCGGCAATAGGCCGCACAACGGTCGGTCACGAGAAAGAGAACCCGGTCGGGATAGCGATGCACCAGGCCCGGCACGGGCATGTGGCTGTCTTCTCCACAGGGGTCGCTCATTTCCGCGGGGTCTTCAAGACTTTCCTCCATACGGGGCACTACCTGACGCCGGATGGGGCAGTCGGGGTCTTCCCGATCGATCAGATTGAAAAAATGGGGGGTGATGGCGGTGGACAGCTTTGTGCCGGTCAGCAGAATTCCGGCGCGTTCCTCACGGCTGAGCACGAGATGCTTTTCCAAGTCGACCAGGGTAGTGATGCGGTTGCGCAATTGCCAACGGTGGTCGTTCCAGTCCTCTTGGGAAATGCCGGCCGCGCGCCAGTAGCCGGGCGCGTGGGAAACAAACTTTTTGTCCAAATCGGATTCCTGGGAGTGAATCATGTGGGGCTGGGAACCATTACCTCGTCCGGGCCGGGCTGCAAGCAGGGGGATTTGACCGGAACAAATCCCTCTGCTAGGCTGTACAATTCGTCCGGCGAACCTCGCCGGAAACCAGAGATTTGGCCATGGTTTTTAAGCTACTCAAGGAAATAGCCCGCCCGCAGTGGATGGACATCCTCGCTTCCATTAAAAGGGGGCAGGGGAAGGCCGTGGGCGAAATCGCCGCCGACCTGGGAACCAGCTACATGGGCATCAAACAGCACTGCGATGCCATGGTCAAAAAGGGCATCTTGGACACGTTCCGGCGTCCGCGCCCGTTCGGCCGTCCGGAGAAGATTTACCGCCTGACCTCCCGCGCCCAAGATCTCTTTCCATCCGCGGGTAACGAGGTCGTGCTCGAACTGCTCCGTAACGTCGGCGATATTTACGGCAATGCCGCTCCGGAAAAGCTCCTTTACAATTTCTTCCAGAACAAGACTGCATGGTATCGATCAAAGGTAAAGGGCAAATCGGTGGTCGAACGAGCCACTGCTCTTGCAAAACTTCGGGAGAACGAAGGATACCTTTCGCAGATCGCTTATGACAATACCCAGGGCCTTCGGATCGAGGAATACCATCATCCAATGGAAGATCTCATGCGCGCCTATCCCGTGCTTCTCAAGGCCGAGGAGCGAATGATTGAAGGGATTGTCGGTAGCAGAGTCACTCGCGAACCATGGAAACATGGCGGACAGATCGTACAACGTTTTCTTATTTCGACCCTGTAGAATCCATTCGATTTCACCAAACAACGTTGGCGTGATCGCGTGACAAACTTGTTGCTTGGAATGGGTTTGGAATCCAGATTACACCCCCATGTCCAAACCGAACACCAATACTATAACGATCCCCGTGAAGATTCTTCCGGGCATTAGCCTTCCCGCCGAAGCGTTGAACCGCGCTCAAGTTGCGGCCCAAGCGGTGGTTGACGCTGCCACCAGCGCCCAAGCATTGGATGCACTCCTGCAAAAACTCGAGCGCAAAGGTTTCAGCGTGACTCCCGCCCAGTGGGCCGCGCTGCAAGGTGATGGCTCCGCCCGCGGTGGACGCACCCGCATCGTTCTGACCGCTGCCCAACGCAAGCAAGTGACCAAACGCTGCAAAGAGGGCGCCACCGGTGCTCAAATCGTGCAGGAGTTCGGTATCTCCCTGGCCACGGTCAACAACATCAAGAAATCCGAAGGTATCTCCAAACCCCGCAAAGCCCGCAAGGGTCGCCGCTGAGTCACTGGTTCATCTACATACCTTTGACACAATTCACCCCGAACCGCCCGCCGGTTCGGGGTTTTTCTATGCCCCAACAACGGATTGAATATTGGGTTCACATAGATCCATGTCGGGAATCGTCATGCGGTTGGGAAAATTTTCGATTCGATTGATTTCGTGGAATTTGACTGGAATGCACGCCAAATGCCCGCATTTTGAGCTTTCCTTTCCGCACCATTTCCCCAAACTAACGGTCAGGACTTCCCATTCCCATCAACCATGAATAACCAGCGCCCACTCTCTTTCTGGCAAATCTGGAACATGTCCTTCGGCTTCCTTGGCATCCAGTTCGGCTGGGGCCTCCAGATGGCCAACATGTCGGCCATTTACCAATTCCTCGGCGTGGAGGAAAAAGACATCGCCATTCTCTGGCTGGCCGCGCCCCTGACCGGTCTCATCGTCCAGCCGATCATCGGATACTACAGCGACCGAACATGGACCCGGCTCGGGCGACGTCGTCCGTATTTCCTCGTAGGCGCGATTTTCGCCAGCCTCGCGCTCATTGCCATGCCGAACTCAAGCGTCTGGTGGATGGCCGCCGGTTTGTTATGGATTCTCGATGCTTCCGTGAACGTAAGTATGGAACCTTTCCGCGCTTTCGTCGGCGATCTATTGCCTCCCATGCAAAGAAAGAGCGGTTTCGCCATGCAAAGCCTGCTCATCGGCCTCGGTGCCGTGCTTTCTTCGGCTTTGCCGTACATCTTGACCGAAGGCTTTGGAGTGAGCAAAGAGGCCACCGTGGAAAGCCCGATTCCTCCGGCCGTGAAACTCGCATTCTACATCGGCGCGGTGGTATTCTTCGCTGCGGTCATGGTCACCATCCTCACGACGCGCGAACATCCGCCGGAAGACCTCGAGGCCTTCGAGAAGATGAAAAAGGAAAAATCCGGGGTCGGGCACGCCTTTGCCGAAATTTTCCAAGGTATCGGCTCCATGCCCCGGGCCATGAAGGAATTGTCGGTGGTGCAGTTCTTTACCTGGCTCGCGCTGTTCTGCATGTGGATCTATTTCGTGCCCGGAGTGGGCAAAAAGGTTTACGGCGGTTCGCCCCTCGGCCTTCATGACCCCGTGGCACAAAAATTGGTCGAAGATAGCAAGGACTCGCTTCCGCCGGCCGTCGCGCTTGCCCGGTCCTATGAAGCGAAAAAAGCGGAACTTACGAAGGCGCGGGTGGAATCCGCGAAGGGACAATGGTATGAGCCGGTGCTCAAGATGTTCGGCCTCGCGAGGGCGGACCCCGATCCGGGAGAAAGCATCGATTCGGCCATGCTGGCCGAGTTGATCCGCTCGACATGCGGAGCAACTGCCAAGCCCGATGAAAAGGAAATTCATAGTCCCATGGTGAAGACCTTCGCCCACGCCCTGGCCAGCCATGCCGTCAATTCGCCCGATTCGCCCGGGATCGAAATTGCCGCCGCTCGGCTCCGCGAAATCCTCGCGTCGGCCCGTCGTTACCAGGAAGGCAGTGCCTGGGGTGGTGTCTGCTTCTCCGCTTACAATCTCGTCGCCTTCTTCTTCGCCTTCATTTTGCTTTCCCTGACGAAGTTTCTCTCGGCGAAAAAAATCCACATTCTCTGCTTGGGTATCGGAGCTGCCGGACTAATCTTTGCCTCGCTGGCCGGAAAACCATCGCATCTCCTCATCGGCATGATTGGCGTCGGCGTGGCTTGGGCTTCCATCCTCTCCATGCCCTATGCCATGCTCGCGAATGTCATTCCGGGTAACAAAATGGGCTTCTACATGGGAGTCTTCAATTTCTTCATCGTCCTGCCCCAGATCCTCGCCTCCGTCGCCTTGGGCAAACTCGTGGACAAATTCCTCGGTGGGGACGCCATGAAGGCCGTGCTCGCGGGCGGCATTTCCATGGCCATCGCCTCGCTCGCGGTATTCATTGTCGGTGAAGAATCAGAGAGCGGAGGCTCCGCCGAGGTATGAAGCCGGTTCTTTGCGCCACCTCCGTTCTCCTTCTGGCCATGTCATCACTTTGCCCGGCCGGAGAAACCAGCCGCCCCGTCATCTACCAATTGATGGTGCGCACCTTTGGCAATGCGAACGATACCCGCAAACCGGGAGGCACGATCGCGGAAAATGGTTGCGGGAAGTTCAACGATATCAATGACGCCGCAGTAACCTCATTGAAGAAGTTCGGTGTTACCCATGTTTGGCTCACCGGTGTGATGGAACAGGCCAGCGCGACCGAACATCCCGGACGCCCGGGGGACGATCCAGATATCCTCAAGGGCCTCGCTGGAAGCCCCTATGCCATCAAGGATTACTTCGATGTCTGCCCGGATTATGCGGTCAATCCAACCGAGCGGCTGAAGGAATTCCGGGCCCTCGTCGAACGCGCCCACCGCTACAGACTCAAGGTGCTGGTGGATTTCGTGCCCAACCACGTCTCGCGGGCCTACCAGTCGGACGTGAAACCCGATCTGAGCTTCGGGGCCAATGACAAGAAGGATGTTTTCTTCGATTCGGGAAATAACTTTTTCTACCTCGGTGCGGAACAACCTGGAGGAGGACCACCCCTGCGGTTGCCAACGGCCGGGCGCCCCGGTTGCGACGGGCTTTTCGACGGGGAGAAAAACTTCGGCCGGGTAACCGGCAACAACGTCATCACGTGGCAACCGAACGATGGCGATTGGTATGAAACCGTAAAACTGAACTACGGACACGACTTTACCCGCGGTCGCGACACTTCCCATTTGCCGGGTCCCGAGGCCGCACCGGAGACCGTGCCCGATACCTGGCGGAAAATGGATCAGATTCTGGCCTACTGGCAAGCCCTCGGCATCGATGGTTTCCGAGTGGACATGGCCCACATGGTGCCGATGGAATTCTGGGCCTGGTCCATCCAACGAGCCCGCGGTCGCTCGAAAGATGTGTTCTTTGTCGCGGAAGCCTACGATAACGACCCGGCCAAACTCACCGATGGCAATGTGCTCGAAGCGCTGCTTGAAAACGGCTTCGACTCGGTTTATGACGACGCCACTTACGATCTCGTGCACGAGATCTTCACCGGACCAAAATGGGCCAACGATATCGAAGCGCTCTGCCAGGATGCCGCACCGCTTTTCCATCGTTCGCTGCGTTATGCCGAAAATCATGACGAGGTGAGGCTCGCCAACCCCGGGCAATGGGGAGGACACGGCGCGAAAGTCGGACGTCCCGTAACCGCATTGCTGCTCGGACTCGGACGCGGCCCCGTCATGCTCTACCACGGCCAGGAAACCGGAGAACCGGCCACTGGCGCCGAGGGCTACGCCGGCGACGATGGCCGGACCACCATTTTTGACTACTGGTCGCTACCAACTCTGCAAGGGTGGGGGAATGGCGGCAAATTCGACGGGACCAAACTTGTCCCGGATGCTGCCGCCCTGCGCACTTGGTATGGCAAATTGCTCGTGGCCATCCAACACCCGGCCTTCCTTGCCGGGGAGATTTTCCCGCTGAACAGCGCGAATATCGAAAACCCGGCCTACGGACGTCTCGATGGGGAAACCGACAGCGGTTACTGGCTTTACGCCTATCTGCGGGCCAATCCGAAAACCGGACACGCCGTGCTCGTCGTCGTGAACCTGCACCCAAGCGAAACTCTGCGCGGAGTGAAGATCCAGATTCCGGCGGAAATTCAGGAACGCGCCGGACTCCGTCACGCGAGAATCAACGGGAAATGCCTGATCGATCCGGAAGCCTCAGTCAGATCGGAGTCTGCGGCTCTCTCCGGCGAAGGACTGCCAATGCCAGACTTAGCTCCCGCCAGCGCCTGGATTTTTGATGTGGACGGAAAATGAGGTGACCAGCGGGGACGATTCTGGTTCGGAGCAACCACAATCCTGTGGTTGCTGCCAATGGGCGGTTCATGCGCTGCAGCCTCCATCTGCCAACCGGAGGGACAAGATCCCGCAGGGTCGTGTCCGTAACTTGTCGAGCGATGGGGTGTGTCCGAGCGGGCGAGGCATATGCCTCAATTTAAGGATCAACGCAAAGGAAAATCGCCTTGGTATTTCTTCAATCTTTGGGTGATACCCATGCCCGTAGCGGCACCGCTTCCGGTGCCGGGCGAGGGATGCCCCA
>JBJTQJ010000116.1:0-15181 GCA_046075565.1 Verrucomicrobiales bacterium | reverse complement strand
AGAGCTTTGCCCGCAGCAAAAGTGCCGTTCCCCTCGCGGCGAACACCCTGCCCGTTGAGCAGATAGGTGCCTTCGAGGCGAGTTACGTGCCGGGCATCGGGGACTTCGGAAGGCTGGATGATCGGTTCAAACTGCCCGAAGGCGTTTGGGAAAAACTGCCCGCTTACCGGGAATTCGGGTTCACCGTTTTCAAACTCAAGCAAGGCAAACACGAGGTCCATCCCATGGCGTTGAATTTCCGCACATCCCAGGGGGCCACGCTCTTTTTTCCTACCGTGCATATCCACGACGGCAAAGTGCACGAGACAGAGGATTTTGATCACGCACTGTATGCCCAGGCCGTGCAGGGCGCGGCGGTGCGCGGCAAGGAATGGTCGGAATCTCCGGGCATGGCTTCCGCTGTCATGAAGATGGACAAGTGCCAGGACCTCATCTGGGGTGGTGGACACATTTACCGCCGCTTCATCAAGGGCAATCACAAGAACGAGGATACGTTGGCGGAATTGGCGCAACTCGGGGGCATGTGATCGGTCGATACCCATGCCCGTGCAACTGAAAAACCGGTGGAGTATCGGAAACAATTACCTCGCCGGCATCACCACCGGCGATTGGCTCCGGCTGCTGAGGGAGAACCATTTCCGCGTTGATCCCGTCTATTGGCATCGAGCGGCCTTCGTGTCCCTGCTCAGCACGATCAATTCATTCCACCGGCACAGAGAGGAAAAGAAGTTTTACGATCAAATCACCGCCACCAAGGTCGAGCCGCCGCTGTTTATCCTCGGTCACTGGCGATCGGGCACAACCCATCTGCACAATTTGCTGGCGGAGGATAAACGCTTCGCTTTCGCGAATACGTATCAGGTCGTGAATCCGCACACCTTTCTCACTACGGAAGATGTGCATTCCCGGCGTTTTGCGTGGATGCTCCCCAAAACCCGCCCGATGGATGCCATGGCGATGAGTTTCCAGACTCCGCAGGAGGACGAATTCGCCCCCTGCCTGATGAGCCTGCGCTCGCTTTACCTCGGGATTAGTTTCCCGCGCCACGAGGAAAACTATGCGCGGTATCTGACCTTTGCCGATGTGCCGGCCGGTGAAATCGAAGAATGGAAAAACGCGCTCCTATGGTTCTGCCGGAAGCTCACCCTCAAATATGGCAAACCGCTGGTGCTCAAGTCGCCGTCACACACCGCGCGGGTGAAACTGCTTCTGGAAATGTTTCCCGACGCGAAGTTCGTGCACATCCACCGTCATCCCTACGATGTTTTCCAGTCCTGCCGCCATTATCACGACACCGCCATCTGGTTCACCTACCTGCAGCGCCCGGACCGGGAACGTGTTGATACCGACATCCTCGCCCGCTACCAACGGATGTATGACGCCTACTTCCACGATCGCGCTTTGATCCGCGAAGACCGTCTGCACGAAATCCGTTTTGAGGATTTGGAGCGCGATCCCATGGGCGAATTGCGGAGCCTCTACGGCAAACTCGGTCTGAGGGACTTTGCCGAAACCGAACCTGCCATCCGGCGTTACCTGGACTCGATTTCAAGTTATCGGAAAAACCGTTTTTCTTCCCTGGACGAATCGGCAAAACATATGGTCGCCGTCGCCTGGAAGCGCGCATTCGATGAATGGGGGTATTCGGTCTAACCTAGAAACCACGAATGGACACGAAACAACACGAAGAAAAACTAAAACCAGAGGTTGATGGAATGATTGTCATTTGTCCGTAGGAGAATGTGGATTTTCGTCTGCCCCCTTGAAAATTCGTGCCCGTTCGTGGTTCCATTATCCTTTCCAAGTTTGACATGTCCCTGGCCTCCCATCGCCACGCGCCCGGTCCGGCAGGAATTCTCCTGCTGGGGAACCTTCGCGATTTCCGCCGTGATGTGCTCGGATTGGTGACACGGTCGGCCGTCGAATACGGTGATGTCGTGCGTTGCCGTCTGGGCCCGCATGTCGTGCATATGCTGAATCATCCGGATCATGTCGAACACGTGCTCCAAAGTCGTGCTGCCAACTACGACAAGCGCACCCGCAGCACCGACACCATACGCTCGGTCACCGGAGAAAGCCTGCTCACCGGCAACGGCGATTTCTGGAGACGCCAGCGGCGGATGGCGCAACCGGCATTTCACCACCGCCAGATCGCGGGTTTCACGGGGAAGATGACGGATGCCGCGGAGGCCATGCTTCGACAATGGCGAGAGCACGCCTCGCCCGGTTCGGCTCTCGATATCGCGTCGGAAATGTCACGGCTCACGTATGCCATTGTCGCGCGCACGCTGTTCAGCATTGATTCGGCCAGCCATGCGGACACCATTGAACGTTCCATGCGGGTGATGCTGCCGCATGTTTTCAACCGTCTGGGGGAAATCATCCGGCTGCCCGATTGGTTTCCCAGCCCGGCGAATCTCCGGTTTCGCAAGGCCTTGGCGGAGGTTGACCAAGTGGTCTATCAGATCATCGCCGGCCATTGGGAAGCAGAAGCGAGAGGTGAACCTCGTGAGGATTTGTTGGGCATGCTGATGAGCGCGCGTGATCCGGACACCGGCGAGGGATTGAGCGATACCCAGTTGCGCAACGAAACCATCACCTTCCTGCTCGCGGGTCATGAGACCACCGCCAACGCGCTCAGCTGGACATTCCATCTGATTGCAACCCATCCCGAAGTGGAAGGGCAGCTGATGGAAGAGATCCAGTCGGTGCTCGGCGATAGGACTCCCGTGCTTGAGGACGTCGCGAAACTCACACTGACCAAACGGGTCATTCAGGAAACCATGCGGCTTTACCCACCGATTTGGATTATCGAGCGCAGGGCCATCGCCGAGGATGAAATCGCTGGATACCACATCCCGGCGGGTTCGTCGGTAGTGATTTCCCCGTTTGCCCTTCATCGGCATCCTGCGTTCTGGCAGCGTCCGGAGGATTTTGATCCGTCCCGATTCGAGTCGCCAGCGCCGGACGCTTACATTCCCTTTGGTGCGGGAGCCCGGTTTTGCATCGGCCACGAGTTCGCCATGTTGGAAGCCCGGTTGATCCTGGCGATGGTCTTGCAGAGCTTCCGGTTACAAGGAGTTCCCGGTCATCCGGTTGAACCTATGCCGGATATCACCCTGCGTCCCCGGCACGGCTTGAAGATGACGGTGCATCGAAGGTCAACAGAGTAGGCGAGTTCTCAGGCCGCGCGCATAAAGAGACCGCTAAATCTTCCCTTCTCGGGGCTCAGGGTTGGAGTTCGGGCTTTAGTCCGTCCCGCAACTCTCTTGATGAATGACGAGTGTTGATTGTTGATTCAAGATTTCCTGAAGACCTTGAGCTGCCAGGGAGAGGCACGGAAAATCAGACTTCAAAAATCGTCAATCATCAACCATCAATCTTCAGTGTCTAGCGGCCTCGGCACCAGACGGGCAAAAGCCCGAACTCCAACGAACCGGTCGACACCATCACGGACAACCGAGTGGATCAGCTTCCACACCGGCTCATCGCATTTCCTCTGATCCGAGAATATCTGAGCTTGCTGGTGCTGCCCCATCTTCACATCACTCCATTCGCCTTCAGTTCCGCCATGGCGGCGTTGTCCCATCCCCGGTTGGCGGCGGGATTGGCCGGACTGGGGTGGGGGATGCGGGAAATTTTCCACGGGTCACCGGGGCGGCTGACCTCGGCCAGTTTTCCTTCGGCGAATCCTCCGACCCCGACAACGTGAGCAGGCGAAAGTGCCTCTAAAACGGCTCTCAGATGTTCGTCGCACGGGGCATCCACGGCCGCTCGTTCGGCGGCGGAGAGTTTGTCGGGAGTGCGGTTTTTTCCGCTCTCTTCCATCCAGACGAGAGGACAATAATTCATCACGATATGATCACGGAAGAAGTCCTTGGCGTGCGGATGCAGTTTGGAAAACAATCCCCAGAGGCGGCGTCCGCTCACCTCGGAACGACGGCAGGCGAGGCCTTCGATGGGTCGCTTCGGGTGCTCGGGCTTGGGTTTCCGCACCTCGAAGCGCAGACCCATCCAGCCGGTGACGCTGGCGATTTCGCCGAAAGGCACCCCGGTCTGGGTCATGCCCCAAGGGCCGGGGTTCATGCCGAGGAACACGACCCGCTTGGGGGCGGCACCGAAGGCCTTGAGATAGGCCTCATGCCCGGACCAAGCGTAATCAAGGGGATTGTAGGTGCAGGCCACGGGTGGGGCGAAACCGAGTTTCGACACCTTTTTCCGGAGATCGGCGGCCAATTCGAGCAGGGCAGGCATATTCGGCAACTTTGGGCGCGGGCGGCCCGCCCCGCAAGTCCGCCGCACCGCTTGACCATGCGCCCGGAAACATGGATGTTTGCGGAAGATGAGTCAGAAAAAGAACATGCGAATTCTCGTGACGGGCGGAGCCGGATTCATCGGCAGCGCCCTGGTGTGGAAACTCAACTCGCTCGGTCATGAGAATATCGTGATCTGCGACCGGCTCGGGACCGATGAAAAATGGCGTAATCTGGTGCCGCTTCGTTATGCCGACTATGTCGATGCCGATGAGTTGCTCCCTCGCCTTGAAGCGGGTGAGGCCATCGGCCAGGACATCACACTCGTCCTCCACATGGGAGCCTGCTCCGCGACCACGGAAAAAGATGCCGGCTACCTGATGCGGAACAATTTCGACTACACACGTCGCCTCTGCCAATGGTCGCTCTCCCATGGTGCAAGGTTTGTTTATGCATCGTCCGCCGCCACCTACGGTGATGGCGGGGCCGGCATGGAGGATACGCTCGAGGATTTGCACCAACTGCGCCCGCTCAACATGTATGGCTACAGCAAACATCTCTTCGATTGCTGGGCGAAACGCGAGGGGATGCTCTCGCGTATCGTGGGCTTGAAGTTCTTCAATGTCTTTGGTCCGAACGAGGACCACAAGGCGGACATGCGCAGCGTCGTGCACAAGGCGACGGCACAAATCCAGGAGACCGGATCGGTGAAACTTTTCCGCAGCCACCACCCCGACTACACGGATGGCGGGCAAAAACGCGACTTCCTCTACGTGAAGGACTGCGTGGACATGACACTCCATCTCGCGCGTTCACCGCTGGCGGGCGGGCTCTTCAATCTCGGTTCCGGTGAGGCCCGCACCTGGCTTGATTTGGTGACCCCGATTTTCGAGGCGCTCAAAAAACCGGTGGAAATCGAATTCGTGGACATGCCGGAGGCCCTGCGCGGCAAATACCAGTATTTCACTCAGGCAAATATCCGGCGTCTGCGCGACAGCGGCTATGACCGCCCGGTGACCGCGCTGTCGGCCGCCGTGCGCGATTATGTGACCGGCTATCTGGTGCCCGACCGCCGCCTTGGCGACGGGGATTCTCCCAGCACTTGAATAAATCTGCTCCCTCCCGGGTCAAACCTTCTGAAACCCGAACACCCATGAAAACCACCCCGCTTTTCGCCATCCTCCTTGCCATGGCCACCCCGGCCTGTATCATCAGCGACTACTCCGGCTACGAGAGCGGATATACCGAATCCTATACCGGTTACGGGTCCCCGCCTATTTATCGGAGCTACAACTCCTACCCATATTACGGTTCGGTTCGCCCATCTTACTACGGAGGGTACGGGAGCGGCTATTACGGCGGCGGCTACGGGAGATATGCCGGCTACGACCGCTATCGCGGGGACGAATGTTACGACCACTACCGTAACGATCACTCCAGCGACAATAAGAAGTCCAGCGCATCCAGTCGCGACATCCGCATCACGGATTACAATGAATCGCGGAACCGCAGGGAGCTTCCTACTGGTTACCACTCGCCGGAATGGTGGAAATCCCGGGGTTACAGCCTGGAAAAAAACACCTATAAGAACCGGGACGGCGATGTGAAGGGTAAGAAGTCTTCCTCCTCGTCGAAGAAGAAAAAGGACTGAACCCGGAATGGGGAAGAAACCAAGAAACCGCTTGGGTCGGGATCTAGTTCGGAGCCACGACACTCTTGTCGTGGCGGCAAGGGTGCGGCGAAGGCATTGCCATCTTCCTCCCATCTTCCGCAACCACAGGATTCTGGTTGCTCCGAACATCAGAGACAGGAGCCGAAATGACCTTGGGTTGCACCCCGCAACACTCGTTCTTCTCTCGACAAAATGGGAGTCCGGGCGTCCTCGCCCGGAACTTGCCCCGCTCACGGGCAGGATGCCCAATACAGTGAGATTGGCACCAGGAATCTTGGTCTTCCGGGTTCTCGTTGTTCAAGTCGTTGTGGGACAAGAGCGAGACGCTCTTGCTACGCCTGACGTGGAAACTCAAGGGGATATGGCCCGTGAGGATCCATCGGAGTCGTAGCAAGACCGTCTTGGTCTTGCCCTGAAATCTGATCACTCTTTGCCATTTCGAGTGTTAAACTGACAGGATCGGGCAGGATGCCCGTGCTCCCTTTTCGGCAAATGACGCCGCGACGCGTCCGCCATGGCCCATCGAACGAGCAAGCTACGGACACGACCCTGCGGGATCGTGTCCCTCCGTGGATGAAAGGTGGGGATCTGAACCATTCCCGTCCTCCCATGGATTGTGAACCCATCCGATTTGTGGCCTGGTGTATTCCGCAGTTTCCCGCCGGCATTTTCTCTCTACAGAAGATGCCGGCAGATTGATTTGTAGCGTGGTGTCACTTTTCATTCCGCAGTTCAAGCCAATCAGTGAAGGCGCCATCGGCGAATCCCTCGCCCCAGGGCTTCGAACCGGATTCGATTGAGTGCAGCATGACCACCGGTTTACCGTCTTTTTCGGCGGCATAGGTGAACTCGCTATTGTTCCTCCAGGCGGGGCGGGTCCTGCATAGCCAACCGGCGCTCGGGCTGGAGACCAGTTTCACTTCCCCGGATTGCAGATCCAGCGTGGCCACCGTCGTGCTTCCGGATTCCACGATTACCACGTGGCGGCCATCCGGCGAAACGGCGAAGAAACCCAGGTCCGCCGACAACGCCCCATCGGCGGTCGGAACTTTTGTCATCGTCGCACCATCCGGGGACACGTGATAGAAGGCCGGAGACGTTAGCTCAGTCTTTGTCGTGAGCGGATAGGTTGCCGGCGTCGAGGCGAAAAGAATCGAACCATCCGGGAGCAGGGCCAGCGATGGCGGGTTCGCCATCATTCCTTCCGCGATCAGGCTCACAGAGGTCTCACTTGGATCGGCGGATCTCGATTCGATGCGTCCGAGCGGCAAGTCTTTATCCAATAGTCGTGCGACAAACAATCGTTTGCTATCGGAAGACCAGGCAAAGTCATGGGCACCAATGTCCGGGTAAACAACCACGGGCGGGTGATTTTCCTTGGGATCGGCGGGAATATGTTCGATCGAGAAGCGATCACCCATCTTGCGGGTGAATGCGAGACGTTTGCCATCCGGCGAGGGCGCGAGTTGACCGAGGGGGAAGAGGCTCTTTAGAATAACGGGATCGGGCACCACCACATAATCTGGACCGCCGGCAACCATGCTTTTCCAGCGGATTTGATAGATGACGATCGCGAGTGTCTCGTCTTCCAATGCTTCGAGGATCTCCTTTTCATCATCAAGCCCGGTGAAGAGTCCTTTTACCGCGACTGGATCCGATTCGTAAGCGGCGCGCAGGGCCACTAGGAACAACGGTTGTTCGCTGTTGATGAGACCCTCCATCACGCTCTCGAGTTTGTGTTCACCTGCGGGCATGCCTTCGCGAGCGGCACGAATGGTGTGCGGCAATGATTTAGCCAGGGCTTCCACGCGGAGCGCTTCCTCCGGCACAAGTTTGGCTGCATCTTTCCACTTCAGTCCCTTCTTCTCCGTAACCATAAAGAAATCTCGGCCGTCCGCCGACCAAACAAAGGTTCCATCCAGTTGCGTTGAAAGACCGTCGTCGGTCTCGATCGGGGCGAGAGCTTTGCCCGCGGCGTCCGCCAAGATGAGCCCGTCGCGGGTCGCGACGACCGCCGATTTGCCATCGGGAGACCATACCATTCGCTCACGCGGAAGGCAGGAGGTGAGCAGGGAAGCGGCGAGCAGGGCCGCGAACAAGGTGGAATTCGTTTTCATGGCTTTTGTATGGGATTGGAGTTGAGAAGGGGCACGACCGTGTATCCATCATGCGTGGGTTGGAGTTGATAACGGGCCCAAGGCAGGGCCGTCTGGGGTGAAGTCGAAGCAAGCTGCGGTGAGGACGACGGGCTCGCCGGACGTTCGGCGGCGATGGCGTGCTCTCGGCCGACCCGGTAGGCGAAGGTGATTGCAAGCCCGGCGAAAAGAACGACGCCGGCGGCCATGGCAAGGAGACGTGTTGATGCCCGATTCCACGATGATGCCGGGGCGGAAGCGGCATGCCCGCGTTCCGGGAATCTCCGGGTGGATTCCGAAGCAAGTCGGAGCAGGTCCGTCGTCTCCCGCGATTCGGATTTCCATTCGGGATGCTCCGAGAGATAAGCATTGAGCAGCAGCGCGGCTTCGGGGGTCAGTTCTCCCAGCTCGCGATCCAGCATGAGGGCACGCAGGGTTTGTTGATTCATGGTTTTGTCAGGTTGGATGATTTTCTTTCGCCAGACGTTCGCGGAGTTCAGCGATGGCGTGATGCAGCCGCGAGCGCACCGTCCCGATGGGGATACCCAGGGCATCGGCCGTTTCGGCATAGCTGAGGCCGAGACCGAGACGGAACTCAAGGATTTCCCGATCCCGCGGAGGAAGCTTCGCGAGAATTTCCCGGGCTTGTTCCAGCCGTGCATCAGCCGGGCTGTTTGCGTCGGCCGTGGCATCCGGATGGTCTTCGATGGATTCCAAACGGGGCAGGTGGAAATGTTTCCTCCACCAGCCGGCGCTCAAATTCCGCGCGATACCGAAAAGATACCCGCGGACCGAACCCTGCGGGCGCGCCTGTGACTTCGCGAGCTGGAGGAAGACCTCCTGCACGAGATCGCGGGCTTCCTCGCTGCTTCCATGACGCCGCAGAAAATACCTTTCCAAATCAACCGCGCTCTCCCGGAACAACCGGTCGAGGTCGGGTGCTGCGGTCGCGGATTCGGCGGTATTCATGGTTCAGGCGGCCCGGCCAAGGGCACACTCTCCATACATACACGTTGCCTGTTTCTGGCAAAAAGTTCACGGAAATTCTCACGGACCTTCCGGCTTCGGCTCGGGAAGGGGAGTTGATTGCCCCGTGCCGGTCTGTTCTTCATTGATTGCCAAGTAGCTTCGCCACTCCTCGGACTCTGCCATGCTCTTGAGTTCGGCGGCTCTCTTGGTCAGGAATTTCCTCATGTAGGCGGTCAGAAATAGGCACTCCGCAAGGCGGCCCAGAACCCCAAGGGGAGCGGTAAAGTGAAACTCATCCTTCATTAGGGTTCCCTCACCTGACCGGATGAACCTATGGGTGTGTCGCATCGAGGAAAATTCGCCGCTGATCATCTCGTCTTCGAATAGATGTGGTCGATCAAACCTGGTAATCCGCACGGAAAGCCTCTGTTTGACCCCGAAATGTTTTGCTTCCCAAGTGACCGTCTCCCCATCTTTGATCAGTCCGCTGGTGCGCCCGGCGACGGCCCGCTCGCCCGAACCTTCGGTGCTGGCCATGTGGGCGTCTATGCTCCGGGCGAGATCGAAAACGCGCTCTATCGGCGCATCAATTTGAGTTTCGAGTTCGATCAATGCCATTTCCTGATTCGGGAACGTAGAGTATTGGAGCGGCTATAAGGGCTTGAGAAATCTAGCCTTGTCCGGCGTGGGTGTTACTCGGGCTTGTCTTGGGGTATCTTCGCTTTGAATCGTTCCGTAACCTCAACCCATGCGCTGGATCCGTCCGGGAAAGGGCAATCGCGGCTTACTTCGATGGCATAGTAGATGTAACCATCCCGCTTTGTCTGGGCTTTGATTCGGCCTTCGCGATGTGCTTTCTCGTAATCGACGTAGTCGGATTCGGATACCGTGGTAATCGTTGTTACATCGGCGACGGCTGACTCCGGTGCCGAATCACCGAATTTCCTGCTTTCGTTGTCGGGTATTCCCAGAAACAACTCAGAGGAAAGTTGCTCCGGTGCCGGAAGTTCGTGCAAGGTGAGGCGCATAGGGAATAGGTTTTTTGTGCCGCGTTCGGACGTGTGGAGCACACGAGCGTGGGCGCGGAAGTCCGTGAAGAATTCCTGTTTTCCTGCCTGTTGGGTGGCCTTTTCCATCCGGGTAAATTCCTCGGAGGTCACATAGTGCGTGAAACCGGCCGAGCGGAGTCCGGCGACGGTATTGTATTCCCATGGCCTGGGGAGAAACCGCACCTGCTGCGGCAGGAAAGCGATGGTCGCGGGGTATTGTTCTGGATAGGCCGGATCCACGAGTGCGACCCGCGAGCCGTAGCCAATGACGGCGTCCGGCGGCAGTTGCTGACGGATGTAGTCGAAGAAGTCTTCCCGATGGCGATGGTTCCGGGAAGATTCAACAAGGCCATCGCGAATCTTCCAGAGTTCGGTCGCGGTTTCTCTCAAGAAGCCGATGGCGAATATGAAGCCGATCAGAAGTGCCCATCGCCCTCCACCAATCAGGCGCGAGCGTCCGATGCGTTCCGCGATAATTGATACGGTGGCGACTGCCGAAAGGCAGACGCCGCAGTGCCATGCGAGCAGGTAACGTGAAGCTTCTTTGGTGGCACAACCCAATACGATAAAGTAGGCCCAGAAGGAGATCGCGCACCAGAACCATGACCATTGGCTTTTCCATGCCGCGATGATGATGCCCGCGAGCGAGAGTCCACCCAGCAAGAGGTAGGGAGAGCGGTCAATCATTTTCCAGTAGAATGGAAAACTGGAGGAAGAATCGCCATCGGAGGGGCCGGGCCCGGTCGCTTTGGTGATCTCCAGACTCAAAGCATCGGCGAGGGCGCCAGGTTGCATGAGGGCGGGCAGTTGGATGAGCAGGAATGTTCCCAGACCGAGCAAGGTTGTTTTCAGGAGCGCCCGGCGGCGTGGTTTCCGCTCCGGAATTCGGGCGGCGAATGCGGCGAGAAAAAATGGCCACCACAACACGCCGATGTATTTTCCGCCAATGGTCAGGCCGAGGCCCAGGCCGAGCACCAGCCATGAACTGGCGCGGTTTTCCGGTCCGGCCAAAGCCAAACCGAGCAAACAGACCGACAGCCCGGCCATCATGATCGGATCTTCCTTGAAGAAACGCGCCACGGAAAAGACCTCGGGATGCGCCAGAAGCAACACCCCGAGCACGACACCCCAGAGCGGGCCGCGGACCATGGTGATGGCGGCGGTGAAAAGCGCGCAGGCAAATGCCATCGCAACCACGGAAACATGTCGCCCGGCCATCACCACCGCATGGGGCGAGTCCACATTGCCGCCAAGGGCCAAAACTCCGTCCACCAGATGCAACATCATCAGGGGATGATTGAAGTTGCGTTCCCCGTGTTGGATTTGCAGGATTTTTCCTCCTTCATCGGCGTGGTGATGCCAAGAGAAATTCAGGTCCCGGGAGAAAAGGTAACAACCGGACGCGAAAACCACGATGGCCAGCAGCCATGTCGCCAGCGTGTTCTTTCTGTTGCCCGACCTTTCCCTGAGACCGGTAACGGCTTCCTTCGAATCGCGCGGTGGGCCATCCGAGTCTGCGGGTTGTGTGGTAGATGCGGATGCCATGACTTACTCTAGCCCTCCTTATAAATGACATAATCTGATTTTTTGGGCAAATCGGGAAAAAACAGCGATTTCGCGGGAGTGCGCTGCAGCAAGTCGATTCATTTCAAGTGGGGTGAAGAATTGATCGCCCGGGACGGGAAAGCACTCGCCGACGACGGCCACAAGCCGTGGTTCTCACGCCTTGGGCGCCCGCACCACCCGATCAACCGCGTGGCGGGTGATGAGCAGGCCTTTGGCGGAGCGTCCTTTGACGAGCAATTCACCGAAAAGTAAATCGCGTTCAAGACTGCGGAGTCGCAGGGCGGGTTTGAGATGCACACGCACCAGGTGGTTGGCCGACTCTTCCTCCGTATCGTGGGCGACGAAATAGAGAATCCGCGTGCCCGGCGTGCCTTTCGTGAGATCGTAACCGCGGTCGCGGGTGACCCCGCTTACCTCGAAGCGTTTGGCGAAAATGGCTCCGTCCTTTCCATCGCGATAGACCATGGAAAAGATCTTCTTCTCTTCGCGGCGGAAGATGGCGAGATAAGCGGGATTCTTCCCGATGAAGGCCTTCTCCTGGATTTTGGAAACGGTAAGCACGCCCTCGCGGGTCGCGAAGATGATGTCATCGAGGGTCGAACATTTGCCCATCGGCTCGTCTTTCTTCAAGCCGTATCCGGCGAAGCCATCGGAGTTGTTGAGGTAAAGTGTCTCGTTGGCGAGCACCACTTTGGAAGCGACGACACGATCGAAGGAGGCGATCTCCGTCCGGCGGTCGCGGCCCTTGTTGTGGTTCTTTTTCAATTCCTCGAACCAACGGATGGTGAAACGGGTGAGGTTGCGCAGATTCTTCTCTGTTTCCGCGATTTGGCCTTCCAGGCCTTTGATTTCTTCGTCGGCACGCAGGGCGTCGTAGCGTGAGATACGCTTGATCTTGATTTCGGTAAGTTTGACGATGTCGTCGCGCGTGACCTCCCTCTTCAAGAGCTTTTTATAGGGTGTCAGGCCCTTGTCGATGGTCGTGATCACCGCTTCCCAGGTCTCGCATTCCTCGATGTCGCGGTAGATGCGCTTCTCGATGAAGATTTTCTCGAGCGAACTGAAGTGCCAGGCTTCGTTCAACTCGGCGAGTTTGATTTCGAGTTCGCGACCGAGCAACTCGCGTGTCTGGGCGGCGTTGCGTTTCAGGATCTCGGTGGCCCCGAGGAATTGTGGCTTCCCATCGAGGATCACCCCGCTGTTTGGGGAAATCGAAACCTCGCAGTCGGTGAAGGCATAAAGCGCTTCCCGCGTTTTTTCCGGGTCGGCGCCCGCCGGAAGGTGGATGAAGATGTCGGCTTCGGCGGCCGTGTTGTCTTCGATCTTCGCGACCTTGATCTTGCCCTTCTCGCTGGCGGCCACGATGCTCTCCATGAGCGCGCTCGTGGTCGTGCCGAAGGGGATTTCCCGCACGCGCAGCAGTTTGTCTTTTTCGAGATCGATGCGGGCGCGCACCCTCACCTTGCCTCCTCGGATGCCATCGCGGTAATCCGAGGCATCCATGATACCACCGGTGGGGAAGTCTGGCAAAAGGGTGAATGATTCGTTTCGCAGCGAGGCGATGCAGGCGTCGATGATCTCGATGAAATTGTGGGGCAGGATCTTGCAAGCCAGGCCGACGGCGATGCCCTCGACGCCCTGGGCAAGCAAGAGCGGGAACTTCATCGGCAACGTGACCGGTTCCTTGCGGCGGCCATCGTAACTCGGTGTCCATTCGGTGGTCTTCGGATTGAAGGCGATAGCGAGGGCAAACTTCGTCAGGCGGGCCTCGATGTATCGCGGGGCGGCGGCCGGGTCGCCGGTGAGGATATTTCCCCAGTTTCCCTGCATGTCGATCATCAAATCCTTCTGCCCAATCTGCACGATGGCCTCCCCGATGGCGGAATCCCCGTGCGGATGGTATTTCATCGTATCGCCGACGATGTTGGCCACCTTATTGTACCGGCCGTCCTCCATTTCATACATGGCATGGAGGATCCGGCGCTGCACCGGCTTGAGTCCATCGGCCAAATGGGGCACCGCCCGTTCGAGGATTACGTAGCTGGCATAGTCGAGGAAATAGTCCGAATACATCGAGCCGAGGCTCGTGTGCTGGTCGGTGTCATCCTGTTCAGGGGTCATGGGAAGAGAATCCTTAAGGTTTCCCAAGCATTTTTGCAAGAGCGATTGGCTATTTCAAGGCAAAATGGACGGGCTGGAGGGGTTTCAATTTGGGTACTCCGGAGCCACCGAGGGCTTGCCGCTCTTTCCCTTGCGCGGAGGCCGATTTTCCTCCATAATCCCCGCTGTGTGAATTTTCACATTGTATGGGCCAAACCGAATCCCCATCGATCCCGCGCAAGACGGTCTACCGTCTTTCGATTTACCAGCGCTGCTTGCAGCGGCTGCTCGACAATGATGTCGAGACGGTCTCGTCGCAGGCCTTGGCCAAGGCAGCGGGGGTGAAGCCGACGCAGCTCCGGAAGGACCTGACCTACTTCGGGCAGTTCGGCACCCGCGGGCTCGGATATGATGTGCCCGGTTTGATGGGCTCGATCCGCGAGGTGCTCGGGCGCACCCGCCTGCAACCGGTCGTGTTGGTGGGCGTAGGAAATCTCGGTTCGGCGCTGCTGCGATACCAAGGGTTCAACAAAGAGGGTTTCGAGATCGTGGCCGCTTTCGACATCGCACCGGAAAAGGTGCGGAACAGTCCCGTGCCCGTGTTGCCAAGGCAGGAATTGGTTGATTTTCTCACTTCCCATGGCGTAAAGATGGCCATTCTCGCCGTTCCCGCCTCGGTGGCGCAGGAGGTCGTCAATCAAATGGTAGAGGCCGGCATCCAGGCCATCCTGAACTTCTCCCCGCTCATTCTCGAAGTGCCCGAGGATGTGATGGTCAACAATGTGGACTTGGCCGTTGAACTCGAAAACCTCAGCTACTTTGTGCGCTGATCGCAACCCTGGCGAGTTGGCGGCTGGGGCCTTTGATCTCGCCGCCACCCTAGGGAGCGGGCAGGTTTTCCACTGGACCAACCATGGCGGCGTCTGGTGGGGTGCCCTTGGCGAGGAGCCGATTTGGATTCGGCAGGTGGGGGACTCGGTGCTCTGCACAAGGGGCGCAGAGGAAAAGGTCCGCCATTTCCTAGCCCTCGACCACGACATGGGGGCCATCGGAGCGGCTTTGTCGAAAAAAGGCGCGGCCCTGCGAAAGGCAGTCGCTTTCGCGCCGGGTTTGCGCATCCTCCGGCAGCCGCGTTGGGAATGTCTGGCCAGTTTCATCACCTCGCCGCTCAAGCAGATCGCCCACATCCGAGCCATTTCCCTGACGTT
Organism: Verrucomicrobiales bacterium; assembly: GCA_046075565.1. Taxonomy (GTDB): domain Bacteria; phylum Verrucomicrobiota; class Verrucomicrobiia; order Verrucomicrobiales; family SLCJ01; genus JBJTQJ01. Next base: position 229 of record JBJTQJ010000116.1, on the reverse strand, counting down.
GCGTGAAAAATATGGCGAGAGAGTGGGGGAGGGACCGGATGGCCAAGAGATTTTTTCCTATCCCGAAGCGGCGGCCCTCGCCCGCGCAGGGGAATCCGCCCTCAGGCGCTGTGCGCTTGGATACCGCGCCAAAGGACTCGCCGCCACGGCTGCCCTCGTGGCCGATGGATGCGCCGATCTCGAGGGCTGGGCCGGTTTGCCCACGCCGGATCTGCGCATGCGGCTCATG
>JBJTQJ010000115.1:0-62293 GCA_046075565.1 Verrucomicrobiales bacterium | reverse complement strand
TTTCCTTCAGCGCCGCCGGTTTGCGCGGTGGCGTGGATGAAAGTTCCGCCTTGGATGAACGGGTTGCCACCAGCCTGAGATGATCTGCTCCCGAACCATCCGGCTGCTGGGACTGGCGCTCGCGGCCGCCGGATGTGTTGCCACGCCGCCACCCGATCGGACCACGGAAAATGGAGTCGAAGTCCCTTCGGCATGGAAAGGTGCGCCTTCCATGCCGGGGGAACCCGATATGGATTGGGTGCGCCGTTTCCATAGTCCGGCGCTGAACCAGTTGGTCGCGGAGGCATTGTCCGCGAACCCTGATTTGAAAGCAGCGGCTGCGCGGGTGGACCAAGCCAAAGCCACCGCGCGCTCGGTGCGTTCGCAACGGGGGCCGAAAATCGATGCTGATCTTTCCGCCAACCGACGCAAACAAAACTTCCTCGGTTTTCCCTTCGGCAATGAACCGACCCAACAGGGTGGGGGAGAACCGCCGGTGGTCGGCAACATCGTGGAAGGGTATGAAGCCGGGTTGAATATCAAGTGGGAGCTCGATCTCTGGGGTCGCATCCGGGCCGGGGAAAGTGCTGCCATCGCCGCGGTGCAGGCCAGCGAGGCCGATCTTGCCGGGGCGCGGGTTTCCCTGGCGGCAGAGGTCTGCAAGGCGTGGTTCGCCCTCGCCGAAGCCGACGAACAAGTTCGCTTGGCGGAAGAAACCACCCGTATCACTGCCGATACCGTCCGCTCCATCCGTGAACGCTTTGAAGCCGGTCAAGCAACCGGCCGTGGCACCGGCACCGATCTCCGGCTTGCCATGACTGATGAAAGTGCGGCCAAGGCCGAACTCGCCAATGTGCGGCGTTCGCGCGACCAGGCCGTGCGCAGGATCGAGGTTTTGTTAGGCAGATACCCTTCCGGCAAGTTGCTTGGCGATGCCGTTCTTCCGAATCCCGGTTCGCCGCCTCCATCTGGTCTGCCCTCCGGTTTGCTCTTGCGCAGACCAGACCTCATTGCCGCCGAACGCCGCTTCGCCGCGCAAGGCGCGCGGGCCAAGGAAGCCCGTCTCGCTATTTTCCCGACCCTTTCGCTTACCGGTTCTTCCGGATATTCGACCGATGATTTGCAACGTCTGCTCGAGAGTGACTTCGGGGTCTGGTCGCTGGCTGGCGGCATCGTGCAGCCAATCTTTTACAGCGGCGAAATCAAGGCCGAACAAAACAAACGCCGGGCCGAGGAACGCGAATCACAGGCGGCATTCCAAAAATCCGTGCTCCAGGCTTTCGGTGAAGTGGAAACCGCCCTCGCCTCCGAGGCCCTGCTCGCCGAGAGGGTCTTCCAATTGGAGGAAGCCACCCGTCTTGCCGGTGAGGCCGACCGCGAAGCGCGTTCCGATTATCGCGAAGGACGCGGTGATGCCCTCACGGTATTCACCGCCCAGACCCGGCTCGTGCAGAACAGGCGCCAACTCGCCGTCGCCCGACTCGTTCGCCTCGAAAACCGCATCAATCTCCACCTCGCCCTCGGCGGCGATTTCACTCCCTGATCCTTTCCCCCGATGAAACGCTCCGCGATCACCATTCTCTCGATCCTCATCTTGCTTGCCGCGGGAGGCATTACCCACCTGCTCATCAAATCGCGCAAACCGCCGGAGAAGATAGCCATCGAGCGCACCATACCGGTAGTGGAGGTGCTGGTCGTCCGACCCGCCGATACGCCCATTGAGATTCCGAGCCAGGGCTTGGTAGAGCCGTGGCGGGAAACGAAGCTGGCCGCCGAAGTGGGTGGGCGGGTGCGAGCCGTCTCCCCCAAACTTGAAGCCGGCTCCGATGTCGCGGAAGGTGAAACCCTCGTCGAGCTTGATACCGCCGACTTGTTAGCCGCTCTCGAAAGCGCCCGCGCGCGGCTGGCCGAAGCCGAACTCGCTTTGGCCAATGAGGAAGCAGCCGCCGCGCAGGCGAAACGCGACTGGGAGCGTCTCGGCCTCGGTGGTGAACCAACCCCGCTTTCCCTCCGCGAGCCGCAGCTTGCCTCCGCGCGTGCCGGTCTCGCTGCCGCCCAAGCAGCGGTCGCCAAGTCAGAACTCGATGTGCGCCGCGCCACCATCCGGGCGCCGTTCGCCGGTCGTGTCCGGGCCAAACTTGTCGAAACCGGCATGGTCGTCTCTCCAGGCACGCCCGTGGCCGAAATGTTCTCGACCGAGGGCTACAAGATCAGGCTCTCCGTGCCGATTGATGATGCCGTGCGGGTGCAGCGCAATGATGGAAAGGCTCCGGCCGTGCGGTTTTTCACATCTGCCGGCGGTCGCAGGGCGGAGTGGAAAGGCGAAGTCGTGCGCACCGAAGGAAATGTGGATCGGACCAGCCGCTCCTTGCAGTTTGTTGGTTCCATTCCCTCGTCGAACATGACGAGCGACACCGGCATTCCCTTGCTTCCGGGATTGTTCGTGGATGCCGCCATTGAAGGGCGTGTGCTCGAAAAAGTCACCCGTCTGCCCCGCGTCGCATTATTGGATGACCGGCGTGTGCTGATCGTGGACAAGGAAAACAAGCTTCGTTTCCGCGATGTCGAAATCGCCTGGAGCGACCGCAAGGATATCTATGTGTCCGGCGGACTCGAGCCGGACGAGCGGGTTTGCATCACCACCGTGGAGTCGGTGATTGATGGCGAGACACTCGTCCAGCCAGCCAATGAGAAGCCGGAGAAACAGCCGCCGCCACCGGATCAACCCGCACCTGTCGCCGTCACCCCTAACTGAGAGCGGAAGCTACCAAACCCGCAACAACCATGCAAAATCTCATCCGCTGGTTTTCGCGCAACCATGTCGCGGCCAATTTCATCGTGCTGGCTGTGTTTATCGGCGGCATCGTGGGTTGGGTATCGCAGAAGAAAGAGATTTTCCCGGAGACATCCATCAATGCGGTCAGCATCCGCATCCCTTACCCGAATGCCACGCCCGAGGAAGTCGAAAAAGGCGCGGTCATTCCCGTGGAAGAGGCGATTGCCGATGTCGAGGGTATCGAGCGCATCAGTTCGACTTCCGCCGAGGGATACGGGGTTGTCACCGTGGAAGTGGCTACCAACTATCTGGTGCGCAACATCATGGATGACCTGAAGACGCGCGTCGATGCCATCGACAACTTCGCCGAGAATGCCGAGCGGCCGGAGATGGAGGAATTGAAGATCAAACGCGAGGTGATGAGTGTCACGGTTTCGGCCGACACCGATGAAAGCACCCTGCGCAAATTCGGCGAACGCGTGCGTGACGGCCTTTTGGCCAGTGGCGACATCACCCAGGCCGAACTCGCCGGTGTTCGTCCCTACGAGATTTCCGTCGAAGTCTCCGAGCAAACCCTGCGCTCGCACGGCCTCACTTTCGATGCCATCGCATCGGCCATCCGCAGGACCTCCGTTGATCTCCCCGGCGGCTCCGTGCGCGGTGCTGCCGGTGAGATTCTCATCCGCACCAGCGCGAGGAAATACACCGCCCGCGAAATCGGAGATATCGCCATTCTAACAAGGCCGGATGGTTCCACGCTTCGCGTGTCCGATGTCGCCACCGTGCGTGATGGGTTTGAAGAGGATGACGTGCGCACGCGCTTCGATGGCCGCCCCGCCGTGGTGGTCAATGTTTTCCGCGTCGGAGACGAGGATACCCTGCGCGTCGCCAAAGCCGTCCGCGAATACATCGCCGATTCAAAAGACTTTCTGCCCTCGGGAGTGACTCTGGAGGTCTGGAATGACCAATCCTTCTATCTCAAAGGCCGCATGGAATTGCTCGCCCGCAACGCGGGCATGGGATTCGTCTTCGTCCTGATCATCCTCGCTTTCTTCATGCGCCCGAGCATCGCGTTCTTTGTCGCCCTCGGTATCCCGGCCTCCTTCGCGGGAGCGCTCATGCTCATGCCATGGCTCGGTGTTTCCATCAACATGATATCCCTTTTCGCCTTCATCATGGTGCTCGGCATCGTGGTGGATGACGCCTTGGTGGCCGGGGAAAATGTTTACACGCGCATGCAGGCCGGTGAACCCCCGCGCGAGGCGGCATGGAAAGGCACCCACGAAGTGGCCGTCGTGGTCATCTTCGGCGTGCTGACCACGGTGGCCGCGTTCGTGCCCATGCTTTTGCTCAGCGGCGTAAGCGGCAAGATCTGGCCGAACATCCCGCTCGTGGTCATCCCCGTGCTGCTCTTTTCGCTGGCCGAATGTTTCCTTGTCCTCCCCGCTCACCTCGCCGCGCTCAAACCCTACCGCAAGGAAGATGATGAAACCCCCGTCGGGCGCGTCCTCCATGCGGTTGAGGTCGGACTCCATTGGTTTATCGACCGGATCTACACACCCGTCCTGAGGTTGGCCACTGAAGCCCGCTACGTAACCGCTTCCATTTTCGTGGCCATGATTCTCCTCACCGTTGGGGTTGTCGGCGCGGGATGGGTGAAGACCTCGTTTTTCCCGAAGGTCGAGGCCGACGTCATCTCCGCCAGCGTGACCATGCCCCGCGGGGCTGCTTTTGAAGAGACAGCCGCCGCCGTCGATCGGATGGAAAAGGCCGCCATGAAACTGGGAGAAATCTACAAGGATCGCGACGGCAATCCCGTGGTCCTGCATTTGCTGGCAACAGCCGGCACCCAACCATTCCAGATCTCATTCCAGGCCGGTTCCCCCAAAGCCAATAACATCGGGCAGGTCACACTCGAACTTCGCTCCGCCTCCGAACGCGACGTGAAAGCCGATGAACTCGCCGCCAAATGGCGCGAATTGACGGGGGGAATTCCCGGTGCGGTGGATTTGAAATTCCAGACGCTCGCCGCCGGAGGTGGTCTGCCCATCGATGTCGAAATTGCCGGCGAAAATCTCGACGTGCTCGACAAGGCTGTTTCCCATGTGAAAGCGAAACTCGCCACCTTCAACGGTGTCACCGATATTGCCGATACCGATTTGGAGGGCAAACGCGAAATCCGGCTCACCGGACTGACCGCCGAAGGCAAATCCCTCGGGCTCCGGCTCGAGGATGTCGCGCGCCAGCTCCGTCAGGGTTTCTATGGCGAAGAAGCGCAGCGGCTTCAGCGAGGGCGCGACGAGGTGAAAGTGATGGTCCGTTATCCGAAGTCCGAACGCGAGACGGCCGGTGACCTCGAGAGTGCGCGCATCCGGCTTCCCGATGGAGGTGAGGTCCCTCTCGCCCGCGTCGCCACCTTCGATTATGGTCGCGGCTATTCTGTTATCCAGCGAGCCGACCGGAAACGCAGCATCCGGGTGACCGCCGATATCGACAAGTCCAATCCCGATGCCAACGCCAACGAAGTGGTGGAGACTTTTACAAAAGAGACGCTCGACGAACTTCCGAAACTTTTCCCGGGCAGCGCGTGGAGTTTCCAAGGTGAACAGCGTGACCAGCGCAAGGCCATGGAGGAGCTCCAGTTCTACGGGCTTCTCGCGTTGCTGGGTATCTACATCCTCCTGGCCATACCCCTGCGCTCCTACACCCAGCCCCTCATCGTCATGGCCGTCATTCCCTTCGGCATCATCGGTGCGGTTGCCGGGCACATCCTCCTGAATCTGGAGCTGAGCATCATGAGCATGTGCGGTATCGTCGCCCTCGCGGGTATGGTCGTGAATGACAGCCTTGTGCTCGTCGATTACGTGAACCGCATGCGCGCCAAAGGTGAATCCATGCATGAGGCCGCCCTGCAGGCGGGCAGGAAACGTTTCCGCGCTGTCTTCCTCACCACCGCCACCACCGTGGCGGGACTCGCGCCCATGGTTTTCGAAACGGACATCCAGGGCCAGTTCCTCATCCCCATGGCTGTTTCGCTGGCCGCCGGCATCGCCTTCGCCACGGTCATTACCCTCTTCCTCGTTCCCTGCGTGTATCTCATCATGGAAGACATCCGCAATCTTCTTTTCCGTCCCGAGAAGGTGGTGGAAATGGATGAGCAGTTCCGTCGCGAACACGAAGAAGACGAACACTATCATCCGCTTCCGGGCGAGGCCGGATATCAGGAAAAAGCCTGAACCCGGAATCCGAAAGGCGAAGCCGCTTCCAGCTTGCGCGGGACCCTGCTCACTGGCATGATTTGCGGCCATGACCCACTCCGCTGCCCGCCGCTCCGCCGGTATTCTGGTTCCTGTTTTTTCCCTCCGCCGCGCCGGCGATCTCGGCATTGGTGACACGGGCGCGCTCAAGGATTTCTGCGACTGGGCCGGTGGTCTCGGCGTCGGCTTCGTCCAGCTTCTGCCCATCAACGAAACCGGACCGGATGTCAGTCCTTACAATGCCATCAGCTCGGTTGCCCTCGACCCGTTGCTTTTGGAAATGGAACCCGGAGTCGTCCCTGGCTTGACCGCTGCGGATGTCGCCGCCGCCCGCGCGGCCATGCCAGCCAGCGCACTCGAGGGGCCGCTTGTCGATTACCCGGCGGTGCGTTCGGTGAAGCGCCAATTGCTGGAGACCGCCTACGCAAGTTTTCTATCCACTCCCGTCGCAGCGGAGAAGGAAGCCTTCGAGGCCTTCCTGACGAGCGAGAATGACTGGCTCCCTGACTATGTGGCTTTCCGTTTCCTTATGGACCGGGAGCAAGGACGCGAGACCTGGGACACCTGGTCCGACAGCTACAATACCCCCGAAAAAGCCCGCGCCTTTATTGAAGCCGAACGCGCCCGTGATGGCGCCGCGACCACCCGCGCCCTCGGTTTCCATGCCTTCGTGCAATGGGTCGCCTTCACGCAATGGAAGGCGGTCCGCCGTCATGCCGAAAGCCGGGGCGTTCGCCTCATGGGCGACATCCCGATCGGCGTCAGTTACTACAGCGTGGATGTCTTTTTCCAACGGGAGCAATTTGACCTCGATTGGTGCGGGGGCGCTCCTCCCGAGACCATCTTCAAGGATGATCCATTCGTGCAGAAGTGGGGGCAGAACTGGGGAATCCCGCTTTACCGTTGGCAGGACATGGAGAAGGAAGGATTCCCGTGGTGGAGACGCCGTATCCGCAAACTCACCGATGTTTTCCACATCTTCCGCATCGACCACGTGCTCGGTTTCTACCGCATCTACAGCTTCCCCTGGCGTCCCCAGCGCAATGCGGAATTCCTCCCGCTCACCCACGAGGAAGCGGCCGCCCGCACGGGAGGGCGCTTGCCCCACTTCAAGGAAAACGAAGACGACTCAGACGAACACAAGGCCGCCAACCGTGCCGCCGGCGACAAATACCTGCGGGTTATCCGCGAGGCGGCCGCCGGAGCCGAGGTCGTGGCCGAGGATCTCGGCATGGTCCCGGATTACGTGCGGCCCCATTTGTTGGAACTCGGCATCCCCGGCTTCAAGATCACCCATTGGGAAACCCAAGATGACGGTCGGGTGATTCCCGGCTCCGATTATCCCGAATGCAGCTTCACCACCATCTGCACGCATGACCACGAGGCGATGAAGGCGCTTTGGGAACGAATGCGCGCGGAAGCCAAGGGCGAAAGAGGCGACCAGGATGATCATTGGAAAGCCCGTCGCGACCTCCGCCTGCTATCCGACTTTGCCTCCATCTGGGCCCCAGACGACCAATTCCCGCCCTACAGCCAGGGAGTGAAATGGCAACTGCTCGCCTCCCTGCTCCGCAGCAACAGCCGCTACGCCGCCTTCATGATCACCGACCTTTTCGGCATGGAAGACCGCTTCAACGTCCCCGGCGTGCTCGACGAACGCAACTGGCGCACCCGCCTGCCCTGGACCACCTCCGTCCTTGCGGAGAATCCCGAACTCGCGGCCGAGGCTGAAACCCTCGCCGCCATCATCGGGGAAACCGGGCGCCGCCACCACGATTGAGGTTTGGGCTCTTCGTGAAATCGGGTGGGTTCTTGTTCGGGGCCACGACACCTCTGTCGTGGCAGCAGGAGCGCTGCGAATGCTTGGCAATCTTCCCCGCCTCTTCTGCAACCACAGGATTGTGGTTGCTCCGAACATCCTTGTGGTGGCCGACCTGGGTGTGGAAGCCCCGCTTGCGGGGCTACCCTGGGATTTCCAAGCGAATTATCAACAACCCTCAGCGGTAGATGCCGGAACAATACAACTGGAAAATTGGTTTGGTGAAAAACGCCGCCGCAGAGCAAAAACAATCAACTTCCCAATGAGACTCCATGTCAATCGCTACAAGTGAGAGTGACCAGTTCGTGCGAGGTGCAGTACGAGTCGCCGTGCTCCACAACCGAAGGCACCGTCACAGGTGGCGCAGTCCAACACAGCGACTGCCCAAGCGAGTGTGTCGGAGTGCGGTGGCAAGCGCAGCACGACACCGCTTTGAGGACGGATGTCGAACCCGATTCAACCAATCGTCATTCCGGAATCACTTCGCCGACCGCTTCCGCAAGGTCGATATCTTGATGTCTTTCTGGACTTTCCGGCTACAGGTCCCAGGGCAAGACCGGGACGGTCTTGCTAGGACTCCGATGAATGCTCACAGGCAGCGTCCATGACCGGTAGATGCCGGAACAATACAACTGAGAAGTCGTTTGTTTTTGCTCGGGCGCAGGCCCGTAGCGGGGTGCCAGGACGCTACATTGGGAAAAAGAATCCAAATCGAAATCGGGATCGCTATCGAAATCGAAAACGCATGGCCTTGGGACTCAAAAAGCTGGACGTTTATCACTCGGCCATTGGCTACGTGTCCCGGATGGCAGGGATGGTGAGTCGTCTTGGAGCAACTTGGCTATACTGTGCGGGAAGAGTCCCCGGCCTACCAGACCGATTTCGATCCCGATGAAACAGCCTCCCGGCACCCGTCCCCGGACCACCCGCTACCCGCTCCGGCCACGAAGAGCCGGTTTTTGGCCGCTGCTGGCGGTTTTGGAAAAAATTTCCAAGAAATCCCTGTCTCCCGTGTCATACCATTTGGAGGTCATACTGGGTGGTTCCGCGCATGGGCGTTGGATCCCCCGCGTCTCCGACTTTCCATCTCCCGCACCCCAACGCCATGAAAACGCATCGCTCCTTGTCCATAGTTTGCGCCACCGCTCTCGCGGCCGGCTTTCTGCTTCCCTCCGGAGTTCACGCCGAGAACGAAATCGGATACATCGAGCGCTTTGCTCTCGCCGAAAACCGCGAAGCCGTGCTCGCTGAATTGGTGCCCGGCAGCGAGGACTACTACTTTTTCCACTGCCTCCACTACCAAAACTCCGGGAATGCCGCGAAATACGCCGAATTCATGAAGCAATGGGGCGAGCGCTACCCCAATGAGAATGCCCGGCGGAGAATCATCGAGAACCGCCAGGCCCTCCTTGTTTACGATGCCACACCGCAGGCGACGCTCGACTATCTCAAGCACCACCTCGGCGTGACGCACCACCACCAGCAGGAAGTCCGCGACCGGAAACCCAATCTGCCGAGCGTGCTCGATCCCAATTTGGTGACGCGGGATGTCTTCCAGAGCGAGGCGCTCCGCCACGACGATTCCCTCGGTGGCCTCTCCCAGTCTGCCCTCGAAACACTGGTTCGCAACAAAGTCGCCATCAACAAGCAACAGCGACGGGCCTTGCTCTCCCGGCTTCAGCGGCCGGATGTCCAGAACCTTCCTGAACTCATTATTGCCGACCTGAAGAGCGGGGACTCGAGCGGCTTCGGCGAGTTTGCCATCCACCGTGCCCTCCTACCGGAGCAACTCGACGTTCTTGTCGCCGCCATCCCCGCACTTGCCACCAACTCGGTTTATGTCGATACCCGGATGCGCAAATTGGCGCCCTCTCTCGATGTGGATATCGCATTTGATCCCGTGGCCCGTGAAGCGTGGTTGGAAAGAGTATGGGACTACGCAAAAACCTTGCCCCCCGCCTTTAACACCTACAAGGCACATATCCTCTACCAACGGCTCGACCACGACCGTGCGAAAGGTGTCTATGATTCGGCCCGCTTTCTCGAATACCTCAAACTCCCGCGCGGCATGGGTTATGTGAATCCCCGGTGGTTGGAGAAACGCGCTTCGATTAGCGAACCACAATGCGACCTCAACGCCGACCTCAGTGCCGCCCTGCTTGCCAACCGGCCCATTGGCAACGACGAGCCGCTCGTTCGTGAATATTTCCTCGCGCTTTTTGATCAAGCCGCCAAGGAGAATCCCACCCAACTCGGGGTGCAGATGATGGCTCCCTACACGGATTACATCATCGACTCCTGGCTCAAACCCGTGCTCGCGGAAGCCCTCATCACCGGTGGACACGGCACACCCGAGCAGTGGGCCGCTCTGCTCAACCCCACCGCCTTCCAGCAACTCAAGGAGCGGGTGGACATCGAATTTCCCGCCACCAATTCCCCGCACTTCCAACCGGGCGAAGCCGCCGAATTCGACGTGGTGGTCAAGAACACGCCGAAACTGATCGTCAAAATCTATGAACTCAACGCGCTCAACTTTTTCCAGACCCAAAAGCGCCAACTCAACACCGATCTGAACCTCGATGGACTGGTCGCCAACACTGAACAAACCCATGGCTTCGACACCGGCCCGTTCAAACGCACCCGCAAGACCTTCAAATTTCCCGAGTTGAAGGGCAAACGGGGCGCGTGGATCATCGAGTTCATCGGCACCGGTCGCAGCAGCCGCGCCCTCGTGCGTGTCGGCCAATGGCAGGTCATCCAGCAAACCGGCCCGGGCGGCGATCTCCTGCTCGTGGTCGACGAAAAACAAAAGCCGGTCAAAGACGCCGTCGTCTGGCTCGATGGGCGCAAGTTCACCCGCGACGAGAAACTCGACCGCTTCGTGATTCCCTTCACCGCCAACCCGGGAACACGGCCAATCGTCGTCAGCGACCCCGCGGGTGGATTCGCCACGCTCACCCAGTTCGACCATCACGCGGAGTCCTATACCCTCGACGCCCAATTCCATATCGAACGCGAGCAATTGTTGGCCCGACGTGACGCCACGCTCGCTGTGCGTGCCTCGCTGCTTCTCGGCGAAGCCCATCTCGACCCGGCCCTCCTTATCGAGCCCAAGCTCACCATTGCCTCGACCAACCTCGACGGCATTTCCACCATCAGCGAAGTCAAGGATCTCAAGCTCAGCGCCGGCAGCGTGCTCACCCACACGCTCAGCGTGCCCGAACGTCTGGCCTCGCTGACGGTTGTCCTCAGCGGGAAGATCGCCGAGTTGAGCACTGGTGGTGTGAAACGCGAGCTCAGTGCTACCCGAAGCTGGTCACTCAATGGCATCGACAAAACCGAAGCCACCAACGACGGCCACATTTCGAAGTTCGGCAAAGATTATGTCTTCGAGCTGCTCGGGAAAAATGGCGAATCCGTGGCCGACCAGCAGATTGTTTTCATCTTCTCCCACCTGGGCTTCACCAACCAGAGAAATATCGCCCTGAAGACCGATGAAAATGGCCGCATCAACCTGGGCGCCCTTCCCGGTATCATCCAAGTCCAGGCCAGCTTCCCCAATGGTCGCAACTCCTCCTGGCAGCTCGATGACAGCGAGCGCACTTGGTCGTCCGACCTCCACGTGGCGAACGATGCCGTGGTGCGGATTCCCCGCGATGGCGGCATCATTCCCGTGGGCGCACAGGCGAACGATGCCTCCCCGCAGGCGGAAATTTCCCTGCTCGAAATCAAGGCGGACACCTTTACCGCCGATCATGCGGGCAAACTTGCCTTCAAGGACGGATTCATCGAGATCACCGGTCTCGCTCCCGGAGATTACTCGCTGCGTATGCGCGGGGAAGATCGCGACTTCACCATCAAGATCGGCGAGGGTAAGACAGTTGGCGGGTGGTTGTTAGGGAAGTCCCGCAACCTCGAATTGAAAAACACCGCGCCCTTGCAGATCACCAGCTTGGCCGCCGAAGATGAGTTCGTCACCATCAAGTTGGCCAACACCACTCCCTTCACCCGCGTGCACATCGCGGCCAGCCGCTTTGAGCCCGGCCGTGGCATCTTCACCGGCCTGGGTGCCTTCACTCGTTTTGGCGTGGCCTCCGGTTTTCCGGCCAACCAACCGAACCTCTATTCGGCCGGTCGCCAAATCGGCGACGAATACCGCTACATCCTCGAACGCCGCTACGGAAAAATCTATCCCGGCAACATGCTTACTCGTCCGGGGCTTTTGCTCAACCCATGGGCCATCCGTGATACCGATATCGATCAACTTTCTCTCGCCGCCATGCAACAGGCCGGGGTGACCCGTGGAGGTCGGGGCGAACGTCGCAACGGCGCGGAAATGGATCCCATGCCCAGCAACCGCGACGGTAATGCTGGTGCGGCCGGCGAGAGCAATCTCGATTTCCTCGCCACCAGTGCGCCCGCCATTTTTAATCTCCTGCCCGACAAGGACGGCCTGGTCCGGATCGAACGCAAGGCACTCGGCGACCGCCAGCATATCCAGGTCTATGCCGAGGACCTCACCAATGCCGCCTGGCAATCATTTGCTCTCGGCGAAGTCCCCACGCCCTTCGCCGATCAACGCCTCGCCCGCAACTTTGACCACGCCAAACCCTTCACCCAACGCAAGGAAGTCACCGTGCTGGCCAAGGGGCAAACTCTGGCGATTGAAGACATCCTGACCAGCGAATTCGAGACCTATGATACCCTCGGCGGCATTCATTCCCTCTTCAGCACCCTGAGCAACAATCCAACCTTCGCCCAATTCGCCTGGATCCTGCAATGGCCGCAGCTCAAGGATGAGGAAAAACTCGCCAAGTATTCTGAATTCGCGTGCCATGAGTTGAACTTCTTCCTCGCCCGCAAGGATCCGGCATTCTTTGAAAAAGTCGTGAAACCGGCTTTGGCGAACAAGAAGGACAAAACGTTCATGGATGATTTCTTGCTCGGGCGTGACCTCGGCGCTTACTTGAGTGCCAACGCCTTCGCTCGGTTGAATGTGGTCGAGCGCGCCTTGCTCGCCCAACGGATGAAGGGGGAAGGCGCGTCCGCCGCCCGCCACCTGCGCGAGTTGTGGGAATTGCTTCCTCCCAACCCGGATTGGCAGGACCAGTTGTTCGAAACCGCTCTCCGCGGCCGTGCCCTCGAAGTCGGCGGCGCACCGGGATGGTCGGGTGAAATGAAGAAGCAGAAAGAACTGCTCAAGAGTGAGGCCGTCGACCAACTGCGGTCGATGTCCGAGACCGCTGCGGCTCCCGCCGCCTCCGCGCCACCCGCCAAACCAGGGGAATTAAGACCATCCCTCGAGCGCAGGCTGCGCGAGGTTGACGGGAAATTGGCAAAAGGCCTGTCGCTCCATGCCGCTGAAGGCGAGATGCTCGCGGACCTAGCTGCAAATGGAGAAGACAAATTCTTCGCGCAAGAGGAAGCCAAGTCGGCCAAAAAAATGGCTGTCGATCGGCAGTTGGCCCTCAAGGATGACGTTGCCCTCGGACGCGATGAGCTTGGGGAGTCTATCGCCTACTTCGGTGGAGAAACCGCCACGGCGAGCCGGGCCCAGGTTCGAATCTATTACCGTCAGCTCGGGCCCACCAAGGAATGGGCGGAAAACAACTACTACCACCTGCGCATCACCGAGCAGAATGGCAGCCTGATACCCGTCAATGCCTTCTGGCGCGACTACGCCGCATGGGTTGCCGAAGGTTCACAGGGAGCGTTCATCTCGCCCAACGTGGCCGAAGCTTCCCGCAACTTCACCGAGATGATGCTCGCCCTCGCCGTGCTCGACCTTCCCTTTGATGCGCCCGAACACGAAGGTAAAACCGCCGCCGGTCGTTTTGAACTCAAAGCAGGTGGTCCGCTCATCGCCTACCATAAGGAGATCAAACCCTCGAACCCGCCCGCCGACGACGCGCAGTCGGTTCCACTGCTCGTCTCCCAGAGCTTCTTCCTGAATGGGGATCGCTTCCGGATGGAAGGCAATGAGAAGTTCGAGAAATACGTGACCTTCGAGTTCCTGACCGGCACGGTTTACGGTGCCAACATCGTGGTGACCAATCCGACCAGCGTGCCCGCCAAATCTGAAGTGCTGCTGCAGATCCCCCGGGGTGCCATGCCTGTTCTCGGCACCAGAAGCACCAACTCGCGCTCGGTCCGCCTTGAGCCTTATACCACCCAGACTTTCGAGTATTTCTTCTACTTCCCCGCCACCGCAGGCAAGGAAAAGTTCAAACACTTCCCGGTTACCGTCGCCGTCAAAGGCCAAGTCGCCGGTTCCGCCAAACCATTTGAGTTCAACGTCGTCACCAAACTCACCCAAGTGGACAAGGCATCATGGGATTACATCTCGCAATACGGCACCGAGGATGAAGTCTTCGCCTTCCTCGGACAGAACAATCTGGCCGCCCTCTCCATGCAGCGGGTGGCGTGGCGCTGCCATGACGCCGCGTTTTTCAAGAAACTCTGCGCCTTCATGAACCAGCAGCATATCTGGGATCCCGTTATCTTCAGCTACGCGTTGCTTCACAACGACCGCGATGCATTGCGCGAGTGGATCCGACACCAGGACGGATTTGTCGCACAATGCGGACCATTCCTTGCCAGCCCGTTGGTCCTGCTCGACCCGGTCGAACGCCGCGCCTATGAACACTTGGAATACAGCCCCTTGGTCAACCAGCGGGCCCACCGTCTCGGCAGCGAGCATCGCATCGCCAACCCGGCCGTGCTCGCCCAATACCAGGCCTTGCTGAATATCCTCGCCCATAAGCCGGCACTCGATTCCGCCGATCACATGACCGTAACCTATTACCTGTTCCTGCAGGATCGGGTGGAAGATGCCCTGGCGAGATTTGGCAAAGTCGAACCGAAGGATCTGCCCACGCGTTTGCAGCACGATTACTTCCGCTGTTACGCCGGATTCTATGAAGTCAACCTGAACGAAGCGCGCGGAATCGCCTCGGGTTACTCCGACTACCCGATCGAACGCTGGCGTCTGCTCTTTGCCAATGTGACGACCCAACTCGACGAGATCGAAGGGAAGGAGGTGAAAGTGCAGACCGGCACCCAGCCCGATCGTGAGAAACAACAATCGGAACTCGCCGCCACCGAACCAGGTTTCGAATTCAAGGTCGAAAACAGGAACATCAACCTGACCTACCGCAACCTCAGCGAGGTCACCCTGAACTATTACCTGATGGACCCCGAATTCTCGTTCAGCAGCAACCCGTTTGTCAGCGAGGATGCCAGCCGGTTCAGCATCATCAAGCCGAACCGCTCGGCCGTGCAGAAGCTGCCCAAGGACAAAGACACGTTGAATGTGCCCTTGCCCGGCGAATTCGCCAAGGCCAATGTCCTCGTGGAAATTGTCGCAACCGGCCAACGCAAAGCCCAGGCCTATCATTCCAATACCCTGAGGCTCGCGTTTTCGGAAAACTACGGCCGTCTGGAGGCCCGCGATAGTGCCAGCAACGCTGCGGTCAGCAAGGCCTACGTCAAAGTCTATGTCCGGCTCCAGGATGGAACCGTCCGCTTCTTCAAGGACGGCTACACCGACCTGCGCGGACGCTTCGACTACGCGAGCCTGAACAGCTCGGGAGCGGCGGTCCCAATGCCGGAACCTGTCGCCCGTTCCGCGCCCGCTCCATCCAACGGACTCGATTTCCAGATGCTCAAACCCGCCGAGTTGTCGCAAATCGAGAAATTCTCCATCCTGATCCTGAGCGAAACCAACGGTGCCGCCACCCGCGAGGTCGCCCCGCCGAGTGAGTAAGAGGCGCCCCTTGCTTTCTCCAAGATCCCGGAGGCAACCTCCTCCACGACGGCTCCTCCCCCGGGCCGTTGTCGGATGAGGTTGCGCATCCGCCCTTGCCATCCGCAATTAGCGGCGCTAGACTAGCACTCTTTGCCGCCTTAGCTCAGTTGGTAGAGCAGCTGATTTGTAATCAGCAGGTCATCGGTTCGAGTCCGATCGGCGGCTCCATTTTCATGGTCGATTGCTGGAGCCGAATGGCGAGGGTCAGTTTTATCTCCATACTCAAAAGTGGGGACTTATCACACCAGCCGCATGTCTGCCGCAGACATGCGCGCCCTCTCACTTTTTCCCGAGCCAGGTGATGAGTGCCTCGCGGGTTTCGATATCCGTGACGGAGCGTTTGGCGGCGGGTTCGTAGATCCGGCGTTTCAACTTGTTCAATCTTCCTCCGCCGGATTGTCCGTCGTAGCTGTTGAAAGCGATGGTGAATCGTCGTGTCCTGTCGTTCACGGGGGTGCCTTGGTGGATGAGTGTGGATATGCCATCCTTTTCAATGATGTCGAATCCACTGAGCTTGCGGTCGGATCGGCTGATTGTTTTTTCCTCGGCCACAATGGCGAGCAAGTCATCTGCAGTTAGAAGGGCGGTCGATAGCAGGTTCTCGTAGGGAATGATGCGCCAGACGTCCCCGACGGTGATCGGACCTGCAGGAATCTCCCCGCTGCCGAAAGTTCCATGGAAAACACCATCCACCTTGATGCTTCTGTTGTTGAGCGCATCAGAGAAGGCATCGGCGAACATCCGGTTCAAGCCGCTCTCGCGTCCTTTGCCGTCGATGGCCTCTGGTATTTCCCGGAGCACGCGTTTTTCCTCCGCACGGGCTTTTTCCACATCTTCGGCCGCGATTTTCAGCACCTCCGGATCCGCGGGGATGCGCTCGTCCATGAGCATGGTGATGGCACGTGCCTGATAGAGTTTCCCGCTCTCCTCATGGAAATGCAGATCACAACGTCCGCACCAGATTCCGTAGTAGCCGGCCTGGCTGCATTGCACGCCTTTCCACTTCCATGATGGTTGGTCCTGATGACTGTGTCCGCCGAGATAGACATCGATGCCATCCTCGGCCTCCAGCAGCTCACGCACCGGATTGTCGTTGTCGTCTTGGAATTTCCACCCCATGTGACCGAGCACGACAATAGCATTCGGTTTGGCAGCACGCAGTTCGGGAAGGAGCGACTTGAGCCGTGCAATTGGATCATTGGCTTCAATGCCGCCCAAAGTTTCGGGAGCAAGCCACATCGGCATTCCAGGGGTGGTCAAACCGATGAAGGCAATCTTCAGTCCGTCGATTTCCCGCAGGATCCATGGCTTCACTTTTTCCCACGGTGCGGGCATAGTTGCGGGTTCCTTGCCATCCACCAAGAGATTCGCGGTGAGAACCGGGGAGCGAGAGGTGGCGAGATTCGCTTCGAGGGCGGACCGTCCCCAATCGAGATCGTGGTTGCCGATCACCCATGCGTCGTAATTCAAATGATTGAACATGCGCATCATGAGTTGGCCGCGATTGGCGAGTGATTCCGGTGTGCCTTGATAGACGTCACCGAGATCGACGAGCAAGTTCGCCGGACATTCTTGCCTCCAGCGGGCGATCTGGGTCGAGCAGCGGGCGAAACCCCCGAGATCTCCCACACCGTCGTAGTTTTCAGTAGGCAGGATATGGCCGTGCAAATCCGTGGTGTGGATGATGCTGATCGTTTTCAACCCCGGGGCGGGGGCTTTCCCGGCGAACAATGATGGAGCGACCAGCGTGCCGGCAATTCCGCCGAGGAGGCGGCGGCGGGTCCAGAAAATCGGGGCAGGGGACATGGCGGAAAGTCGCCGGAAAACGGGCTTCCCGCAAGCGGGCAAGATTTTGCCGGATTTTCCTTGTCAGCCCCTGAAAACACCGTGACCTTGCGCCACCTGCATGAAGCCTCGAGCCGAGAATTCTCCCTTTGTTTCCGTTGTGATTCCGACGCTGGCCCTCGACAAGGCGGTTTCGGCCACCTTGGGTTCGATTCCGGGGAATCTTGGGGCCGAGGTGGAAATACTAGTTCAACACGGCGGCAAAAAGCCCGACACACCGGACGGCATGGACTTGATGCCTCCATCCACTCGGATCGAATCGCTTCCCGACAATGGTGTCTATTACGGCATAAACCGTGCCATCTCGCGGGCCAAGGGAAAATATGTCTTGGTGCTTGGAGCGGGCGATACCCTTCGACGGGGTGTTTTGGAAGAGGTGCTGCCCCATCTTCGGGAAGCGCCGCCATTGGACGCCGTTTATGGAGATGTCTGGATGATGGAGTCCAAGACGCGATACTTCGGGGAGTTCAAACCCCAGGATTTTTTCCGTTACAACGTCTGCCAACAAGCGCTGTTTTATCGCCGGGAACTGGTGATCGATATGGGTGGTTTCAAAACGATGTATCCCGTGCTTTCGGATTATGAGTTCAATGTGCGCTTTTTCTCGCGGCCCGAAGCTCGCATCAGATACATTCCAGTCGTTGTCTGCAACTATCTCGGGGATGGTCTGAGTTCGCACAAGTGGAAAGACGATCCCTGGATAGCGGAACGGCAGGAGTCTGTTGCCCGCGCTTTCGGGATCACCAAGACCAAGGACAGGAAAAAACGCGCGAATATCAAATAGGGGAGCGAAACATCTTCCCGGTTCTGAGGGCGTCTGGCAAATGTAGATAAATCTTACGTATGGAAGGAAACCCAAAGAGCGTTGAAATCATCGGCGGCGGCTTGGCCGGGCTGGTGGCCGGGTTGCTTTTACGGCGAAGGGGGATTCCAGTTCATCTGCGCGAGGCCGCGTCCTATCCGCGCCACCGGGTCTGCGGGGAATTCCTTTGCGGACTGGACGAGAGCTGGATTGCCGAACACAATCTCGGTCCGATGTTTTCCGGTGCTGCCCGCAACCGGACTTGCGCTTGGTTTCTCGATTCAAAGCTGCCCTTTCACACGACCGAGTTGCCTGGTCCCGTGCTCGGGATATCGCGCTTTCTTCTCGACCAGCGGTTAGCTGAATCTTTTGCCGAAACAGGTGGCAAATTGAGCAGCGGGGAGCGCGCCGACCTAAAACCTGGCGAGGGAAAAGTCATTGCCTGCGGACGGCCTGCCGGCGGGCCGCCGAAATGGGTCGGGCTCAAAGCCCATTTGCGTGGAGAAAGCCTCGCCGCGGATCTTGAAGTCCATCTCGGTCGTGGCGGCTACATCGGCTTGGCGCGTATTGAATCGGGGAAAGTGAATGCGTGCGGATTGTTCCCCGCGGCGGCGTTTCGTTCGACCGGACGCGACGAACGCAAACTGGTGGCGGCGGCCGGGGCCATCGGCCTAACAAACCTCGCGTGTCGACTGCGCGATGCCAATTGGGACGATAGCTCGGTGGCCGGATGTGCCGCGGCATCCCTCGGATGGCAAAACAAAGGGAACGATGCTTCCGCACTCGCCATTGGTGATGCCGCGGCCATGATTCCTCCCTTTACCGGCAATGGAATGACCATGGCCATTCAGGCCGGTAGCGCCATCGTGCCGCACGCCGAGGCATGGGCGAGAGGACGGATTTCCTGGCCCCAGGCGGTTGCCCGTTCGCGCGGCGAATTGCACAAGGAATTCCAAAGCCGCATGCGTTGGTCGGGTTTGGGCCACCCCATGCTCTTGCATCCGGCCGGGCAGAGAGTTGTCGCATGGTTGGCGCGGACAGGTCTTTTGCCCTTCCACTTGCTCTTCCGTCTTACCCACTGAAATTTCCGCCCGCTATGTTTGTCCGTTCGATTGCCCATGCCTTGCCTCCATCCGTCTTTACCCAGGCGGAGGTGTGGGAAATCCTGCGGACTTCACCAGAGGGACGGGCCCTGAGCCCACGCGCCGCCGTTTTACTGGAAAAGGTGCTGCTGGGTCCAGGAGGCATCGAGACCCGGCACTTCGCGGAACCTGACCCCGCCCGACTCTTTCCCAAACACGCGGGCGAACTGAACGCCTACTTTGAAGCGGAGGCGCCGGAACTCGCCGCGAAGGCCCTCGAAAAGGCCCTCACAAAGGCGGGGCTGAAAGCAGACGAACTCGATGGTCTCGTGATCTGCACATGCACCGGATACCTCTGCCCCGGGCTTTCGAGCCATGTCTCCGAACGCCTGGGCCTGCGTGCTGACGCAGCCTTAACCGATCTCGTAGGCGCTGGTTGCGGTGCGGCCATACCCGCGTTGCGGGTGGCCGAAGGAATGGTTGCCGCGCAACCTGAAGCAAAGGTCGCCGTGGTCGCGGTTGAAATTTGTTCCGCCGCATTCTATCTCGACAACGATGCGGCCGTTCTGATCTCGCTTTGTCTATTTGGCGATGCGGCGTCTGCGGTGATTGTCGGCGGCACCGAGAAATCAGGTGTCATTGGCACCTTCTCCGACTTTCGCACGCTGCATCGTCCGGAACATCGGGAGAAGATCCGCTTTGCCAACGAAAAGGGCTACCTCCGCAACCGCTTGGACCGGTCCGTACCCGCCCTCGCCGC
Organism: Verrucomicrobiales bacterium; assembly: GCA_046075565.1. GTDB lineage: Bacteria > Verrucomicrobiota > Verrucomicrobiia > Verrucomicrobiales > SLCJ01 > JBJTQJ01. The sequence goes on along the minus strand of JBJTQJ010000115.1, from coordinate 42,166 downwards.
CGGTGCCGTGGCCGAATTGCTCGCCGCCCAGCCACCGGGGAAACTGATCAGCCACGCCGGAGGACGCGATGTGCTTGATGCCCTCGCTACCGCCCTGCCGGATCACGAAAACGCGGCCAGCCGGGAAATCCTGCGCCGCGTCGGCAATTGCTCGTCGCCTTCGGTCCTCCTCGCCTTGGAGCACGACCTGCAGTCAGCTCCGGAGACCGGAGAGCGGATCCTCTCGTCCTTCGGCGCGGGATTTTCCTGTCACAGCGCGAGATTTGCGAAGCCGCCTGGTGCCATCCCGGTTTGAGAGTCTCCAAGTGGGAAGTCTCGTGGTGCGCCACCTGCAAAACGAATCCGCGGGTGTTAGCAGTTTTGTGTCGCCAGCTCTAGGCGGCGATTCAAAACAATATCGACGGTTGAAAGCGTCTCTCTTCGTGTGATGGAAGCGGAATTGAGACACGAGGAGAACCCCAAGTAAGATGGTGGTCAGGGCTGGATTGCCCGACTTGCCGTCGGTTGTGTGTCGGCCTGCGGCCTCGGTGCGAACCATCGTTGCTCGCTGCGCTCGCGGCTGGTTCTCATCCAGCCCGTTGCGTATATTGACTCGAAAAGATGGTGGGCAGGGCTGGATTCGAACCAGCGAAGGCGTAAGCCAGCAGATTTACAGTCTGCCCCGTTTGGCCGCTCTGGAACCTACCCCCGATGTGACATCGGCGACGCTTTCGCGCCGGAAGGGAGACTATAGCAGGGGCCGGAGAGGGTGCAAGAAGCTTTTTTCCTGTTCCAGGGAGGGATTGCACGATGCGCGAGGGGAGTCAGTGCGAGCGTTCCGCCTCGTAGCGGCTTGCCCATTCGTCATTGGTGGCGTCGCTCTGGCGGGTGTAGGTGGTGGTGGGGCACCTGAAGTCTGCCGGGATCGTGACCTCGAGATGGGCGAGCACCCGGCGGATGTGGCCGTCGAAATCACGGGCGAAGTCCTCGTAGATCACCTCGGCAGGCGCGATGCCGGATTCGCGGAAGAATCCGGCCCACGCCTCGTCTTCGTTGCGGAAGCGTTTCACTTCCTTGTCGATGGCGGCGAAATCGTAGTGGATTTGTGCCGTTTCCTGTTTCGTGCCTTCCTGCAATTGGAGTGTATTATAGACTTTACTTTGTTTGGCCTTGACGAGGGAAATGGCCTGACGGACCGCATCACGGCGGCGCACCCAAAGGCAGCGGAGAGAGGGAAGTTCAGATTTCAGTGTCAGCCAAGGACGGGCGGGATCACCGCCAAAGGCCTCGCAGAAACCAGGCAGATGTTTCCACATCATTTTCGCGCCGAAAACGCCATTCGGGGTTTGGCGGATTTTCATCAACTCCCGGATGTAGCCGGCGAAGTCCTTTTCCGGATCGGTTTTGAGCCCATGTTGTCTCGCGATGATGGAGCGCCGTGTGGGAGAGAAAGCCTCCTGCGGGTATCCGGCAAGGCCGGTGTGCCAGAGCATCTGGCATAGCAGGTTGCTACCGCTGCGGTGGGTTGCACAGACGAGGTAAGCGAGCGCGGGAGCAGGCATGGGGTCGGTTGGCTTGCCTCAGCGCGTGTAACGGCGGCGAAGATGGTTTAGGAAGGCGTCGGCGGCGAGAGGTTTGCCCGTGGCCCGGAGGATTAATTCTCCGGGTGTATACATGCTGCCCGGGCCGTGGATATGATCGCGGAGCCAGCCTAACAAAGGAGCGTAGTCGGCACGGTCACAAGCGGCGGCGATGGTGGGTTCACAACGGGCGCTTTCCATGAGTTGGGCGGCGAGCAGATTGCCAAGGCTGTAAGTCGCGAAGTAACCGATGGCACCCATGGACCAGTGGATATCCTGGAGACAGCCACGGCGGTCATCCGGCACATCAAGCCCGGTCAATTCCTTGAAGCGGCGGTTCCACTCCCCAGCCAAGTCGCGGGCCGCGAGATCGCCGGTGACGAGATCGAGTTCGAGTCCGAAGCGGAGGCAGATGTGGAGGTCATACGTGGCTTCGTCGGAACCGACACGGATGAAACCCGGTTCGGCACGGTTGAGGGCGAGGGTCATCTCTTCCGGGGTGCGCCGGGCGAGGTGGGGGAAATACTTTGCCGCTAGCGGCAGCCATTTCTCCCAGAATTCCGGACTGCGCCCGACGTGGTTTTCCCAGAGCCGACTCTGCGATTCGTGGATGCCGAGGGATACACTCTGGCCAACCGGGCGTGTGGCTTCATCCTCCGGCAGGCCTTGTTCATAAAGCCCGTGTCCCATTTCATGCAGGCAACCGAAAAAGGCATCGGAAAAATTGCACTCATTGTAGCGGGTGGTCAGGCGCACGTCGCCGGGGGTGATACGCGAGCAGAACGGATGGGTCGTGGTGTCGAGTCGGCCTGCTTCGAAATCGAATCCGAGGGATGCGAGCACCTCGCGGTTGAAGGCCGTCTGTTTTTCGATCGGATAGTCACCATCCAGGAGATCGGAGGGCACGGACTTCGCATGTTCGAGGGCGGCGGGCAGGAATTCGACGAGCCGCTTCTGCAAGTCTCCCAACACGGTGCCAGCTTCGCTGGCTTTCATACCGCGCTCGTAAAGATTGAGCAATGCGTCGTAGGGGTGTTCCTCGTAGCCGAGGTAATCCACCTTGCGGCGGCGCAATTCGACTTGTTTTTCCAGCCAGGGAAGGAAAGTGGCGAAGTTGTTTTGGGACCGAGCGGTGGCCCAGGCTGTGCGGGCGTGGGTGCCGGTCGATGCTTCTTCGGCAACGAAACTCGCCGGTAGCTTGCGGTTGCGGTCGTAGTTCTCCCGCCAGAGCCGCAGGTTGGCCGCCCGGGTGGTGTCGGGAGTTTTTTCCTCGTCCTCACAACGGGCCAACAAATCCCCGAAGTCATCCGAAGTGGAAAGCCGGTGGGCGTGCGAGCTCAACGCCTCGGTCTGGCGGGCTCGCCACGAGATGGCCTTCGGCGGCAAGCCTGTTTCCTCATCCCACCAGAGGAGAGATAGGCTGCTGCTGAACGCGTGGATTTCGCCAGCGAGGTCGCTCAGGCGATCATAGGCGGAGTCGGCGCTCATGGTGTGAATGATAGGCTTACAGCGGAGGGAGGACTTTGTCGGTCACGGCTCCTTCGCTGGCGGAGGTGCAAAGAGCGGCGAATTTCGCGAGGGCTCCACGGGTGTAACGCGGTTCGTAGGCTTTCCAGATCTGGCGGCGGGCGGCCAATTCGGCATCGCTAACACCCAGGCTGATCTCGCGGGTCTCGGCATCGATGGTAATGGCATCACCGTCGCGCACCAGGGCGAGCGGACCACCGACATGGGCTTCCGGCGTGATGTGGCCGACCACGAAGCCGTGGCTGCCTCCGGAGAAACGGCCATCAGTAATGAGCGCCACATCCTTGCCGAGCCCGCGTCCCATGACCGCGCTTGTGGGCCCGAGCATTTCCCGCATTCCGGGGCCGCCCTTCGGACCTTCGCGGCGGATAACGATGACATTGCCCTTGACGATTTCGCCGCCAAGGATGGCTTTCATGCCTTCTTCCTCAGAGTCGAAAACGCGAGCCGTGCCCTCGAAGCGCATGCCTTCCTTGCCGCTGATCTTGGCGACAGCTCCACCGGGGGCGAGGTTGCCATAGAGAATGACGAGGTGGCCGTCCTCTTTGATTGGATTGTCAAAACCCCGGATGATGGTCTGGCCTTCCGGATATTTCGGAGAAACCTTTTCCAGGTTTTGGGCGAGAGTGCGACCGGTGACGGTAAGGCAATCGCCGTGCAGCAATCCGGCATCGAGCAGCATGCGCATGAGCGGCAGCGTGCCGCCGATTTCGCAGAGGTCGTTCATGAAATATTTGCCGCTCGGTTTGAGGTCGGCGAGCACGGGCGTGCGTTTTCCGATGCGGGTGAAGTCGTCGATGGAAAGCGGAATGCCGGCGGTGTGTGCGATGGCGAGCATGTGCAGCACGGCATTGGTCGAGCCTCCAAGCGCGGTGAGCAGGGTGATGGAGTTTTCAAAAGCTTCCTTCGAGAGAATGTCGCTCGGGCGGATGCCGCGGCGCAGCATTTCCATGACTGCGGCTCCCGCGTCGAAGCAATCCATGCGCTTCGCATCACCGATAGCGGCCTGGGCCGAGCTATTGGGCAGGCTCATGCCGAGGGCCTCGATGGCGCTGGCCATGGTGTTGGCGGTATACATCCCGCCGCAGCTTCCAGCTCCGGGGATGGCATTCTCTTCGATGTCGAGTAGTCCCTGATCGTCGAGTTCGCCTTTGGCGTGTTGACCGACGGCTTCGAAAACGGAAACGATGTCGAGTTTTTTTCCATCATGGCAACCGGGCAGAATGGTGCCGCCGTAGACGAAGACGGAAGGACGGTTGAGCCGCGCCATGGCCATCATGCAGCCGGGCATGTTCTTGTCACAGCCACCGATGGCGACAAAGCCATCCATGCCTTCGCAACCGACCACGGCTTCGATGGAGTCGGCGATAATCTCGCGCGACACGAGGGAATACTTCATGCCTTCGGTGCCCATCGAGATGCCATCGGAGATGGTGATGGTATTGAAGATGACGCTCTTGCCTCCGGCGGCGTCGGTACCCTTGGCGGATTCGCGGGCGAGCACGTCGATGTGCATGTTGCACGGCGTGACCATGCTCCAGGTGGAGGCGATGCCGACCTTGGGTTTGGAAAAATCCTCGCGTTTGAAGCCGACGGCATGAAGCATGGCGCGGCTGGCGGCGCGGTCGGGGCCGTCCACCACTTGGGAGGAATACTGACGGGAAATGGAGTCGCTCATGGAACGGGCAATTTCCCCGAGCATCCCCCCGTGGTCAAGGGGACGAATGGGCGTCTTTTCTTGCCTCCTCGCAGGAGATTTCCTTTACGGCGTTCCCCGACGGTGGTGGGATGAGCCACCACGTTTTTTGCCCGCCTCCGGTTACTCGGCGGGAACCTCTTTGCGTGGGAAAATCGGCTCCGGCTTACCGGTGAGGTGGCCGTCCGGGAGTATGGGTTCCGCGAGCCCGTCGAGTCGGAGCGCCCGCTGGGCCGGAGTGAGCTGGAGTTGGTCCATCAGCTTCACCGCCGCACCGGGCATAACCGGTGCGACGAGCAGGCTCACCCGAGATATTGTGTCGGCGAGGTGGTAAAGGACGGCATCGAGACGTTCGGCGGCCTCGGGATCTTTGGCCAGCTTGAACGGCTGGGTTTTATCGATGAACTGGTTGCAGGCGACCACCCAATGCCAGACCGCCTCGAGCGCAGCGTGGGGCAGGTGGTTTTCCATGGCCGTTCGGTAAGCATCGAGAGTGGTTGACGCGAGCCCGCGCAGCTCGGCGCAGTTTTCGTCGTCGTAGCTGCCGCGCGTGACTTTGCCCTCGCGGTAACGTTGAATCATGTTCAGCGTGCGATTGGCGAGGTTGCCGAGATCGTTGGCAAGATCGGCATTGTAGCGCGAGAAAAGCCGCTCGTGTGAGAAGTCGGCGTCATGGCCGGTTGCGATGTCGCGCATCAGATAATAGCGCAAGCCATCGGCACCGAATTCATCGGCCAGCGCATCGGGATCCACCACGTTGCCGAGTGACTTCGACATCTTTTCACTCTGCCCGTCGCGTCCGCGCAGGTTCCACCAGCCGTGCACGAGCAGGCGCGGCATCTTCTCATTGGGGATGCCGAGGGCGTGCAGCATAATGAGCCAATAGACGCCATGCGGGGGCACGAGGATGTCCTTGCCGATGATTTGAAGATCGGCCGGCCAGAGTTTTTCGAAATCCGGCAGTCCGCTTTCCGGGTCGGCGAGGAATCCGGCGAAGGACGCGTAGTTCATGAGCGCGTCGAACCAGACGTAGTTCACGTAGTCGCTGTCGAAGGGGATTTCGATACCCCATTGCAGGCGGGATTTCGGTCGGGTAATGCAGAGGTCGGTAGCTTCCGCGCGTTCAATGGCATTGAGCAGTTCCTGGCGGCGGAAACCTGGAATGACGCTGTCCTCGCGGCCGGCGACGTAAGCCTTCAACCACTCGACATGTTCGGAGAGTTTGAAATACCAGTTCTCTTCCTCCAGTTCGATCACCTGTCCCCATTCCGGTCCAAACTGGCCGTCGGGCCCGCGTTCCTTGTCGGTGAGGAATTGCTCCTGGCGCACCGAGTAGAATCCGCGATGGGCTTTCTTGTAGAGCTGGCCTTCTTCGTTGAGTAGGGTCAGGACGCGTTGCACGCACTGATGGTGGCGCGGGTCGGTGGTGGCGGCCCAGCCGTCATAGACGACCCCGAGTTTTTGCCAGAGGGCGCGGAAGAGCCCGGCCGTTCTTTCGGAAAATTCCTTGGGTGCGATGCCTTCCTTCTCTGCCGACTGCTGGACCTTTTGGCCGTGTTGATCCACCCCGCTCAGAAAATACACCTCGCGCCCGGCGAAACGGTGGTATCGGGCGAGCGTGTCGGCCAGCACCTTTTCATAGGCGTGGCCGATGTGCGGGGCGCCATTGGTGTAGTCAATCGCGGTCGTGATGTAATACGGCTTGGACATGGAGCCCGCAACATGGCGCGGGAAAAGGAAACTTTCCAGCGCCGATGCGGCATTTTGCCTTGGAAATGCCGGCCCCGCTTCCGGCCTCTTGACCTTGCCCCGGCCCTGCGGCTAAATGCCACGGTGAAAAATCGAGCGAAGCCCAATCCTCCCGCGACCACCGGCGACGAACCCGCACCCGCGTATCTTCTGGACGCGGAAGGGAATATCGTGGCCGGGGAAGGGGAGCCCTCTCCGGGTGTCCCGGCGCCATCGCTGGCCTATCGGGATGACAAACGCGGGATTCGCCTTTACGAGGGCAATTCTCTGGAAGTGCTGGACGCTTTTATCCATGCGCATCCGGAAGGGGTTTTCGATGCCATCTTCGCCGACCCGCCGTATTTCCTATCCAATGGCGGTATTACCTGCCAGGCCGGGAAGATGGTGAAAGTGGACAAGGGGGACTGGGATCAATCGCGCGGACCTGATTTAAATCATGCCTTCAATCTCGAATGGCTCAAGCGCTGCCAACGCCTGCTCAAACCCGACGGCACCCTCTGGGTCAGTGGCACGCACCATGTTATCTTTTCCATCGGCTTCGCCATGCAACAGCTTGGGATGAAAGTTCTCAACGACATCGCCTGGGAAAAGCCCAACCCGCCGCCGAACCTTTCCTGCCGGTATTTCACGCATTCCACCGAAACCATTCTCTGGGCCGCCCGCGACGCGAAGAGCCGGCATCTCTTCAATTACCAGGCCATGCGCAAGGCCAACGGTGGCAAGCAGATGAAGTCGGTCTGGAAACTGTCGGCCGCGTCAGCGGGAGAAAAACGCGGCGGCAAACACCCGACCCAAAAACCGCTCGCCTTGATCCAGCGCATCATCCTCGCTTCCACCAAGCCGGGGGACCATGTGCTCGATCCCTTCAGTGGCAGCGGCACCACTGCCGTCGCCTGCCGGCGACTCGGTCGCGTCTGCACTAGCATCGAACTCGACACCGCCTATAACAAACTGGCGATCCAGAGGTTGTCGGAGGAACGATCGAAGCCGGAGGAGCTAAGATTGCCGTTGTGAAGTGGAGGCGTGTTGCCCAGTGCTTTCCGCGGCAAGAGCGAGACGCTCTTGCTACGACTGGCATGGAGACTCAAGGGGAATTGGTCTGTGAGCGACGAACGGAGCCGTAGCAAGACCGTTGAAGCCTTCGAAGCCTTGGCGAAGTAGACCCGGTTTTGCCCTTCCTCCCACTCACTCCCCATCACTCGCCAGCCCGCGTCTTTCGTAGCGAAGAATGGTTTCTTCCATAAACTCCGCATATCGATTCGCCGCGATAGCCTCTCTCGCTTGAGCCATGAGACCGAGATAAAAGTGCAGGTTGTGCAAGGTGAGCAAACGCAAGGCGAGCAACTCTCCGGCTTTGAAAAGATGCCGCAGGTAGGCGCGGGAAAACGGCCGCACCGCTTCATGGGTGTCTTCGTGCAAGGGGGCCGGATCTTTTTCGAAGCGGGCATTTTTCAGGTTCAACGGTCCGTCGGCGGTGAAGGCGAGCCCGTGCCGGGCCGCCCTCGTGGGGTGGACGCAGTCGAACATGTCCACGCCCCGGGCGACCATCCGGAGGATCTGCGGCGGTGTGCCGAGGCCCATGGCGTAGCGGGGTTTGTCCTTCGGAAGAAATGGCGTCGCATGATCGATGGCGCGCAGCATTTCCTCTTCCGGTTCGCCCACGCTCACCCCGCCGATGGCGTAACCATCGAAGCCGACGTCCACGAGCGCGCGGGCGCTTTTTTCCCGCAGGTCGGCATAGACGGACCCTTGGACAATCCCGAAATGGTGCTGGCGTCCGAGGCCGCCACCGCTTTGTGGTCGATGCGAGTCGATCCATTTCCGGCAGCGCGCACCCCAGCGGGTTGTTAGCTCCGTGCTGTTTTCGGCATAGGCGCGGTCGCAGGGATAAGGCGGGCATTCGTCGAAGATCATTGCGATGTCGCTGCCGAGCACGCCCTGGATTTCCATCGACACTTCCGGCGAAAGGAACATCGGCGCGCCATTGAGATGGTTTTGAAAATGCACGCCTTCTTCGCTGATCTTCCGTAGTTTCGCCAGCGACCACACTTGGAATCCTCCCGAGTCGGTGAGCAAACAACGATCCCAGGTGCTGAAGGCATGGAGTCCGCGCAACTCGCGCAAGACATCCAAACCGGGCCGCAGGAACAAGTGGTAGGTGTTTCCAAGAATAATGCCGGCGCCGAGACCGCGCAGGTCATCAGGATGCAGGGTCTTCACCGCTCCTTGTGTGCCCACCGGCATGAAGACCGGTGTTTCCACCTCGCCGTGCGGCAGAACCAACCGCCCGCGCCGTGCCCGCGTGCCGGAATCCTCGTGTAACAAAGTGAACATGGTTGCGACGACGGCCAGAATTCACGGCTGGGTGGTCGCCCCGCTTGCCCCTGCTTCATCGGGCTTGCGTGAAAAGGCCCAGATACCGCGTTTTTCCTCCTTGGCCTTCTTTTCAAGATTCACGAGATGTTTGCGGAAGTCCTCCGCTCTCTCCCCGTAGGGCAGATAGTTGCCCTGAACCGTGATGGAGCCCAGTCCTTCAGCGACCAGTAGCTCGGAGAGGTGTTCCTCCGTGCCGTCTTCGGCGCGCAGGATGATGAACCCGTAGATGCCTTGGCGGTCGGGAGTTTGGCGGAAAAGAGTGGCCAGCTTGAAGGGTCGAGTGGACAACTGGCGGAGCGTGAAGTCCTTCGCGGCCTGGCCCATTTCCAAAAGTTTCTCGAGAGGCACATCGCCGAAGTAACGGGCGATGCGGGCTAAGGCCGCCTTGTCGGCTTCATCCGCCGTGAGCGGCGGACATTCCACGAAATACTGGGAGACCAGGTAACTCGCTTCCTTTTTCTCATCCCGCAACGACACCCGATGGCCGAGTGCGGTTTCCGGAACCGCCACCGCGACATTGTCGCGCACGGGTTCGAACTCGCTCAGAATCCGCGGCTTTGCGGCCGGACCACCAGCCCGCTGGTCCTTCAAACTTTCCAATTGGATCTGTTTGTAATACCATGCGCCCCCGAGAATGGCCGCTAGGGCGACCGCTCCAGCGACCGTGGCAAGGATTTGGTTGCGATTCCTCATGACTGGAGTATGGCAAGGCCCGGACCCGCTGACAATACCGGGTTCGAAAAAAATCAGAGAATTTCATGGACTGGGAATCACGTTACCAAAACCAAGACACGCCCTGGGATAAAGGAAGATCCCACCCCGTGACGGGCGAACTGGCCAACCAGACCCTGCCCGAGGGGGCCATCCTCGCGCCCGGGTGCGGAGCCGGTTGGGATTTGGCCGCCCTCGCGGAAACCCATTCCACGCGCCGGATTATCGGCCTCGACATCGCGCCGAGCGCCGTCGAAGCCGCCCGGAAGAACAACCTGCATTTTCCCCGCGTGGAAGCGCATCTTGGCGATTTCCTCTCCGGGGGTATCGACCCGACCTTCGGTCCCATCGCCCTGATTTGGGAGCACACCTGCTTTTGCGCCATTCATCCGACCCAACGCGAGGCCTATGCCGCCGCCGCCGCCCGTGCCCTGCCATCCGGTGGATTTCTCTGCGGGGTGTTCTTCATCGAATTGGACGACGGTGGCTCCGGTCCGCCCTGGAATTGCCCGCAGCCCGAATGGCGCGCGATTTTTGCAGCCGACTTCGAAGTCGTGCGCGCCGGAGCGGTTCACACGACCTTTCCCGGTCGCGACGGCGAGGAATGGGGTGCGGTGCTGAGGAGGAGATGAAGCGGCCGGTGAATTGAAAGAGAGCGGTGACGCGGCTGAATCCTCCTCGACCATTTGTTAGCGTGAACGTTAGACAGGGATAGCTCATTCCATAGCCCATGCGGGGGCATCGGCCGAGAATTCGACGCGGGTGCCACTGATGGGATGGAAGAATGAGAGGCGCAAGGCGTGCAAGCACATGGGAGGAGCGGAGAGGTCGAGGGTCATGGGCTCGCCGGAGTCGCGGGCATCCCCGTAGATCGGATCTCCGACAATGGGGAATCCAGCGTCGCACAGGTGGAGGCGGAGTTGGTTGGTCCTGCCGGTGGTTGGTCTCGCTTCCAGCAAGCTTGTGCCATCGGGAGATCGCCGCAGCACCCGAAAGATGCTGATTGCTTCCTGACCATCGTCATCATCGACCTCGCGGGAGCCCATGGGTCCGGGTGTGGTGCCAATTGGGGAATCCACGGAGAAGTCGTCGGATTGGGGATGGCCATGGACGCGGGCGAGGTAGACTTTTTCCACTTCCCCGCGGGCGAATTGGGGTTGGAGCAGTTTGGCAAAATGCCGTGTGCGGGCGCAGACCAGCACACCAGTGGTGTTGGCATCGAGACGGTGGGCCGGGCGGGGGTGCTCGGGATGACAGGCGAGGGAGAGGAGTTGGCGCAGCGTGTTGCGGTGGTAACGACCGCAAGGATGCAGGGGAAGGGGTGCGGGTTTGTTCAAGACGAGGAGCGCGGAATCCAGATGGATCACACGCAACCGTGCATTGACGGCGGGCTCGATCTCGGCGGGAGAAAGGCGGATGAATTCCTCGCCCGACCGGACGATTTGATCCACGTTCGCGGGTTTTCCTGAAGGTGCGAGCAGCTGGTCGCTGTTGATTCGTTCTTGCCAGGTCTGCGGCGAAATGTGGTGAAAAATGCCAGCGAGAGCATCGATGAGCGACTGTCCGTCAAAAGCGCCGGGTATACGCAGAGGACGGCGATTCTCCACTGGTTGGCTTCCCGGCAAAGGAGAACTTACGGCGTCCAGCCTGCCTTGCAGTTCCTCCTGGCTTTGTCTGCTCTTTTCCTCGTCGGTGCGATAGCAATACGGGCAGGAAACATTTTCAACGAAGCGAGGATCCTGCTGTTCCGCTTCGGTGAGCGGGGTCTGGCAGGCATGGCAAACATGCGAGCTTGTTTCCTGGAGTGCGGGATCAACTCCGACGCGTTGGTCGAAGACAAAACATTCACCTTCATAATGCTCCGAACCCATTTCCTCGAAGTATTTCAAGATGCCGCCTTCGAGTTGATACACTTCCTGAAAGCCGGCTTGTTCCATAAAGGGAGCGGCTTTCTCGCAGCGGATACCACCGGTGCAAAAAGTCACCACGGGGATTGATTTCATCGATTCCGGCAGCTTGGCCACGGCGGCGGGAAAATTGCGGAAGTGGCTGATGCGGGCTGGAACCGCGTTCCGGAAGGTGCCCAGCTTGATTTCATAATCGTTGCGGGTATCGAGAAGGATGACCGGCTTCTCTTCGTCGAGCCAGCGTTTCAGTTCGCGCGGTTCGATGCGCGGGGAGGTGTAAGTGGCGGGATCGACACCGGGAACGCCAAAGGCGATGATTTCCTTTTTCAGGCGCACCAGCATCCGCGAGAATGGCTGGGTCGCGCTCTCGCTGTATTTCGGTTTCAAGCCGCCGAGACCCGGCAGCAAGCGCAACTCTCCGAGCAGGGTTTCGACTGAATCGGGCTGTCCCGCAAGGAAAAGATTGATGCCTTCGGGGGCGAGCAAGATGGTGCCTTTTAATCCAAGATGCTTGCACCGCTCGAGCAGGCGAGGGCGCAATTCTTTGAGCCCATCCATGCGGGCGAATTGGTAAGCGGCGATATTGGCGAACATGGAAGCTCGAATCTGGCGGAGTACGGTTCGATTCACGCACCGCACCGCAAACAGTCGATCTGATTGCGGAAATCAGCAATCATCAATCGCAGCAAGAGCTTCTAGATCTAGCCTTCAGGGCTCAGCTTTGAGCACGGCTCGGGCGGCGATGAGTTTTTCAACGATGGATTTGCCATCGGCGGTCGAGGCGACAGCGGCTTCGCGGGCGGCGCTCAGGCGTTTTCCAGCGTCTGCGGAAGCATCGCGAAGGGCGGCGATGGCCGGGATGGCGTAGGCTTGGTTGTAGAGGGCTTCGGTGGCTTTGCGCACGGCATCATCGGCAGCAGCCCGGGCTGTCTGGTCGCCGGCTTTCATGGCACTCGCCATTTGCTGTTCGGTCTCGGAGAGCCGCAGGCGAGCTGCTTGGAGCGATGGGTCGTCGGCAATCGCCTCCATCATGGCAAGGGAAGAGTTTTTCGCCTCGTCGATGGCCGCCTTGAGGGCCGGATTCGAGGTCGCCAGAGGCGGGCTTAGGCGCTCGACTTCCATTTCGAGGCGGATGATTTCCCGTCTGGCTTCGATGACGGCTTTGTCCTCGGTGGATGATTGCCCGTAAGCGGCCCCGGCCATGGCGAGGGAAATCAGGGCGGAAACGGGGACGAGGGTGAGGAATTTCTGAAGCATGGGACCCATCGAACGCAATCCGGCAGGGTTTGACAAGCCCCGTTTTCCGGGATTTCGGAAATTTGGACGTTTGGGAAGCCGGCAGGGTAGGGGGCGGCATTGGCAGCCCACCCCTGGCCCTCAGAATCAATGCCAATGAAGTGGACAGAACCGCGGCCCGTGCGTATGGTTTCCGCTCCCAATCTGGACCCCAACTTCTTTCCGACTCACCCATGGGCAAAACCCTTTATCAAAAAGTGTGGGACGCGCACAAAGTGCGTGTGCTCCCGAACGGCCAGACGCAAATCCTCATCGGCACCCACCTTATCCATGAGGTGACCAGCCCGCAGGCTTTCGGCATGCTGCGCGACCTGGGCCTGAAGGTCCGTTTTCCAGAGCGCACCTTCGCGACCGTGGACCACATCGTGCCCACCGACCAAGTCGAGGAGCCTTTTGCCGATCCCCTGGCCGCTGGAATGATCAAAGAACTCCGCCGCAATGCCGATGAGTTCGATATCACCTATTTCGATCTCCGCAGCGGAAAACAGGGTATCGTGCACGTGGTCGGTCCGGAGCAGGGAATCACCCAACCTGGCACGACCATCGCTTGCGGAGACTCGCACACGGCGACCCACGGAGCTTTCGGAGCCATTGCCTTTGGCATCGGCACCACCCAGGTGCGCGATGTGTTAGCCACCCAGACCATGGCGATGAGCGAGATGAAAGTGCGCCGGATCAATGTGGATGGTGAACTTCGCCCCGGCGTCTACGCCAAGGATGTCATTCTGCACATCATCAAGCTCTTGGGTGCCAAAGGCGGCATAGGTTACGCATATGAATATGGTGGAAGTCTATTCGACAATTTCACCATGGAAGAGCGCATGACCGTCTGCAACATGTCCATCGAAGGAGGGGCGCGCTGCGGTTATGTGAATCCGGATCAAAAGACCTGCGACTATCTCCGAGGTCGTCCCTACGTGCCGAAAGGCGCTGCTTTTGACGAAGCAGTCGGGCGGTGGAAGTCCTTCGCATCCGACAACGATGCCGTTTACGACGACGTGGTCAATATCCGCGCGGAGGACATCGCCCCGTCGGTGACGTGGGGGATTTCCCCCGACCATGGCATTTTCATCAATGAGACGATTCCCGATCCCGCCGCTGCCGGCACGCCGGTCGAGAAAGCCTCCATCGAAGAAGCTCTCGAATACATGAAGCTTCCGGCCGGCACTCCCATCAAGGGCACTCCGATTGATGTCGCTTTCGTCGGTTCCTGCACGAACGGGCGTCTATCGGACTTCCGTGAAGTCGCGCGCTTCATCAAAGGACGCAAAGTCGCCGCGGGCGTGAAGGCGATTGCCGTTCCCGGTTCGCAGATCGTGGCCGTGCTTTGTGAGAATGAAGGGATCGATAAGGTCTTCAGTGAAGCCGGATTCGAATGGCGAGGCGCCGGATGTTCGATGTGTCTGGCCATGAACCCCGATAAACTCATCGGCGATCAACTCTGTGCTAGTTCGAGCAACCGGAACTTCAAAGGTCGCCAGGGCAGCCCGATCGGGCGCACGGTGCTCATGAGCCCGGTCATGGTTGCGGCCGCCGCCGTCACCGGTGTGATTTCTGATGCCCGCGAGGTTTTCGGGATCACAGGGTGAAGGGATTTGCCGATAGCTCGGACTGAGGCGAGAACATGTCGGGAACGCCATGGCGTTCCGTCTTGCCTCACGGCTTCGTCGTAGCTGCCAGCAACTCCTCGACCGCCTCGATGACCGGGATTTCACCGGCGGCGACGCGGGCATCAAGGCCGGGAAGACCGTCGATAATTTCAGGACGGCGGTGGAATTGCCCGAGCACGGCTTCCCGAAGCAAGGAGTGAAACCATTGCCGGTTTTGCTCGCGGCGGCGGCTATCAAAAAGAGACTTGTCTTCGAGATGCTGGCGGAAGCGGTTGATTTCCTCCCAGATGGTTTGGATGCCCTCTCCATGCAAAGCGGAACAGGTCAGCGCCCGCGGAGACCATCCCGGGGTGAAGGGCTGGAGGAAATGCAGCACACGCGAGTATTCGACACGGGCCAGATTTGCTCGCGGGATATTGTCGCCATCGGCTTTGTTCACGACAATCGCGTCGGCCATTTCAATGACGCCTTTTTTGATCCCTTGCAGTTCGTCTCCCGCTCCGGCGATTTGCAAGAGCAGGAAAAAATCGACCATCGAGCGCACGGCCACCTCACTTTGCCCGACGCCGACGGTCTCGACCAGCACGACACCGAAACCCGCTGCGCGACGCCTCCGAGGGTGCCGCCGGATGGGGAGGGACGGATGAAGGCATTGGGATGACGCGAAAGCTCTTCCATGCGGGTTTTGTCCCCGAGCACGCTGCCACCGTGCACGGAGCTGCTGGGGTCCACCGCCAGCACGGCAACCTTGTGGCCACTTGCACACAGCATGGAACCAAAGGCTTCGATGAACGTGCTTTTGCCCGCTCCGGGCACGCCGGTAATGCCGATGCGAATCGATTTCCCGGCATGGGGAAGGCAGGCCCGGAGAATGGCGCGGGCGGGTTCCTGATGGGCAGGGGCGCGGCTTTCGATGAGGGTGATGGCGCGGGCGAGAAGGGTGCGATCGCCCGCGAGCACGCCCGTCACGGCTTCGGTGGCTTGGGGGATCGGCTTTCGCCGCACGCCTTTGCTTTTTCGGAGGGTCATTCCGGGGAGTCCGTCGTGTCCGCCTGTCACGCCGGGTTTGACCTCGCTGGCATAGGTGCCACCCTCCGGGTTTTCCGGGATCCATTCCGGTTTGCCAGAGCCCGATGCGACCATAGATCCAAACCCTAGCAGGAATCCGCACTCGGTAAAGGGGCAGTGGATTTTTCCTGCGCGGCGGGGCGGGTGAGTGTATGATTACCGTCATGCCGGTGCGCGAACCCAAGATCTACCTCCTGCCGAATTTGATGACGGCCGGCAATCTTTTTTGCGGCTTCATGGCGGTGCTGGCCATCTTCAAAGGGATGCTCGTCGCGCCCGCCGACCCGGCGGCCGCCCACCCGCACTACATCCGCGCCATCCTTTTCATATTCGGGGCCTGCATTTTTGATTTGCTTGATGGCCGCATGGCCCGTATCGGGGGCAGGGAATCGCCGTTCGGGCGGGAATTTGACTCACTGGCGGATGTGGTGTCGTTCGGTCTCGCTCCCGCCCTGCTGGTTTTCAAAGTCGTGCTCGTTGACCTTCCGGGCGACATGGCGGGTTCGATGATTGCCTTTCTTTATCTGCTATGCGGCGCGATGCGGTTGGCCCGCTTCAATTGCATGGCCGCCGATGCAGAGGATGCCGCCAAAGGCGAAGAAGTGGAACCGACTGGCGCGTCCGCCGAACAGGAAAGCCAACCTCTGAAAGAATTCGTCGGTCTGCCCATCCCCATGGCCGCCGGAACCATCGCGGCCATTACCATTTTCCTGATCTGGCTGGCCGAGGGAGAGCGTGAATTGGGGCCGTGGAAATACCTTCTTGCCGTGTTGATGGTTGGTCTGGCTTTGCTCATGATGAGCCACATCCGTTATCCGAGTTTCAAAAAGGTGCACTGGCGGTCGCGGGCCTCGCTTCCGTGGGTGGCGGTGATTTTCCTCCTCATCCTTGTCACGGTGCGTTTCTACCAGGTTATGCCGGCGGTGATTTGCGTCGCTTATATTACCTATGGCTTTGCGCGGCCTTGGGTTTCCCAGCGCACGCGCGCGGGCATCGAATCGCCCTTCAGCGAGGAGGATGAATCATGAGTCCGGAGGAGAATTCGTTCTCCGATCGCCGAATCGCGCAGCCCACGCGGGAGAAGAAGCCGTTTTATCCCATCACGGACATGTTCAGGGATTATCTTTCCGGGCATGATCGGCTGTCGGAAATCGACATCAGCTACGACGAGTTGCATGGATTCAGCGCGGCTTACCCGCTGCTCGACGAACAGGGAGTGGATACCCTCTGGCGCTCCGTGGTATATGATGGCACCCGCCAGGCGGACCTCCACCGCCGCCTCTGCAATGTCTACGCATCCATCCGCACCGACGGGGATCTATCCGTCATGGAACACCTCTACGTAGAGCGCGTTGACTTCTGCGAGTTCGGAAATTCCCAGCCGTTCCGTGTCCGCATCGTCAACCACCAGAATGACAACTACGATCATTTCTATGTGAAACGCGCCGATGCCTCCCGCGTCTTCGGTCTGGAACTCGAGCATCTGCTTTCACCCAACCGCATCGGTTATCTGGTGCACGGCCAGACTCTGATCGAAGAACACATCGCCGGTGTGCCGGGTGATATTTTCATTGATCGCTACTTCAAGCGCCGGTCACTCAACCGCGTGCGAATCGCCAAGGAATTCGTGAAGTTCAACGAGCGCTGTATCGTGCGTTTGCTGGGAGACATGCGGTGTTACAATTATGTTGTGGATATCACACCCGATTTCGAGGACGAACAATACCGGGTGCGGGCGATTGACTTCGACCAGCAGACCTACGAGGGAGATCTCGATACCTACCTTCCCCACCATTTCGAGAACAACCAGCCGGTGGTCGATCTGTGCCGCCAATTCCTCAGCTCGCGCAGCATCCACCAATACCAGATGGAGGAGCGCACGCTCATGGCGCGGCGCTACCGGCTTTCCCACTCGCGTCTCAAGCACCTCTTCACCTGCATGAAGGAGCACCCGTATTCGAGTTCCGAAAAAATCGCGCGCCTCGGCCGCGAACTCGACGCCTACCATGGCACGGACAAGTTCTCCCGATGTCGGACCATGGGGGATATACTGGAGACCCACCTCGAAGTCGCGCTCGCCGTGCCATTGCGCCGCTCCCGCATGGCCCGGCCGCGTGACGCTGGACGTGCCCGCGCGACCGATGATTGAATCCCCGGCCATGGACGTGCCCGCCATCGAAATCGACGATCTCCGCGTCGATTATGGCGAGACCGTCGCCGTGGACGGCCTTTGCCTGCGTATCCCATTCGGGGAGGTTTTCGGGCTGGTGGGCCCGAATGGCGCAGGCAAGACGAGCACTTTCCGTGTGCTTGCAACCTTGTTGGAGCCGACCTACGGGCGCGTGAGCATTGCCGGTCATCACACCACCGATGCTGCCGCAGCCGCACGTGCGGCGCTCGGCTATATGCCCGATCTCGCGCCCGTGCCTTCCGATCTCAAGGTTTGGGAATTCCTTGATATCTTCGCCGCGTCGCACGGTATCGTCACCAACCGCCGCGAGCGTTGCCAGGAATGTCTGGAGGAGGTGCGGCTGGTGGAGAAGCGCGATGTTTTGTGCAACGAACTATCCCGCGGGATGAAACAACGGCTCGTGCTTGCGAAAACGCTGTTGCACATGCCCCGCGTTTTTGTGCTCGACGAGCCCGCCAGCGGAATGGACCCGGTCTCGCGTTCCGCGCTCAAGGCCACCGTGAAAAAGCTCGCGCGGCACGGGAGCACAGTCGTGATCAGTTCCCATATTCTCGGCGAACTCTCCGACATGTGCTCGACCATCGGATTGATGCAACACGGCAGGCTGGTGGACAGCGGTCCAGTGCACGACGTGGCCGATCGCGCGGCTCAAGGCAGCCGGCGTTTTGTCGCGCTTGCTCCGGCTGGTCATGGTCCGCGTCTCGCCGAAGCGCTGTCGGCGAGTTCGCTCGCTGACAGTATCGAAGCCGATGGGGACCGGGTGTTTTTCCTTTTTCATGGATCGCCAGCGGACGAGGCGGATTTCCTCCGCGGCTTGGTCCTCGAGGGAGTGCCGGTCCGGCAACTCTCCGAGGCTGGTTCCGCCCTCGAGCGGGCCGTGCTCGGGTTGAAGTCAACCCGGGGAGAGGAGGGCGACCATGTCTGACCATCCGGCTTTTCCGCCGCCACTGTGGGCACTTTGGCGCAATCCGATTGTCGTCCGTTGTTGGCGCTCGCGCATGCGGGCGCGGGTGTTCGTGCCATGGGCGATTGTCACGGTCGTGCTGGCAACCTTTCTGTTTCTAACCGTTTACAACGCGGTGGAGAACCGCATTGGCAAGGATAGCGTCACGGCCGCCCGGGCGGCCTTCATTCCGATTCTCGTCTTCCAAGGGATTTTGCTCCTCCTCACCGGAACGGGAGCCGTCACTGCATCGCTTTTGCAAGAGGAAGAGGAGGGGATGATCGAATTCCAGCGGCTTACCCCGTTGCCACCCGCATGGAAGATGGTTGGTTATCTTTTCGGCTTGCCGGTGCGCGAGTATGTTCTTTTCGCACTCACGCTACCCTTCACTTTGATCGGCTTATGGATGGGGAAGTTGCCCATCGAGTCTTTGCTCAAAGTTTATGCCGTGCTCTTCACTTCGGCTTTGCTCTACCATCTGACCGGATACTGCGCGGGGTTTGTCATCCGTGCCCGCCGCTTCGGCGCGCGTATTGTCCAAGCTGCCGTGATCGTGCTCTATCTCGCTCTGCCGCAGCTCTCGAATTTCGGATACATTGTCTTCGAGCATCTCACGGTCCGGCCGGTTTTCCGCGAACAACTTTCCTTGCCCTTGCGCCAGAGTTTCGCGCCCCAGCTTCCCCGCGATGAAAAAACAGAAGTCGCTTTCTACGGGCTCGAGTTGCCGCAGTTTGTTTTTTCCCTGACCATCCAGGGTGCGTTGATTCTGGTGTTCCTTTCCATGATCCGGAGGAAATGGATCGATGGCGGCCGCCATGCGATCGGGAAAGGCACCGCGCTTGGG
The DNA here is from genome assembly GCA_046075565.1 of Verrucomicrobiales bacterium. Taxonomy (GTDB): domain Bacteria; phylum Verrucomicrobiota; class Verrucomicrobiia; order Verrucomicrobiales; family SLCJ01; genus JBJTQJ01. Next base: position 22,689 of record JBJTQJ010000115.1, on the reverse strand, counting down.
GTGCTTGCCGGGACCGCGGCGGTCGTTCTAGGCAACCTGCTACCGCTCATTCAGGACGGCCGCGTCTTTCCCAGCACTTTGATGAAGTCCTCCGGGCCCGGATTTACCCGGGTGCTTCTTCGTTCGCTTGTGCCGAAGTCCTCGGCGGCGGAAGCGGGAATGCTTGTCGGATTGTTGAGCATGGTTCTGCTTTTGCTAGGGGTGTTTCTCCTGCTCCAAATCCTACCAACGCGCGCCGAAGCGATCCGGGGCTGGCGGCGCTCGGTTCGGCTAGGGCGAAGTCGTCTTCCGTGGCGGGCCGACGAGGCCAGCGCACTTCCATGGGCCGCCGTCTTTGGTCTGGCGGCGGGGGCGGCCGTTTGGATTTTCGGCCATGAGCTTGGCGTCAGTCGTTGGCTGGAAGGGAAAATGTTCGCCCTCGAGATGGTCCCGTGGGTCGCCTTGCTTCCGGTTTTTGCCTTCACCGCCGTGGTTGCCGCGACCGAAGCATGGGAAAAAAAGGGCACATTTGCGGTTCTCATGGGATTCTGGGTCGTGCCAGCGCTCGTCATGCTCGTGCTTGGTGCCGCCTCCGACCAAGGAGCGAGCATCGGGTTTTACCTCGGTGCCCTTTCCCCTTTGTCGGCCCCGTTTTGTGCCATGACCGCCACCGATGCCCAATGGGCGGAGGCCGGGGTTCACGGCCATGTCGCTTTTTTCGGTGGTCTCAGCGTCCAAGCAGTGGTTTCTCTTTACGCTCTGGTCGTCTGGTTCAGGAAACGCCGGGAAATCCGGGCTGCCGCCGTGGCCGTTTGAGAGATACCCGGGGCAGGACAATCCCGGTTGCCGCCGGGCCTTGATCCGCTACATTTTTGGTCCTTCCGGGTGGCGGGTTCATCCGCGAAGGCAAATTCACTACATTTTTCCTCATCATCATGGATACTCTGCGCACGTTCCGCACCGGACAAGGCACCGAAGGCAAATACCACTCGCTTCCCGCACTGAAGGATGCCGGGCTGGCTCCAAAACTGGATCGTCTTCCCGTTTCCATCCGCATCGTCCTTGAATCCGTGCTCCGTAATTGTGACGGTCTCAAGGTCACCGAGCAGGACGTGCGCAATCTCGCCAATTGGAATGCCAAGTCCCCAGGCGATTATGAGATCCCTTTTGTGGTCGCGCGCATCGTTCTGCAGGACTTCACCGGGGTGCCGTTGCTGGTTGATCTCGCGGCCATGCGCTCCGCCGTCTCGGCCATGGGCAAGGACCCGAAGATGATCGAGCCGCTCGTGCCGGTGGATCTGGTGGTGGACCACTCCGTGCAAGTCGATTACGCCGGAACGGGAGAGTCCCTGAACCGCAACCTTGAACTCGAATTCCACCGCAACCGCGAGCGTTACCAGTTCCTGAAGTGGGGTGAACAAGCGTTTGATACTTTCAAGGTCGTGCCTCCCGGCATCGGCATCGTGCACCAAGTGAACCTTGAATACCTCGCCAAAGGCGTGCTCGAAAAGGACGGAATGTATTTCCCGGACACGCTCGTCGGCACCGATTCGCACACCACCATGATCAACGGCCTCGGCGTCGTCGGTTGGGGTGTCGGCGGTATCGAAGCCGAAGCCGGAATGCTCGGCCAACCGGTCACTTTCCTCGTGCCGGAAGTCGTAGGCGTGCGCCTGACCGGTTCCCTGCAACCCGGAGTCACCGCCACCGACCTCGTCCTGCGTGTGACCGAACTGCTGCGCAAAACCAAAGTCGTCGGAAAGTTCGTTGAATTCTTCGGCCCCGGAGCGCGCGCGCTCAGTGTGCCCGATCGCGCGACCATCGCCAACATGGCTCCCGAATACGGCGCGACCATGGGCTTCTTCGGTTGGGACGACGCTACCGTCGCCTACTTGCGCGGGACCGGTCGCCCGGCGGAACTTTGCCAGACGGTTGAAAATTACTACAAGGCCCAAGGGCTCTGGGGCATCGCCGATGAAGGCGAAATTGAGTTCACCCAGGTGGTGGAACTCGATCTTTCAAGCGTCGTGCCGGGACTCGCCGGACCAAAACGTCCGCAGGATCGCATCGACCTCGATGCCCTCAAGTCGAAGTGGAATACGCTTCTCGCCGCTCCCGGACCGGACGGCTACGGCAAAGAAGGTGCCGCGCCCTCGGTCAACCTCGATGCCGAACCGGATGCTCTCCCGGCCATCGAGGCCCTCGGAGGCAGTGTCGGTGTGACAGTGGAAACCGATTTGGAAGGATGGGAAGTGACCGTCGATAGCAAAGGCGGAATCAAGGATTCCATCAACCATGGTTCGGTGCTCATCGCCGCCATCACCAGTTGCACCAACACCAGCAACCCGAGTGTCATGCTCGCGGCCGGATTGCTCGCCCAAAAAGCCAACTCCCGCGGTCTCACCGTCAAGCCGAGCGTGAAGACCAGCCTCGGGCCCGGCAGCCGCGTTGTAACCGATTATCTTCAAAAAACCGGCCTCCAGAAAGAACTGGATCAACTCGGGTTCCAAACCGTCGGCTACGGATGCACGACTTGCATCGGCAACTCCGGACCGCTCGACAAGGGTATCGAAGATGTGGTGCGCGGCGAGGACATCGTGGCCGCCTCCGTGCTTTCCGGAAACCGCAACTTCGAGGCCCGCGTCCACCAGAGCATCAAGGCGAATTTCCTCATGTCGCCTCCGCTCGTCGTGGCCTTCGCCATCGCGGGCACTGTTGATATCGATCTCACCACGGAACCGCTTGGCAGCGACGCCAATGGAGATCCGGTTTTCCTTTCCGAAATCTGGCCGACCAGCGAGGAAATCGGAGCCGCCATGAGCAGCGCCCTTGCCCCCGAGGTGTTCCAAAAACTCTACACCGGTTTCGCCGAACAGAATCCGAAGTGGAATGAAATCCCATCGTCCATCGGCCATGTCTATGACTGGGATCGCGCCTCGACCTACATCCAGGAACCTCCGTTTTTCGCCAGCTTCTCGATGACCCCCGGCGACATCACGGAAATCCATGGCGCTCGACCGCTCGGCATTTTCAGCGACTCTGTAACGACCGACCACATCTCGCCCGCCGGCAACATCAAGAAGGACAGTCCGGCTGGAAAATACCTCATTGAAAACGGGGTTGAGACGAGCGACTTCAATAGCTACGGCAGCCGCCGCGGTAATGATCGTGTGATGACCCGAGGCACCTTTGCCAACGTGCGCATCAAGAACCTGATGGTGCCCGGCACCGAAGGCGGCGTGACCCGCTGCTTCGCGGAAAGCGCCGACGGTCCCGTGGTGCCGATTTACGATGCCGCCATGGCCTACCAAGCCGCTGCCACTCCGACCGTTGTCATCGGCGGCGAGGATTACGGAATGGGCTCCAGCCGCGACTGGGCCGCCAAGGGCACCAATCTGCTCGGCGTGAAAGCCGTTGTAACCAAGTCCTTCGAGCGTATCCACCGCTCCAACCTCGTCGGCATGGGTGTGCTGCCTTGCAACTTCGTGAACAAAGAAGATTACGACAAGGTCAAGGATCTCGCCGACGCGACCTTTGACCTCATCGGCATTGGCAACGGCGTGAAACCCCAGCCGAAAGCCACCCTGCGCGTGACCCCGGTCAGTGGAGCCGCCTTCGACATCCCCGTCGTCGTGCGCCTCGACACGCCGGTGGAAATCGATTACTACCGCGCCGGTGGTATTCTGCCCTACGTGCTCGCCCAGATCCTCAAGTCGAACGCGTGACGCATCCAAGAGGCGCCAGAGCTACGACCCTGCCCCATGAAATCATTGCCCGCGTGCTGGTTCCTGCCGATCCTCGCGCTGGCCATGGCTTCCTGCCAGTCGCATCAGGCCGAGCCACTCGCAGCCACCGTTGCGGCAACAGCGGATAAACTCGCGTCCTTGCACGGAGATAATCCACCGGCACCGGTGCGCGAGGAAGCCAATCGTCTCGCCCTCGTCGCCGAACGCGAAGCCCGGGCTCTTGCCATCTCTTATGGTGTCTCCGGGCCCGCTTGGTTCCACAATTGCCTGGTGAACACCGGGCTCAAGGAGCGTGGCCTGTGTTGGCAATACATGGAGGATATGTTCACCCGTCTGACTCGCGAAAAACCGCGCCATTTTGATCTTCATTGCGTCGTGCGCGACGACAACAGCACGTTCCTCGAACACAACTGCGTCCTGCTCGCCGCAAAGGGACAGCCGTTTGTTAGCGGATGGGTCCTCGACCCGTGGGTGAAACCCGGCACGCTCCGGCTCATCCGCCCGTGCGGGGAGGGGCGGTCTTGGCATGAGCAACCGGGATATACCCAGCATCTGGAACAGAAGTTTGAAAAGAATTGAGATTTCCATGGCTTCATCACTGCGGTTTTGAACCCATGACTAGCGAGGGGTAGCTCATCATCACCGTGCCTCGTTGTCGCCCCCAAGAGCTGGGAAGAATCCCAGCAGTCCAAGAGCCTGCGGCGCTCACGCGATTCGATTGGCACGGTTGTCGGTGATGTTGACGAGCGGGTTTGTTGGAGTCCGGGCTTTAGCCCGTCGCATCCCGCAATGACAAGGGTCCGACGCGCTGAGACGGGCTAAAGCCCGGACTCCAACACTGAACCGAGAGGACTCGTGCGTGCGAGGCACCGTAGCTAGGTCGCTGGCGCAATCGTCAGGTCAGGCGGGCTCATCCCATTTCCTCCCTCACTTTTTCTGATCAATATCCCGGTAGAGCACGCCGAGTTTCGTCAAGGGTTTTGGGCCGGAGTCGTCAGCCGTGTTTTCCGGTGAACTGGCGAATAAATTCCCTTCGTCGCGCGGATTGAAATAGGCGTAACGCTCGACAAATGTATTCTTCTCCAGAGCCCGCAGCGCGCCGCGGAGGAAATCCCAATGGACTTTCTCGTCATGGCCGCGCCATGGGTTGAACTCGGTGACCCAGATGGGTTTGCGGTAGGCGCGATAGACATCCTTAAGCCATGATTCGAAAGCCGAGGGATCGGCGGACCGATACCAGTGCAGGGCGATGAAATCGACTTGCAGTTTCTTTTTCCCGGCCTCTTTCATGAACGCATCAAGCCAGTCCATGCCCTTGGTATCCGAGGATGGTGCCGGACTGCCGACTCGGAATCCAAGACCGGTGAGTTTAGGCCAGGCCTCGATCGCTTCCTCGACGGTGAGATTGCCCTGTTCGGCGCGTTCCGGTTCGTTGTAACCAAGCAGATTCTTCACGTCGCGAGCGCGATGCGCCCGGGCCCGATCGAGAAACGTCTCATCCATCCGGCCTTTGCCTTTGACCATCGGGATGAATTCGATTCCATCATGGGGAGCCCCATCGGGACCCCAGTTGTAATACCAGGAGACCTTCAAGGCCAAACGAGAGTCGTTGTCCCAACCGGCGAATCCCTTTTTGCGGGTTTTCGGGGCATCAACCGCTTCCACGGGTAGCGCCAATCCGAGTGGAGCGGCGGCCAGCGAGCGCAAAATGGTGCGGCGGGTATACGGATGGTTCATGGGCGGATGGAAACGGGAGGAAGTGCCAAAACAGAGGATTCGGGGCAGTCTCGCACCATCCCGGCCAAATGGGAAGCCCGGATTCCGAGTAACCGCGGCGGCAAGCAATTCCTCGGAAGATTCGAGCGCCGACGAACGTAGGAACATGACTCCACAACCCGGACCATTTCGAATGCCCTCTTCCCTGACCAATCGCCGTCGCTTTCTTGCCGCCGGCGCGGCCGCTCTCGGTTTCCCGACCATCATTCCCTCGACCGCCATCGGCAAGGGCGGGCGCCCTGCTCCCTCCGAGCGCATCACCGTGGGCGTGCTCGGCTTCGGAACCATCGCCATCAACTGGACCGGAAACTTCCTGAATGATCCCCGTTGTCAGGTGGTCGCGGTCTGCGATTTGGTGAAGGACAGCCCGCATTACGGCTATCGCGGTGAACTGAATGGCGGGCGCGAAGTCGGCCGCCGTATGGTCGATGACTTTTACGGCAAGCAGGAGAAAAAGCCGAGCAAAACTTGCCAGACCTACACCGACTTCCGGGAGATGTTCGAGAAGGAAGATCCATCCGCCGTGCAGATCTGCACGCCGGATCATTGGCACGCCTATCAAGTCATTCTCGCCGCGCGCCAAAAGCGCCATATCTACGCGCAGAAACCGCTTTCGCTGACCATCGATGAAGGCAAGAATATGGTCGCTGCGGTGAAGGACGCGGGGGTGGTCTTCCAAACCGGCAGCCAGCAGCGGTCCGACAACTTTTTCCGGAAGGCCTGCGAGATCGCCCGCAACGGGTGGATTGGCAAGGTCAAGCGCGTGCGGGTGGGACTGCCGGGCGGTCACAAAGATTGGAATGGCTCCGGGATGAAACAGGCACCGGAAACACCGCCCGAAGGATTCGACTTCGACATGTGGCTCGGGCCTGCGCCGGAAATGGAATACCGGCCCGCGCTTCAGCCCCTCAACTGGAGGCACAATTTCCATTTCTCCGGCGGCATGGTCACTGACTTCGGTGCCCACCATATCGACATCGCCCACTGGGGATTGGGGATGGACAGCACGGGGCCGGTGTCACTGGAAGAAGTAAGCGGCGAAATGCCACCGGCGGACGCACTCTACAACACGGCGAAGAAATACAAGTTCACGGCCAAGTATGCCAATGGCGCGGAAATCGTCGTGGCCGACGACTCTGCCAAAATCTTGCCGGAGATTGCCGAACTGATGGCGAAGGACGGGAAAGAATTCGACCACATCGGCATCCTCTTCGAAGGCGAGAATGGCCAATGGGTCTACGTGAACCGCGGTGTCATCATGGCGAATCCGACCGAGGTGCTCCGGCGCAAGGCAGATGCGGGAGAAACAAGCCTTCTTGTTAGCCGCAATCATACCGGCAATTTCTTTGATGCCGTTTACGACGGAAAACCCTTGATCACTCCGGTCGAAGTCGGCCACCGCAGCATTTCGGTGTCCCATCTCGCCAACATCGCCCTGCGACTCGGAAAATCGAAGATCCCGTGGGATCCGGACGCCGAATCGTCATCCGATGCGGACGTCCAGGCAATGCTCGCCCGCGAGGCCCGCAAACCGTGGACAATTTGAGGGGCCAAGAGCCCCTTGGGCCAGCCCGCATTGGTCCGGCACGTCTCCGGCAACTCTCCTCGAACATTTGATTCGGGGTCAATTCTCCCTTGTCATCGAAAGGCTCGGATGACCTCGAGTCCGCCATGCCAGCCGCATCTGCGCCGCTAGGTCGTTGACGGGCCCCCGGTTTTTGTCTTGATGCGGGCGCTGATTTCCGCCATGCTCACCGCCGTGTTCCGTTTCTCCCGCCTCATCCTCCTTGTTCTTGCCGGACTTTTTGCTCTATCTGGCGCCCATGCCGCCGAAGACCCGGCCCACGACGAGCTCCGCACCCTCAGAACAACGATCATTGATGCCATCGTGAAGGGCGACATCGACACGGTGCTCAAACACGTGCATCCGGACGTGGTGGTGACCTGGCAGAATTCCCAGGTCTGCCGGGGGCGGCAGGGGCTGAAAGATTTCTTTGAAAAAACCGGACGGGAGTCCTTCAAAGGTTACAAACTTCCACCCACGCCGGATGAACTGACGATTCTCCACGGAGGCGACACCGGGATCTCCTTTGGTGAGACCGTCGCGGGATATAAACTGCTAGGGAAAGACTACGAGATCAAAAGCCGCTGGACTGCGACTTTGGTCAAAGTGGATGGCCAATGGCAGCTTGCTGCCTATCACATTTCGATGAACGTGCTCGACAACCCGCTTATCAACACCGCGAAGAGCGCCTTATCCGTGGCAGCTGGGGTTGCTCTCGTTCTCGGCCTGGCCATCGGTGTGCTTTTGGGGAGAAGGCGGCAAGCCAAGTCTGCGTGACTCGCTTGATGTCCGGATGCGAAGTGCAGGGCATGGTCCACCGATTGAGCGAATATCGGACACGGCCCTGCGGGACCGTGTCCCTCCGGTTGGGATGACCGGAAACATGAAAGTCCGGAGTGCCGGGATCCGCGTTAGCGGTCGCGGCCGTGATTTTCCGGAAGCGACGGAGCGATTCGTTGGGCATGACCCGCCGCTTGAGCGGATAACGGACCCGCCCCGCGGGATCGTATTCCTCCGGGTGGGACAAGCGGCATCCACAAAAAACCGCCCGGGGCGAACCCGCGGGCGGTTTGGAAATAGCGTGGAGAGTGTTTTGCTCCGGGCCGATGAAGATCTTACTTCTGTTCCGCAGGTTTCTTCTCTCGGAGCACTTCGGGCTCGGCGGGGCCAGCGGCGGCGGCCACTTCTTCAACAGCGACTTTGGGTTCGGTCACGTGAACCACGACAAGAGACGGGTCCATTTCGACTTTCACGCCCTGAGGCAGGACGAGTTCGCTCACGTGGATGGTTCCACCGAGTTCGAGGTTCGAAACATCGATCAGGAAGGTTTCTGGAAGATCCTTGGGCAAGCAGGCCACGTCCAATTCATGGACGAGCACTTCCACCATTCCTCCCATTTTCAGACCGGGGGACTCGCCTCTGATTTCGACCGAAACCTGCGCGTGCACGGTTTCATTGGCGGAAACGGCATGAAAATCAATGTGCACAAAGCCGCCGGAGATGGGGTCGTGCTGGATGTCCTGGAGAATGGCCAGCTTTTTGCTGCCCTCGAGATCGAGGTCAACGAGGATGTGCTCGGAGGCACTATCCTTGAGAAGGGTGGCGAACTCGCGGGCATTCACTTTGATGTTCTGGGCCGGTTCCGATTTGCCGTAGATGACGGCGGGAACGAGACCTTCCCGGCGCATGGCCTTGAGGGCTCCGGAGCCGGAGCGGCGACGATGGGTGGCGGAGAGAGCGTGGTTTTGGGCCATAAGCCTGTACGGAAGTGTAAATGGATGTCTTGTAACCACTTGAGCCATAGGACCCAAGGGGACGGAAAATCTAGCTTGTTGACTGGAAATTGTCAACTACCGGCTGGTTGGAATCTGTAGAGGGCTCGAGCTTCGTCGTCTCTCTTGAAAATCAAGGCATTGACGCGGCAACTAGCGGGGTAGCGGAACTCGAACGGGCGTGCCTTTTGGACGTACAGCCGGTGGGTTTGGCACCGCGCTTTCGCGCGGTTCAGTCACCGCAGGAGGAGGCTGCTTTTTGGAACTGGGGATCAATCGACCCGAAACCGCAGCGAGGCATCGCAGGCTCCGGTCAAGGACTCGACGAAGCGGTTCATATCGGCTTCACAAGCTTCAATCGAACGCACGAGATGGAATTGGGTGCGGCAGCGATCCAGATTGTGACCGGGGCGTTTGGTCGAAAAATAGACGTCACCGAGAAGATAATCGGTGAGGAAACGGATTCCGACCTCGAACGTGAGCAGCTTTCCGGCGAAGGCGAGATTGGCCTTTTCCGCAGGCGTCAGCAATCCTCCCAGTTGCTTGATGAAGCCCCGGGCCAATGCTTCGAACATAGGCATGCGGACATGGATGGTCGACAGATCGTTTGTGTCTTCCTCTCCGGGGCTCACACAGGTGCGGACCATGTCGCCGAAGTCGTATAGCGAGAGTCCCGGCATGACGGTATCCAAATCCACGACACACATGCCGGAGCCCGTCATGTCGCAGATGAGGACGTTGCTGAGTTTCGTGTCGTTGTGGGTGATGCGTTCCGGCATTTCCCCGCGCGCGTGCAGTTCGAGCAGGTGCTTCGCCACCCCGTGACGCGAAAGCGCGAATTCGATTTCCGCCCGGCAGTGCTTGGCCCGTCCTAGAGGATCCGATTGGATGGCCGCCTCGAAAGCGGAGAACCGCTTGGGGGTGTTATGGAAATCAGGAATGGTTTCGGTCAGACGCGGTCCGGGCAAGTCCGCCACGAGCTTCTGGAATTCCCCGAATTTCTGCGCCGCCTCGAAGGCTTGTTCCTCCGTGCTAACCACATCGTAACTCGTGCAGTGGTTGATGTAGCGGTAACAACGCCAGTATTCATCCTTGAGTGGAATGTGCAGCAGTGGGCCGTTGGAAAGCGTGTTCAATAGCGTGAGGCAGCGGCGGTCCAGTTGATCCACTCCATCTGTTTCAAGCCGGGACCGGACATGTCCACAAACGCGCTCCACGTTTTCCATCAGCCCGATGGGATTCTTGAAGACGTGGTGGTTGATCCGCTGGAAAACGTAGCGTCGGCGTTTGCCGTCGCGCTCGAACGTGCCTGCGAGGGTGTCGTTGATCAGACCATTGCCGAAGGCACCGCCTTCGACTAATTCCCCTTCGATGCCAAAGTTCTGCGCGATCTCCTCGATATTGTGGAGCGTTTCAACAAGGTTGATGGATTTGAGGGAGGTGGTCATGAAATGGGATTTAAGCGCGGGTTTGGCCATTGCCGGTGACAAGGTATTTGTAGGAAGTCAGTTCGGGCAGGCCCATGGGGCCGCGGGCATGGAGTTTGTCGGTTGAGATGCCGATCTCGGCCCCGAATCCAAATTGTCCGCCGTCGGTGAAGCGTGTCGAGGCATTCCAGTAGACGGCCGCCGAATCAACCTCTGCGAGGAAGCGCCGGGCGGCGGTTTCATCTCCGGTGATGATGGCATCGCTGTGGTGGGAGCCATGGCTGTTGATGTGAGCAATCGCTTCTTCGAGGGATGGAACGATCTTCACGGCCATGATGAGCGCGAGGAATTCCGTGCGGAAATCCTCTTCTTTCGCCGCGACGGCATTGATTCCGCAGCTTTCAAGCAGTGCGAGCGAGTCTGCATCTCCGCGCAACTCCACACCATTTTCCAGGAGGGCACGACCGACCACGGGCAAGAGGCGCTCCGCCGCATCGGCGTGGATGAGCAGGGACTCCGCCGCGTTGCAAACCCCCGGGCGCTGGCACTTCGCATTCACTGCAATGGCTGCGGCCATCCCGGCATCGGCGGCGGAGTCGAGATACAGATGGCAGATCCCATCATAGTGTTTGATCACCGGCACGCGGGCATGACTGACCACCGCTTCGATAAGGCCGTGGCCTCCGCGCGGAATCGCCAGGTCGATGAGTCCGTCGAGCCCGACCAGAGCGGGCACGCTCGAACGGTCGGTGAAAGGCACGAGTTGCACGGCATTGGCGGGAAGTCCGGCCGTTTGACCGCTCTCCTGGAGCACGCGTGCGAGGGCGAGGTTGGAATGCAGGGCCTCCTTGCCGCCGCGTAGAATGGTTGCGTTGCCGCTTTTCAGACAAAGCGCCGCCGCGTCGATGGTGACATTCGGGCGGCTCTCGAAAAGAATCGCGATCACGCCGATGGGCACCGAGACTTTGCGGATGAGAATGCCTTGGGCACCGTTGAATTCATCGAGCGCCTTTCCCACCGGGTCCGGCAGACCCGCGACATGGCGCACGTCTTTCGCACTGGCGGAAATACGTTCTTTTGTTAGGCGGAGACGGTCCATCATCGCGGGGGCGAGTCCGGCTTTTTCTCCCGCCTCGAGGTCGAGTTGGTTGGCGGCGAGGATTTCCAACGCGCGTGCCTCAAGGCCATCGGCGATGGCGATCAGGATGCGGTTCTTTTCGTCCGTGCCGAGGTTGGCAAGACCACGCGAGGCCACACGGGCGGCCTCGGCCATGGAACGTATGGCGGCTGGGATATCCTCAGGCATGTCTGGGCAAGGGAAAACGGGTGCAAAGGGGATCCGTGCCGGCCACGATGCCGGGCAACCGGTGGGCTTCTTTACCATTGGCGATGATCACGGGAATCCCGGTTTCCACGGCGTGGGCGGTGGCTTGGAGTTTGGTGGCCATGCCGCCGACCGAGAGAGTCCCCTTGTCACCGCGCACATGGGACATCGACGCGGCGATATCCGGCACCACGGGAATGATCTTTCCATCCCCGTCCATCAGCCCGTCCACTGAAGTCAGGAGAACAAGCAGGTGGGCACCGGCAATTCCAGCCACCCGTGCGGAGAGGGCGTCGTTGTCGCCGAAGCGGAGTTCCTCCACGGCGACGCTGTCGTTTTCATTGATGATCGGGATGACATTTCCCATCGAAAGGAGGTGGTCGAGCGTGCGGGTGATGCGCTCGCGGCGGTCCGTGGATTCCAGATCGTCGTAAGTGAGGAGCAATTGGGCTCCCGCGAGGTCGCGGACCTGCAAATGGGTGCGCCAGGTCTGCATCAGGCGGGCCTGCCCGATGGCGGCGAATGCCTGCAATTCGGCGGTTTCGGTCGGGCGTTTGTTGCGCCCGAATTCCATCAACCCGGCCCCCACGGCTCCGCTGGAAACCACCACCGCGTGCCAGCCATCGGCATGGAGGGCGGAAATGGCCCGGGCCAGATCCACGAAGACCGGCTCGTCCAGGCGGATCCCGTCCTGACGGGTCAGAACCCCGGTGCCGATTTTGATGACGATGCGTTTTTCCCTGTTCATGGATGCCCTGGCCGCTCCGGCGGTAGCCCGATAGCATAGGGAGAAGGGCGGAAATTGCCAATGATCTTTCCGACCTCCTTCAAAGCCCCTCCGCGCTCAAGTGAGCGGCTTGTGGGAGGGCAAATCCGAAGGGGGCGGGGACCAAAATCCTTCGCTTCATCACCCGAAAGCCGGCCCGGCACCTACGGTCAGCACCAGTAGATGCCCGGAGGCGTTTGTGGGGTCGGTCAACGGGAGGCTTCCTGAACGCAATTGGCCATCTCGGATTTCCGGCAATGGCAGGTCACGGGCTTTGTCTTTGGCCACCAGACTGAGGGTCGTCCATCCGGGGTGTCGGGACTTTTTGGAAAGGGAAATGGTGAGGCGCCCCATGGTCCAGCGGGGATTGATTTCCACCACGGCATGCAGACGGGGTGCTTCGCCGGGAAGTTGCCAGACGAAGGCGTCCACGCCCAGCGGGCCATCATGGGGGTGGCGGGCGAGGGCATAATCGAGCATCTCCCGCACCGGGCCATTGTAAACGCGGGGCAGAAGCAGGTCGGCGAAGGATGCGACATCGGGTGAAAGTCCCTTTAGCCACTTCGGTCCGGTGGCCGAGGCGCGCCAACGACCCCGGGCATCAATCGACTGGCGAGCCAGACCGACCCAACGGGCTTTGCCATCGGTCACATCATAGTGAGCCGAGAAGTCGAAACAACGCGGCAGCCAGGGTTCGACGAGATACGCCCCATCTGGCAAATGCGGAGCTGGCGTATTTTCCGCGAAATGGAAATGCCCGCGTCCGGCGAGTCCTAACGACGCCTTCGCCACCACACGTGGCCACCCGGCTGCTAGCAACCTTTGCGCCTCCGCGACTGCTTCGTCGGCGGAGGTCGTGTTTCGTGTTTCCGGGCATTGCCATTCCTTTTCCAGAGAGGTTGCCAAGGACGCGGCGAAGGTCTTGTCGAACCAGATCGGATCGGTGCGGGGTGGCGAGGCAGACCACGGACCGGGCAAGGCATCGAGGAGATTTTCAACCGATGGACTCCATGCCCACGGGCGCGGCGCGTGCAAGCGGCGTCCTCCCAGATGATCCGCCGCGTCGTCCATCGGCAACATTTCCGGAAGAAACAGTCCGGCCGACTCGAGCAGGAGGCGGTGCTCAACCGTTGGCATCCGCCGGGCGAGCAAGACATCATCGCGGGGAATGGCCAGCGCGAATCCTATTTCCAGGTCGGCGGACACCTCCTCCATCGTCTTGCGTGGATGCCATGGTTTGCCCATGCGATGCACGGCCCATTCGTCCTCCGCGGCGGGGTGGAAAAACCGCACATCCGGCGTGCGCCCCCGCGACTGTTCGAAGCCGCGCAGGCGCGAGATAAAATCGTCATCCAACCCGGCAAGTCGGCGGCCTTCCGCATTGAAGGGGACCAGTCCTTTGGCCCGCACTGGCGAAAGGGGAAACTTCAGTCCGCGTCGGAAGGCTTCCCAATCGGATTCCTTGTCTTGCTTCCATCGCCGCAGCCATTTGAGGCCGTGTCCGACATGGGCGATTTCATCCCGGTAGATGCGCTGGAGGATGTCGGCGCTTTCGGCGTCTCCGGCGGTCGCGAGCACGTTGCCGAAATGGCGGGCGTAATCGAGGTTCGATTGTTCGAAGGTGAGTGACAATCGGGAGACGAAGTCGAGCGGGCTTTCCATGCCCGCGATATGATTCCAGATCATACCCGAGACCGGAAGGTCGCCGAAGTTCAATCCGCAATCGCCCATGCGGTGCATATACCAGCGGGTGTGTTCCTGTTCTTCCTGTAGGGTGCGGGCGATACCGCGGCGGAAGGCCTTCGGAGCATCCGGAAATTTCAGGAGGGCCAGTGCCATCAATTCGACGGCCAGCAATTCATGATTGCAAAAAAAGTGCAATAGACGCGCCCGGGACTTCTCGTCGATCAATTTCGCCTCGCCGGGAAATGGCACGCGAGGTTCGCCCCGGCGGCGTGGCAGTAATGAATCCGGACGCCCCGGCAGGGCAGGGGACCCGATGGCTTGCCCGGGCACAAGGTCGGTCAATCGATCCGCCGGAGGCGCGAGTTTGTCCGCCAGGGTATTGGCAAAGAGCACACGCTCGGCGAACTCGCGGATTTCCATGGCGGGTTTATTCCAGGCAAAATACTTCGCGCAGCGTGGTGGCGACCGGGCTTCCGTCCTCGCGGCTTTCCATCAACGGCTTCATGTATTGCCACCAGCGTTGGCAAACTTCTTCTTTTGCGATGGAATCCCAATCCTCGAGGGAACGCACGACAGCGTGCCCGAAGAGTGTGCCCGTCGAGTCGTCGAGATAGATCGCGTAATCCTCGACTCCGTGGGCACGCAGCACGCCCGCCAGTTCCGGCCAGATCGGACGGTGGCGGCGTTCGTATTCTTCCTCGTGGCCCGGAAACAGGCGCATGGTGAAAGCGACTCGTGGCATGGTCCAAGAAAAGCGGGAATTGACACGGCCGCAAGCGGTATGACCTATGAACGGATCTCCATTCCTTGGATTTTACCAATCAAGGGAGGAACTTGTCCATTGGCCTCAGGGGGTGTATGCTGTGGGCGGATGTCTTCCTCCGCCTCCCCATCGAAAAAAGATCATTCCGTGTTCTGGTCGGTCGTGGCCGGTGCGGCGCTTGCCGCGATGGTTCTTGTTGGTTGGGTGATTTCGCGCGAGGAGGGATTGTTCCAGGAAATTGTCAAAGGCACCTTCTCCGTGGTCACCACGCCGTTTTTTCTGGAAACCACGGTCTTTTTTATCGGCATCTCGTTGGTCGTGCTCTGGAACTCGTGGCGATTGAAACGTGAAGGGGACGGTTGGACTTATCTGGCGGAGGATGAACCCCGTGTTCGGGGCGGGCAGGCACCCGGCCGCCATGATGCGGTCTTCACCAATGTTCCTGAACCCGAGCCACCCCAACTCGACCTCGAACGGATCGAAGGGTTGCTTGACCTCGGTTCATGGTCCGAAGCGGGAGAGGTGCTCATGCAGCTCCCGGAAGAAATTTGGGATAGCGAGCGCGTGATCCAATGCCGCATTCGCCTGGCCGAGGGACTCGGACATCACGAGCAGGCGGAGAGCCTGCGGATACGGGAATAGTGTGACGCGATTACGAGACGGTCACGGCGGCTCGTTCGTCCGGCACCGGAAGCGGTGCCGCTACAGATACAAAGAGCACCGGAATGCTTGTGCATTCCTTCGACCATCACTCTGGGAAGAGCCTCATCTTCTGGAACAGGCCGCCGGAAGGGCGTTTGCGCACCGGTTTGCCTTGGGCGGCAGCCTCCGCCGCCTCGGCTTGTGCTTTGATCTCCGGGTATTCGGGAACGGCAAATTCCACGATCTCTTCACCGCGGGGCACGCGCTTCACTTCGCTGACGTTTTCGCTCAGAATCTGGGCGTTGGTGTCGAGAATCTTCGGTTGGATGAAGATCATCAATTCCTCGCGATTCTTTACTTCCTTGGTCGTGCCGAAGAGGTGTTTGATGAGCGGGATTTGGATGAGGATCGGAACCCCGTTGATGGTCTTCTCGGTGCGTTCGGTGATGAGGCCGCCGAGCACGACGGTCTGGCCGTTGGTCACGGTGACCGTGGTTTCCAGTTCCTCCGTTCCGATGATCGGCACGGCATTGTCATCGATCGTTTGCGTTCCCACGACCTTGTCATTCACCTGGGCGATGCGCAATGTCACTTCGTTCTCCGAGTTGATGAGGGGAACCACTTCGAGACGAAGCACGACATCGCGGTAATCGATGTTCGTGCTCTGGGTCGCGCCCACGGTGGCTCCGCTGGTGAAGGAGTTGGTCGGCACGGCGATCCGCTGGCCGCTGGAAATCACCGCCTGGCGGTTGTTGGCGGTGAAGATGACAGGACGCTGGAGAACACGGAACTTGTTCTGGTTTTCCAGCAGCTTCAGGTAAACCCGGAGGTCATCTCCGATTTTCCCGTAGAGGTTCAATCCGGACAGCGCCGGCAAATTCGAGGGATTGAGCAGGTCCTCGAATTCGATCAAGTTGGTGGTGGATGTTCCTGGCGTGTTTCCGGTCCCCGGACTCGTGGTCGTTCGACCAGGAAAATTGACGGCCCCCAGCGAGCCCGCGCCAAGGAGATCCTCGTTCGCGTTCACTTCGCTCAGCGACTTCAAGATATTCAGACCGTATTCGCGGTCGTTACCGAGGGACATCTGGCCAATAACCGTGGAAAGCAGCACCTGGCGCGGGCGTTCGTCGAGCTGGTCGATGATCTCCTCGACAAGGCGGATGCTTTCCGGTGGTCCAGAAACGATGATGGCGTTACGTTCGTTATCAGCAACGAGCAAGGTCTTCCCGATGACCACCGATTCCGCGGCAGGCGGGGCATCTCCTGCCTCCAGAAGGGAACCGCCTCCACCTCCACCGCCGAATCCGCCGCCTCCGAAACCGCTGCTGCCACCGAAGCCACTGCTGCCCCCTCCGAAAGAAGAATTCGAACTTGAGTTTCTTGATCCCAACCCGCTGCCGCGCGAGGTGGCATTGGTGTTGGTGCGGCTGGATGTTCCACCTCCGCTGGTGGCCGCGCCGCCGCCGCTGCTGCCGCCTTCACCGGCGTTCTCGCGCTCGAGAGCGTTTTGCAAAGGTGTGAGCAGTTCGCTCGCGACGATGAATTTGAGCGGGCGCTTGAGGAAGGTTTTCACCTTGCTCGGGGAATCGTATTCCTTGATCAGGCTCTCGATGTATTGCATGTCGAGCGGACGGGCCACCGCAAGGATGGCATTGCGGCGGGTGTCGGCGACGATCTTCACGCTCGGGCCTTCGCTGGTTCCGGCGGAAGCACCAGCGGCTCCCGGAGTAGCACCAGGGGCACCGGGGGCACCTGTGGGAGCGGGGGCCTCGCTACCTGCGCGGATGGCGCGGGCGGGGGTGGAATCCGTGCCGGTATCCAGCACTTCGGCGAGGAACTCGGCGGCTCTCTCCGCATCGGCGCGTTCGAGTTCGAACCACTTCGTCGAGACTTGAGCCGATGGCACGTCCACAACTTTGGCCAGTTCGATCAGTTGTCGCACGATGGCGACGTCGTCGGTGATGATGACCGCCGAGGCGTTGTCCACGGCGGCGATGGAGCCGTAGCTATTGGGCTGGATGATCTGCGGGAAAATCCGGGCGGCCTCTTCGGACTTGATATACTCGAGCTTCATCACGTAGGTGACGACGGTATCGGTGAAGGGTAGGGAGGCGGCGTCGGTATAGACGAGACCGCCTTGGGCGCGGAGCGGTTGACCGGCAAGCGCGTTGATCAGTTTGACCGTGTTCACCTGGTTGGTGGGGACAAAGACAAACCCGTTCATCTGCAAACTTCGCAGAATGAAATCAATCAGGTCATCCTTGGTGATGGGACCAGAGACGACAACACGCACGTTGTTGTCGGCGATGTTGGTATCGAGCACCACACGTTTCCCTGTCAGCTGCTGGTAAATCGGCAGGATCACCTTGATGATGCTGGCGTTTGGCATGGCCATGCCGGTGCGCAACAACATATCAGTCGGAGGCGGGGCCTCGATGGGACCGTCCACGATGGCATTGTTATTGCCGCCGGGGCGAGCGCCGCCAGCGCCGGGCGGTTGGCCGGGTCCACCGGGATTCGGAGCAGGCACTCCAGGAGGCGGAGCGGGCACACCGGGCGGCGGGTTTGGATTGGCATTCTGGGCGAAACCGGCGAGGGGCCAGGCCAAGGCGGCGGCGAGGGTCAGACGGGAGAGAACGCGGGTCATAGGGGGTAGGAGGTGAGGGAGGAAGAGAAAAACGGCGGTGGATTACTGGGGAAGAACGATGCGACGGCGGGGCGTGGTGGTCGGCAGAGGTCCGGACGGGCGCTCCATGCCGGGCGCGGGTGGGCGGTTGGGAGCTGGGTTCGGGTTCTGGCCTTGGGCGGCGGGTTTGGCGGCACCAGCGCCGGAGGCGAGGGAGATACCGGCTTCGGTGAAGCGCAGGGTGCCGGTTTTTCCGTTCGTTTCAATTTCGGCGGCGGCGGTGAACATGTTTTCAGCTCCTTTGATTCCAAGAAGGAGGAGTCCGCTGGCCTCGTCGCGGATTCCCTCGACGAGTTGAATCGGGTCTTCCTTGTCGGCGGGCTGGACCCATGCGTTCATTTTCCCCCCGAGCGACATGTAGCCGATGAGTTTGATATCCGGGAATGGTTCCTCAGGAGTGGAAACCACGGGGTCAGGACGGATGGTGAAGGGAGAGTTCTCAGCCAAGCCACTGTAGTCAGAGACCACCGGGGCTTTGAGAGGAGTAAAGGCGGCAGACGGCCCTTTGTCGGCGACGGGTTGGCCGACGACGGGAGCGATCATGGCCACGAGAGCCAGCAGGGCGATGGGCGCACGGAAGGTCATGGGGAATCAAGGGCTTCTTCGTAGTCGGGCAAATACCACTGACCGAACTCCACTTCGCAGACCACGATGGTTTCGTCGTCCTTGTCGGGTTTGATGGTCAATCCGGAGATACAGCGAAGATTCTCGGGGTTGTGGAAATTGGCCAACCATGGGTAGATGTAACCCTCCGAGCCGGTCACCGTCGCGCTGTAACGCGCGAGACGCAGGCTTCCTTTTTCCAGAGGAGAGAGGAATTTCGGCGTGACGAGACTGAGGGACGCGCTTTTGGCGCTCTCTTCGACGGCGTTCACGAGTTTGATGTCGGCTTGCTGGGGTGTGAGGGGCGGGCCAAGGCGTTCGGCCAGCCAATCGCGGGCTCCGCTCAATTCCCCTTCGTAGGCATCGAGAAAACTTTGATCCCGTTCGGCGGCGGTGCGGAGGCTCGTGGCTTGCTCGCGCATTTCATTCTGGCGGTCCTGAAGCCGGCCATAACCGAGCCAGGAAACCATGGCCACGATGACCAGCAGAAAAGCGGCGAGAAGGCGTTGTTCGCGGGGGTTCATGGATTCAGATTGGCGCGGAATTTGCCCGTGTAGCTGAATTCAGCCCGGCCGTCTTTTTGCTGCACGGGTGGCGGAATTTCCCATTGGTAAACGGTCAGGTCTTTGTTTCGTTTCAAATCTTGGGCGAAGCGCAGCGCGACATCGGCCCGGGCGGCACTCCCCTTGAGATAAACATCACGGTCACCTTCGACGGTGAAAGTGGTGAGCCGGAAACCTCCGCCTTGCGGCATGGTTTTGGCGATGCGGTTGAGCACATCTACCGGCAACGCGTCGGGAAGATTGACGGATTTGATATCGTCGAGTTGGACTTGTACATCGCGCATGGCCTTGGCGCGCGGGGTGACCTCCTCGTGGCGCTTTTCGGCATCGGCGAGCTCACTTTTCGCCTGGAAATAACCGAATCCGGCATAGATGGCGGCGGCCACCCAGAGGGCGGCGGCAGCGATAATGCGCAGCCTCCACTTGCGCGCCTCGACGGCGGCGGCACGGGCGGTTTGCATCTCGCTGGCGATCAATCGGGCTTGCGCCGGGAGCAACTCCGGGGTTTCGGGTTTTTCCACCAGCGGCAGGGAAAGTTCGGTCGCGAGTTCGCGGGCGAAAGGCGGGCAGGTCCCGCGCACGACGAGGCGTTCCGGCATGGCGGTCAAACCGCGAAGAAGCAAGGCGGTAGCCTGGCCGCGGAGGTCGGAGGCGAGCTGTGGCACATTCTCCGTGCCAAGGCAGGGTTGAGCATGGACCGGACAATGCTCGCTGGAGAAACCCGCAATCCACCGGCCGGCTTCGCACCAGAGAACCAATTCGCGGGCTTGCCATTTCCAGCGCATAAAAGCCGGCCAGATGCTTGCGGGCACGCGGGGTCCGGGGCAACCGAGAAGCGCGTTCGCTTCCATGGACCAGACCGTGACGATCTTGGCATCGCTGCGGGTGCCGGCGACCGACCAATCGGCGAGCCGGACGCCTTCTTCCCCGAGAGAGAGGCCCGCCGCTTCCAGCCGGAGGGGGACGAGGTCATCCACCGTGGTGGTTTCGTCGGAGGAAGAGATCTTCAGCGCCATGGTCTGGAGCACGCGCATGGGCAAGCCCATTTGCCACGCGAGCTTGGGGTAGGCTGCATCCCAAGCCGGAGACTCGGCAGGGATGGACTCCTCGGCGACCCATACGCCATCTTCTCCCGATTTCCATCGGGTCCAACCGTCGGCGGACGGGCAAATGAGGATTTCGCTGCGTTTCTCTGACATAGGGGACTTGATTAAGATATATTATGGACCGGATTTCTGTTTCGTCCATCGGGCAAATCAGCCGCCGGGATTCGGGGCGTCGGGCAGCACACTGGGCACTTCGCCTCGCCACAACATGGCGGGGCGGGCATTGCCCTTGAGGATGACGGCGGCCAGCGTGCGGGAGGTTTTTCCGAAGCTTCCAATACTGGTGATGCGTTGGGTGGACGAGCCCACACCGACCCGGCTGTTGAGGATTTCCTCGGACACGCCGGGCGGGCCGAGCAGGGTGAGGGCGTCGCTGAGCGAAGTCATGGGCGGATCGTCGTCGTTGTCGGGGATCCCGTCCGGACCCCGTCTCAGTTCCACAAAACGTTGAGCCGTCTCGATGGGGACCCCGCAAGCAGCGGCGATGAGTTCGGCGGGGGCGTCCTTGAGGTCGAGCACGCCCGAGCCGCGGACGGTGAAAAGCGATTCCCAGCCCGGACGCAACATATCGAGGGCCTGCGCCCCCCGGACATGGCGGATTTCTTCTACGGAAAGAAAGCGACGGTTCGGGGGAACTCCGGGCATACCCGAGCCCTCGTATTCTCCCTCCTCGGCCCCGTTGAGGCCGACACTGTCATCATCATCGATCCAATCGCGCATGGAATCGATCAACACCGCCGAGGAATCCGGATCCATGCCCCAGAGGGCAAAGAGGGACTCCAGGAAAATGTCGTCCTCGCGTTGCAGCACCACCGCCGGATTGATGCGGGCATCTTCGGATTCGATGGTCACTTTGTAGCCCTCACCATCAGGTCCGGCCCAGATGAGCGTGGGGTCTCCTCGCTTGATCAACGGGTGGCTGGCGATGGCGACTCCTGCTTCAGCCCATGCGAGCGCATTGAGGCGTTCTTGCCGGACCTTGATATATCTTTGGTCTTCCCGGAGCACACGGGAAACCAGCGCGACAACGAGCGCAAGTGCGGCGATCACGGCCAGGGTCGCCAGTAGCGCCGAACCTCGCCGAAGGTTCAGCCGGGAAAATGGGCGAGGTGCAAGAATCATCGGGGCACCTCCACTCGGATGTTGGGCGGTCCTCCGTCACCAGTGCCAGGACCGTTGCCACCGCCTCCGGGATCACCGCCACCACCGCCTTGTCCACCACCACCTCCGCCGTTCGGGCCACCTCCGCCTTGCCCTCCTTGCCCTCCTTGCCCTCCGCCGCCGGGAGCCGTTTGCAGTCGTGGGAGCCAAAAGACCATCCGGTGGTCGACCGGATCTCCGGCAAAGCGATAGTTCATTTCCAGATAATGCGGACGCCGACCCGCTTCCTCCCAGACCTCGGTCCACTTGTCGGTAGTCGGGTCGTAGACGCGCCATTGCAGCATTTCCAGACCGTCTTTAAAGGGAATCTGCACGAGCATTTCAGTTTCAACCGAGTTGTCCTGGATGGCTTGCGCGAGGTCACCGGCGTAGTAAACCAACCACAGCGTGAGGAATCCGTCGCGTCCACGCCGGCCTTCGATGGAGACCGAGTCCATCACCAGTGGCAGGCCGGAAACCGGGAATAGTCCGGAGGCTTTGCTGAAGATCACGGTTTGCGCTCCGCCCGTGCCTTCCTGGCGCAGGAGGAAGGGGGAATCCTGGGGAATCGCGCTGAGGTTTTCGCGAATGATGCGCTCGAATCCGTCCCGCACCGAATCATCCTGCTGGGCTTCA
Organism: Verrucomicrobiales bacterium; assembly: GCA_046075565.1. GTDB lineage: Bacteria > Verrucomicrobiota > Verrucomicrobiia > Verrucomicrobiales > SLCJ01 > JBJTQJ01. Next base: position 510 of record JBJTQJ010000115.1, on the reverse strand, counting down.
AGGATGGTGCGCCCGAGTCGCACGCTGGCCGCCGTGATTCCGGCCAATCCACCCACCAGGATCACGAGAATCCCCAGGGCAAGCATCACCTCGATCAAGGTGAAGCCAGCCGGACGCCGATTCCGGAGTGAAGGTGGAGGTTCAGCGTGTGCCCGCATAGAGTGGTGGGTAACAAAGGGTCCGCAATTCCCAAAGACGGTTTTCCTCGCGGTCGCGACCGGGCAGGAGTCCAGTCACCGTGACTTCATACATGCCATTCAGCATCTGGCCGTCCTCGTTTTCGATCTCCACTTCGGCGATGCGTGTTGTGACTATCAGCCCGCTGCTGTCCGGATCGGAGGTCCATTCCCCTGGTTCGATGATCGGGCGGTGGATGGCTTCCTCCAGCGCGTTCTCCATGCTACGGGTGACCGTGGAAATGATCCTCGCCTCGCGCGCGTAGATCGAAGCCGCATTGAGGGATTTGGCCAGTCCAACCACGGCGATGGCGAAAACGGCGAGGGCAAGCAA
>JBJTQJ010000114.1:0-6550 GCA_046075565.1 Verrucomicrobiales bacterium | reverse complement strand
GGACACGAAGACTCATGCCTTGGGTATGTCTTCGTTTTTCGTTCTTGAATCGAGAAATCCCACGAGTTTCACGAGGCGCGCATGGTAGCTGTGTTGCTGTTGCTCCGTCATGCGACGGTGGAGTTTCGTTGCCATGCGGTCGCGGCCATCCTTGTCGGCGACGATCTCCCGCACGCGATCGACCATGTCCTCCGGGCTGGCCCAGTAAAGCGTGGCCACACCGTCGGGACCGAAGAGCTCGCGATGCTCGGGGGTATCTTCGGTCAAAAGACAAGCACCCATGGCCGGAAACTCAATACTCCGCATCGCGTGTCCGTCACGGTTGGCCTTGCGCCCCATGCAGATCTGGCATTTGGCGAGGCGCACGGCCAGACGCAGCGCGCGGTCGTGCACGAAGCCACGCCAGTGTGGTTTCAAGTCCGGATACCGGTCCCAGTATCCACCGTAGAGCGCGAGGTCGATGCCGGCTTGAGACAGTGCGCGAGCTAGCGGCACTCGGTCTTCGTCCGCCCCGCCAAGAATCGCCACCTCGCAGCGATACCGGGCCTCTTCTTCGGGGGTGGCGTCGTGTTCCACAAAATGCAGATCCGGATTGTAGCCAAACGGCAGGTACTCGACGCGGCGGCAGCCATGGTTGCGTAAATCCTGCAAATTCGCCATACGCGGGCTCGCCACGATATCGTATTCCCGCAGCGCATCCCAAAAGAAACCCGCGCCATTACGGGGGTTCCACGGGTCGTCGGTAAGGAAGTTGATCGTTCGCGATCCCTTCTCACGAATGCATCGCAGCGATTCGGCAGTGACCGCTGACACTCCGGTTGTGAGAACGAGATCTGGTGCCGCGCGCGCAACAGCCGATACCACGGACTTGTTGAAAGCGGCAAGATGGGCAGGCCGCCGCCGCATCAGCTTGTCATAAAAACGGTTCACCCAGATGTTCCGACTCTTCGCCCGCCGCGCATCGACGATTTCACATTCCCAGCCAACTGACTGCCCCGCCGCCAGAAAATGCGCACCAACATGGTGTTTTTCAGGATTACCAACGATGAGAATGCGCATGGTCATACTGCAGCGGAGCCGTGTCATTTGCGGCTTTGCCGCTTCCTGGATCCGCAGTTACGCTTGGTAATGAGATGGGCGCCATTCAAGCGCATGCCAGACGTTAATCTCAATTTGATCCCGAGAGCTTTTCCATGACCGACTAAGGACCTCCAACCAATGCCTCATATAAACGGTCTACGACGAGTTCGCTGCGGAAGCCCTCGATCCGTTGCCCGGCAAGTTTGCCCATTTGGGGCGCAAGGGCGGGATTGTCGAGGAAGCGCTGCATGAGCGCAGCCAACGCCGAAGCATCGCTCCACGGATGGATGAAGCCGGTTTCACCTTCGGCAATCAAGTCGCGGCGGCAGCCGGTGCGGTCGCTCACGATACAAGGCAAACCCCAATGCATGGCCTCGTTGACCACCAGACCCCACGTGTCGTAAGCGGTTGGGAGAACGAAGACATCCGCTGCGGCGAAGTAGCGGCCGAGTTCCGATTGATTCACGAATCCCGGCAGGATCAGGCGATTGCCGAGCACCGGACGAAGGCGGGCTTCGACCTCGGCCATCTGTTCGCCGGAACCAAGATAGGCCACGGCAAGGCGCGGGTCGTGGGCAAGGCTTGCGGCCGCTTCAGCCAGCAGCAGCGGCTGCTTCCGGGGGATGAGCTTGCCGCTGAACAGGAACAAGAGCGCATCATCCGCCAGCCCCAATGTTTTGCGCGCCTCGACTCGTTCGGTAGTCGCCCGTTGACGCGCGATCAGGCCGTCGTCCACGGAATACGGGGTCAGTGTCATTCGGCTCTCGGCTACCCCCATTCTGCGGAGATGGTCGATGGCATCGGAACCGATGGGGCAGAAATGATCCACCTTACGGTAATTCCAGCGCAGGTAAACATCGCGCAGCACGTCTTTAAGGGGCGACGAACCCGGCGGACGCATGTCGGTGAATTCCCCGCGCATCACCACCTTGTATCCGTATTTCCTCCGCCTGGCCAGCAACTGGCGGGCGTAAGCATGCATGTAGCCATGGAGGAAGACGACGTCAAAGCTGTTTTGGGCGAGAAAGGCATCGACCTCCGGGATGCTCGAGCGGGTCACCTGCGCAACCGGGTCTCGCCGCAGGAATTCCGAAGTGTAGCCATCGAGCAAGGGCACATCCCATTCCACCAGGCGAGCAAATCCGGGGTCCATGGTCGCATTCACGCCTTGGTCGCTGAAGTAAAACACCCGCACATCCAAATCCGACCGCGCCGCAAGGCCCCGCCACAAGCAGACATGGTATTGCACCGGGTGCGAAAGAAAGAGTCCTGCTTTCATTGGAGTCTATCGGGCATCAGGCGGAGGCATCTGTTTGCGTGAGAAAATCAACCACCGGTTGGAACTTCGCTTCGTAGTTCCAATCATCGAGGATTCGCTGCCTCCCCCGTTCGCCCATGGCCTGGGCCTCCAGGGGATTGTCGTAGAGTCGGCGCAAGGCCGCCGCGATGCTATCGGGTTCCTTGGCATCGCAGGCCAGAGCACACCCGGCGCCGACATACAGGCTCTTCCACTCAGGATCATCGGGCACCAATATTGGCAGCCCTGCGGCGAGGTAATCGAAGGGCTTGTTGCTGGCCCCGACCAGGTGCTTCAGGTTGACATCCACATCCCAATCGAGCCCGTTGATCCAGCCGACATGCACATCCCTCATCTGTTCATGCAGTTTGTGGCGGTCCATCGCACCAGGCAATTCGATGCTTACGTGCCCCGTGGGAATGGCCGCTACCGCCTGCCTGAGTTGCTCCGTGACCCCTTGCGAGCTGTCCGTCTCATAGCCCACGATACGCAGAAGCACCGGGAATTCGCAGCGCGCCGCCGCTTCCACCAGGGTCAATGGCACGCGGCGGAGATTGACTGAGCCATGGAAATAGATGCGCAAAGGTTCATCGGGCTTGCGGGCGATTCGTGGCGAAGTCGTGGCATCCTGCCGCATCGGACAATTCCAAATCAGCCGCGAGGGTCTGGTGGTGAGGGTGCTTTCCTGGAACAAACGCAAGCGCTCTGCCTGCGGAAAAACAATCAGATCCGCACGCCGGGCCAGGGCCTTGCGGAACCAGACAATCATGCGCTCGAAGAATGTTCTAGGATTCGCTCGCGCAGGACCGTCGTGTTCATGATAAATCACCCGGAAACCCGAAAGGGAGAGAAGCCACCCGGCTGGTGCAGCAAGCGGGTCGGAGACATACACACAAATTGCCTGGAGCCTTCTTGCGCGTCGCCAGGCCCCAACCATGTATCGCAGGTAATGCAGCTTCATGCGCCAGCCTCGCGGCGCGGCGGGAAGATTCTCCACCTCGATACCGGGCACATCGGGAAATCTGAAGGGCTTGGTGTGTACCGATGCTACACCAAAAAAGTGACAACAAAATCCATGTGAGGCGAAAATCCGCGCCCCGTATTCCAAGGGCGGATAGGCCGCCGGATTAATGTATTGAAGGTACAAGATATTGCGCATGATGCTGTGACCCCTGAACCTCTATCTAAACGCTTTCATCTCCATGACAGTGAACCACCCTACCCAACTGGAAGGCTTTCGCCCCAATCAACCTGTCCTTTTCTACAGACCGATGATTTGGCAAATCTTTGACCAGTGGCTGCTATAGCAATTTTCCAGCGCGTATGCCTTGCGCGCTTCTTCCAGAGCCGGTCGATTTAAACATTCGAGGTTGGAGCGAATCCGGGCAAATTGGGCCTGAAATGATTCCAAGGTATTACCTTCGGCAAAAATGATGAAGTCAGGCCGGCAATTCCCGTATTCACTCAGTGGACTGCTAAGGATGACCCGCCCGGTGGCGAGGTATTCAAGGACTTTGTGGGAGTTAGAAAAATCAAATCCGGCGTCGTTCGGAGCTGTTTGGTAGGCGAGAAGGAAAATATCCATCTCCTCCAACTGTGAGGCGAATTCCCCGCCAACTTGAACCCCCCGCAATCGACAGTTCGGAGAAGTTTCCAGCCGTTCTACAAACTCAATAATCCGAGCATCCGTGCTCTGACGCACTTCCGAACTCCCCCAAAAGTGAAATTCAACATCGGGATGCTGTTCAATCAGCGCGAGAATAACCGCCCTGGCAACAATCTGGCGGGTTAAATTGCCGGCGAATCCTACCTTGATTGCGCCCGAAGGAAGGACCCATGGCTTGCTTCTCGCAGCAAGATTGGCAAATGCCGGTGAAATTCCATGAGGAAGGAAATGTGCCGGAGTCGCTCTTGTCAGGAAGGGTGCCAGAATCGTCCGGGAGACGCAGAATACTACGTCGGCGTCATCTGCAGGCAATAACTGGTGCGCTTCAGTCACGCTGTCAACCGGATGATAAACCACTTTGCCTGCGCCAAACTTCGCCAGACGCCGGAATCTGTTTCTATCAAAGGACCAAACAAGATCGAGGGCAGGCAGGGCTTTCCTCAGCCTAGCAATGGTGGAACATTCGATCCAATCGTAAAGCGGACGTGCGTGAAACCTGAGACGCTCATGAAGACGCACCATTGGATACCTGATTCTTGTGATTGCGGGATGCTCTGTGGGCGCGAGTGTAATGGTTTCCAATCCATGAACTGGAGGATCAAGAAAATACACCTGACAGCCCGAATCAGCGGCAGCGCGGGCATAGTGGTGTTTCGAAATCTGGATAAAATCCCACTCCTCGGGAGAAAGAATGAGTATATTTCTTGTGGCCATTGAAATGGAATAGGCCACGGACATCCCCGTAGCGTTGGCCTCATCTCTTTCGGCTATGCCGAGAAACAGTCGGCTGGCAATTCAAGCCGTCAGATCTCAGTTAGCTTCCAAACGAGGCAATCGAGTCGACAACATAATCCAATTCCTCATCCCTCATGAACGGAAAAATCGGGAGGGATAGTATGCGCGATTGATGGTGATAAGCCGTGGGGAAATCCTCAGGCGTATGCCCCAAATAGTTATATGCCGCATAAAAGGGCAGCGCCTTGGGATAATTTAGCACGGTGCCGATGCCACAACGCTCGAGATGCGCTTTCAATGCGTCGCGTTGTTCGTGTTGGATCACATAAAGGTGATAGACGTGCTTGCAGTTCGGTTGCTCGCGCGGAACGGTAATGCCACTCACCTTCGACAAGGCCGCGGTATACTTTTCCGCAAGTCCCCGGCGGATTGTTGTCCACTCCTCGAGATGGGGAATCTTGACATTGAGAATCGCGGCCTGGAGCCCGTCGAGCCTGCTGTTGATCCCTTCCATGACGTGTTCGCCTTTGCCGCCGTGACGGGCATAGGTCGCGCCACGATCCGCCAAATCAGCGTCCGCCGTGACGAAGCAACCAGCATCCCCCATCGCTCCCAAATTCTTCCCAGGATAGAAAGAGAATGTTGCGGCGTCACCCATGGTGCCAATCATACGGCCATGATACATGGCCAAATGGGCTTGGGCACAGTCCTCGATCACTTTGAGACCGTGCTTTCGGGCGATTTTCAGAATAGGATCCATATCCGCAGGGTGCCCGTAAAGATGGACCGGAATAATGGCTTTGGTCCGCGGTGTGATCAGCGATTCGATCTTTTTCGGATCAATACAAAAAGTCTCGGGATCCGTATCGCAGAATACCACTTTGGCACCAGCCTGGGTAATCGTCTCGCTGGTCGAAATCCAACTGTGCGCGGTGGTAATGACTTCATCACCTGCACCAATCCCCAATGTCTTCAACACGATGTAAATGGCGTCGGTGCCATTGGCGCATGCGACGGTGTGTGGCACGCCGACAAGTTCGGAGAACTTTTGCTCAAAGGCATCTACATGGGGACCGCGAATAAATGATGATTCACGAATGACACTCGCGATGGCAGCGTCCATTTCCCCTTGGAGCGCGGTGTATTGGCGATATAGGTCAACAAATGGTATTTTCATATAATTCTCACAGGCATCCCATAGGATTTCCTGAAATTTGGTGAAAAGTGGGCTGGCGCCCGGTTTGAATCCCTGCCACTCGGTAGGGTATGAAAAACAAAAACAAGCGCCAACCCGTGCCAACAATGTCGTCTTCCTGCAGCTTTTCAAGCTCGTTTGCAAGAGCAGGGTCAATAAAATCGCCCGCGAAACCGGCGTCCAAGCCAAGGCGAGGAGCTACTGCGTCTTCAGCCATCTGGCGGCGATGCTCTTCGCCCAACTCACCCATGCCATCGGCCTCAACGACGTGTGCGACTGGCTGCGCATGAAAGCCCACCTGCTGGCCCGCAGCGGGCTGACCCCGCCCTCGCGCAACGGGCTCTCCCATGCCAACAAGGAACGTGACGCGGCCTTCATGGAGAAGTTGTTCTGGGAACAACTGGCCCATCTCCAGGATATCAATCCCTCCTTCGGTTGTGGCAAGAAAGGCAAGGGGCTGCTCAGGCGCTTCAAGGTCAGGATCCACGCCGTGGATTCGACCGTCATGCAGCTGGTGGCCAACTGCCTGGACTGGGCCAAACACCGCCGGCGCAAGGCGGCGGCCAAGATGCATCTG
>JBJTQJ010000113.1:0-43297 GCA_046075565.1 Verrucomicrobiales bacterium | reverse complement strand
ATTTGTTTCACCTTCTCCCTCCGCGCCTCAGCGCTGGCAAGCGCCTCCCGGTAACAATTCTCGAGCCGGCGCAGGCTGGCTTCGAGCCCGTAGGTGGCGCGCACGGACGCGGCGGCATTCGCTCCGTAGCGGGCGCGCTTTTCCTGGTCGCGCAGCAATTCGAGGATGGCGGCGGCGAGGGCGGCAGGATCTTTCTCGGGGACGAGTCGGCCGTCTTCTCCGTCGCGCGCGGCTTCCGGGATTCCGCCATGGAAAGTCGCCACCACGGGCAGACCAGTGGCCATGGCTTCGAGCATGCTGTTCGGCACACCCTCCTGGTCGGAATTTGCGGTCATTTCACTCGGATGCAGGAAGAGATGGGCGCGAGCGTATTCGTGGCGCAGGGATTCCTGATCCAACCATCCTAACAATTCAACATTGGCGGAAAGTCCGGCTTCGGCCACCGCACGGGCGAAGGACTCGCGATCCGGCCCGTCGCCGCAGAGGACAAATTTCGCGGCGGGGATTTCCTTGGTCACGGTCTTCAATGCTTCCAGCGTGGTGAAGAGTCCTTTCTTCGCGATCAAACGGCTGGCCTGGACCAAACGGAAAGCGCCGCCTTCCGGCTCCGGGCGTTCGGGAGTACCAAAGCCATCGAGAGGAATCGGGGTTGGATTCAACCGCAGTTTCTCCGGCGGGCATCCGAGATTCCGCAGGCGCTCGAGCAGGGAATGGCTGCGTCCGAGCACGAGTTCGGCTTCGGCAAAGACCTTGGCCATCTTCGCAGCGTAGCCGGGGCTATCGAAGAATTTCGCGACATCCACGCCGTGGAAGGAAACAATCCAGGGTCCGCCCCAGGCCTTGAGCATGGATCGGTATTTCACCGCCTTGTGCCCGTAATAGACATGCACAAGGGAGGGTTTCTCCCGCCGCAGGATGTCGGGAAGGTTGTAGGGGTAGTAGGGTTTGACCTCCTTGTTGATCGGGCGCGGTGGCGGCCACTGGCGGGTGATGTATTTATACCAGAAGCGCAGGATGAAATTCCCGCGCAACCGGGGACGCGCGATCTTGTCCATGACCACGATCGGGTCAAAAGGAAAGATGTCCTCGTTCGTGCGTTGTTCGGTCAGGACAAGGTTGCGGTGACCCCGTAGCCCGGCAACCTGGCGGTAGACACTTTGCATCTCCGGCTTGAGGAAAGTGCCGCAGAGGCTGGCCACGAGCGGGCGGTTGTCCACGGGCTCGCTCATCGCGCGGGTTTTCCTTTCTCGATGGCCTCGTCGTAAACGGCCTCGAGGCGGCGGATGGCGGCGGAAGCCTCGAATTCGGCGCGCACGGAGGTGGCGGCGGCTTCGCCCATGGCGATCCAGCGGGCCGGTTCGGCGGCGAGGGCGAGCAGATGGTCGCGCAATCCGTCGGCATCGCGTTCCGGGACTAACAACCCGGTGATTCCATTTTCCACCGCCTCGGGAATCCCACCGTGTAAGGTGGCAAGCACGGGCAAACCGGTCGCCATGGCCTCGAGCATGGCATTGGGGATGCCCTCCTGGTTCTGGTCGGCCGTCATCTGGCTGGGGTGGATAAAAATATGGGCCTCGTGGTAAAGGCGGCAGAGATCACTTTCCCCGAGGAACCCGCGGAACTCCACCCGGTCGGCGATGCCCATCTCCCCGGCGCGGGCGCGCAGGCGCGCTTCGAGCGGACCATCCCCGGCCAAGGTCAGACGTGCCTTGGGATAACGGGCGGCGAATCCGGCGAAAGCCTCCAAGGTGACGGGCAATCCTTTTTTCTCGATGAGCCGACACGCCTGCACGAGATGCCATGCTCCATCGGCGGGGACCTCGCGGCGGACCACGGGGAATTTGTCCATGGGAATGCCGGTGCGGTTGAGCCGCACGTTTTCCGGCGGGCAGCCGAGTTCGATCAGTCGATCGAGCAGCGATTGGGAACGAGCCAAGGCGAGCGGCACCTCGCGCAGGAGAGTGGAAAGCCGTTCGACGTATCCCGGTTGGTCCCCGCGCGGTTGCACGTCCATGCCATGGAAACTGACCACCGACGGGCGCGGCCAGCGCTGGATGAAGGGCAGCAGGTGGACGCCAGTGTGGCCGAAATAGACGTGCAACAGGTCGGCATGGCGGCGCTTCAGGATGGCGTCGAGCACGCCGTATTCGCCGCGATAGACGATGGGTGGTTCCTTGAGAATGTGTTTGAGCCAGAAGCGCCGGATGAAATTGCTCCGGACTTTCGGTTTCAGCTCGATATCGGAAAACGGATAGCGGTCCTCGCAGCGGCGCTCCTTGCATATAACAAACGTGTCATACCGATCCAAACCGGTGATCTGCCGGTAGATGTGCAGCATCTCGGGCTTGAGGAACGTCGTGCAGTAACTGGCGACAACCGGTTTTGGCATGGAATGGAAAATCTAGCGCCCTTCCCTCCCCCCCGCAACCCGCGGAGGAATACAAGTCGGATCAGACGCTACCTGCCCAATTCCGAAGCGATTTCGCCCGGGAGCCCAAGGGTTGGCCCGGCAAAAAGTGGCGCGTCATCCGAAAAGCAGTTCGCGGCTCGGTTCCCTACCTGCGCCCTCGATGACCAGACGCCCCGGCTCAATCGCGAGCATGGCATGGGCATTGGCCAACTCGGTCTCGACCATACCGTGTAGGGTGAGGAAATGGATTCCGTTCTTGCGCTCGTAAGCACCCTGATGGTTGTGACCGTTGAACCAAGCGGCGACCGTTCCCTCATGGCGGGCCAGGATGGCGAAAACCAACTCTGCGTCGAGCAGCCCGTGTGCCCCGACCGGGAGGACGGGCTGATGACAGAAGATGAGGCATTTGCGTCCGGCAGCGGCGATTTGGGCGAGTTTTTTGTCCAGCCAAGCACGTTGTTCGGGTCCGAGCCCGCCATTGTATTCCTTGGCTTGGGTCGCGCCCGCCGCCTTCAGTTCGGCGAGAAATGCCTCCGCCAACTTGCGCTCATCGCTTCCCTTCGGCCATGCGAAGGTCGAAAGCACATTCGAGTCCAGGAAAATCAGACTCCACTCCCGATGAATCATTTCGCGCCAGCGTTCGCCGCAGCCGAGGCGGGCAAGCACTTCCGGTTGATGCTTTTCCACGACCGCGAAGTCGTGGTTGCCCGGCACATGATGGCAAGGCATGGAGAGTTTACCGAGCTGCGCCAGGGGAGCATCGAAATTTTCCCAGCCTTCATCGATCAGGTCGCCAAGATGCACCACCATGTCCGGGAGCGCGCGGTTGAACCACGCCACCGCCGCGCCGAGCTTCTCAATGCTCCGGCGATAGTAACGGGTGCCCGCCGTGTCCTTGTCAGCATACTGCGCATCGGCCATGAGCCCGATGAGAATGGATTTTTCCGCATTCATGGACTAACAACCGGTTGATCCTTGATAATCCTTGTCATGGCTTCGGTAAACGCGTGAGGCGCGACATCAAAAATGTCGTTGTGCCCCGCCCCAGGCAGGATCACGAGATGGATCGCGTCCTTGCCGATGGCGGCGAGTTCCGACCCCATCGAAGCGGGGATGATATCGTCATCCTTGCCATGGATGATCCATGCATCGCCGCCGCGCGCCGCCAACTCCGCCAAGCGTTTGCGGTTGTCGAAGCGATGGGTCACGATGAATCCAAGCGGCAAACCCAGCATCACTTCCGCCATATCCATGGAACTGGAAAACGGCGACACCAGCACCGCCCTCTTGAGTCCGAATTCGCTTGCCGCGATAAGACCGACCGCCGCCCCGAGCGAATGGCCGAACACAACCACCCGATCGGAAATTTCGCTCTCGGGAATCCCGCTGGCTTTAGTCGCAAGAGGAAGAATGGTTTTGAGACTCTCGCGCAGACGGGCAGGATTGGCCGAGCCTTGGCAGGCGCCATAACCTGGATAATCGAAGTAAAGCACGGCGTCCTCCGGCGGAAGATTCGGCTGGATAACGTCTCGCATTTCCAGAGCGAGCGAGGCATTCCCGGCGCAAACAAGCCAGAGTCGCTTCGCGGGCAGGGACTTCGGCAAGCGCAGCCAGGCAGTTTGTTTGCCTTGGCCGGTGTTCGCCTCGATGGTTTGGCCACCATTTTCCACGAATGACCGCGGAACCATCGGATCATATGGCCGGGGGAAATAGATGATCTTGTGCTGGCAGCCGACCAGAGGCAGCAACGGAATCGCCGGCACGAGCAGGACATAGGCCGCCCAGCGGAGCTTGAATTTCATGGCCATGGCGTGGTGAAGATGCGGCAATCCGGCCAGTGAGTCCAGTCAAAGGTTGCCGCAATTCTTGCCCCTACGAGGGCTCAAGGCGCCTCGAGCAATTCGCGCAGTGATTGGAGGCGATCTTGCGTGGAGGGATGGGTGCTGAACATCGCGGGCAGATACTGGGGCGATTCCTTGAGCATCTTCTCGAAAAACTCCAGCACGCGCCCGTCACGACCGTAGATCTTGCGGGTGGCGGCGAGAGCATATTCATCGGCTTCCCTTTCGTGGGATCGGCTGAAAGCAAGTTGATCGAATTTGGCCGTGGAGCTTATCAATCCGCTGCCTGCCTGTTGTGAAACCAAGGAAATGGCCGCGGAGAAAACGAGGGTGCGGCTGATGCGTTTGAGAATGTGCCGGTGTTCGTGGTGGCCGAGTTCGTGGGCGAGCACGAAGGCGATGCCCGGTTCAGATTCGACCATTTCCAGAAGTTCGGGGGTAAGCACCACCCATCCGCCTGGCGCGGCGAAGGCATTGGGACCGTTGCCTCTGGCGGTCACCACGAGCCGGTATTCAAGTTCGCGCTTCGGCCCGGCCGACTCGAGAATTTTCCTGAACGCATCGCGTGCGATTTTCTCACCCTTGACCTCGCTCCCTTCTCCGCTCCCTTCCCCGATCCATGTGGTGCCATCACCGGCGAGTTTTGCTTCCCAGGAATCCGGACAACGGGCGGCGATGAAATCGGCAATCCAGCCGAAAAGCAAATACACGAGAATCAATCCTGCAATGAATCCCGCGACTTCCTTCCGCCATGTCTTGCGCGACACCTTGGCCCGCGAGATATCGGCGGTGGAGACAGGAACCCTCGGCTCGATATTCATCAATGGTTGCGGAAGCGGACCGCGGTGGCGTAGGCGAAGAGTTCGACATTGGGCGAACCTTTCATTTTCCCGCTGATATCTGCAGTCTCGAATCGGAGATTGATGAACAAATCGGCATCGGAAGCGGATTCTCTCATGCGCAGGATTGCCTCCCGGCGGGCGCGATCGATGAGGGAAGAGTAGGAACGCATCTCCCCTCCGAAGAACATGCGCCAACTGGAGAGAAACATCTTGAAGTAATCAACGGCGATCACGACCGAACCCATGGCAAGACGGGCGGATTCCACCGGACGATCCTCCGGCAGCAGCCTGGAGGTGAGGATTGGTGTCGCTTTGTATCGTTCCTCGCGCTCTTTGATCCGCTTGTAATGCCCGTTTTCGGCCATCCGTCCGAAGACGAGGCCCACCAACAGCAGGACGAGGAAAACCAGAAACTCCATGGAAGAATCAGGAAGCGGGTTCGACGCGCACAGCGGTTCCGTAGGCGAGGATTTCGGCCGCGCCTTGGGTCACGGACGAAGTGCCGTAACGGACGTTAACGATGGCATTGGCTCCCATATCAACCGCCTGGGCCACCATGCGTTCGGTGGCTTGGGCGCGGGATTCCTGCAGCAGTTCGGTGTAACCTTTCAACTCGCCGCCGACGATATTCTTCAGGCCGGCCATGAGGTCACGTCCGAAGTGTTTGGCGCGGATGGTGCTCCCTTGAACCAGTCCGTAGTAAGCGGTGATCCGGTAACCGGGAATCGTTTCGATATTCGACATCAGGACAGGAAGTGGCGGCGGCATTGCGGATTTTCACCACCGAGACCTTGGCAAGCAAGGAAATTCTTCATTGGGTGCTGAAAAGTGCTTTTTCCAGCCCGGGGGCCCCGGAGTAGTTCCTTCTTTTGGAAATACTCCATTTATGCTTTCATCTTCTTCGCGAGCGCGGCTTTGGTTAATCCAAGCAGCGGGGCGGCTTTCGATTGGTCGCCACCGCAACGGGCCAGGGCGCGCCCGATGGCGGCTCTCTCCAATTCCGCGAGCACCGGAGACCCCCCGGTTTCGGCGGCGGCGAGCAGCAGGTCGATGACCGCCTCGAGACCTCCGCCGCCGGTCGGAGCAACTCCCGTCCCATTCTCCAGAGGTTCATCAACCCCGATGGGGATATCCTTCGGCATGAGGATGGTTCCGGTGGCGAGCACGGCGGCTCGTTGCACGACATTCTCGAGTTCCCGCACGTTGCCCGGCCAGTTGTAGGACTCGAGCAGGTGCATGGCACCTTCGGAAAACTGGAGCGGGCGGCCCGGGCGTTGTTTGGAGATGCGCCGCAGGAAAAATTCCGCCAGCGGCCGGATGTCCTTCACACGTTCCCGCAGCGGCGGGAGATGGATCCGGACGACATTGAGCCGGTAGAAAAGATCTTCGCGGAAGGTGCCCGCCTCGATGGCTTTTTCCGGCTGGCGATTGGTGGCCGCGATGATACGAACATTGGTCCGAATGGTCTGGTTGCCGCCGACCCGGGAAAATTCGCTCTCCTGCAAGACCCGGAGGAGTTTACTCTGGATGAGCACGGGCATTTCCCCGATTTCGTCGAGAAAAAGCGTGCCGCCGTCGCATTGTTCAAAGCGCCCGATGCGTTGCTGCATCGCTCCGGTGAACGAGCCTTTTTCGTGGCCGAATAACTCGGACTCCAGCAAACTCTCGGGAATCGCGGCGCAGTTGATGGCGACGAATGCTTTGGCCGAACGCCCGGAAAACTGGTGCAAGGCGCGCGCGACCACCTCTTTGCCGCAGCCGCTTTCACCCGTGATGAGCACGGGGGCATCGGAACGGGAGACCCGGCCGATGAGTTTGAAAACGTCCTGCATGGCGGACGACTCGCCAATCATGGTCTCGCTGGCGCTGTCGAACTCCGGTGAGGGAGTTCGCGGTGCCAACGTCGACTTCTGGGCAAGCTGGGCTTCATGGGCCTGGATAGCCGCTTCCACCACCGGGCGCAGTTCATACGCGAGGGCGGACTTGCGGAGGAAATCGTAACAACCGAACTTCATCGCCTCAATGAGGATCGAAGTGGGCGGCATGCCCGAGGTGAGAATGAGCAGGGCATTCGGGTCCTCGAGCCGGAGCTTCTTCAAAAGCTCGAGCCCGGAGAATGGTTCCAACGCCAGCTCCGCGATCACGACGGCGGGGCGATTTTCCTTGCACCACGCCAGGGCCTTCGAGGCATTGGAAAGACCCTCCACCTGGGTGTCGGAAGCGGAAAGATGCTTCCTCGCCCAGTCGAGGAATTCCTCTTCCGGGTCGATGACGAGAATCTTATGTGTTTTGGCGACCGTGGGTGCCATGGAAGATGGATGGGGAGTCGAATAAACACCAAATTGCGTCATCCCGCATGGAAAAATCACACTAGGCGGGCGAAAATTGGCAAAACTACACGCCTAGCAAGCGTTCCGGGGTTAGAAATCATCCGCCCTCCGATAGGACTGGAGGAGGAGATCCTCCCCCTCCTTACCCTTGATGCTCTTACCGTGTTCCATGCCAATGAGTCCTTTCCACCCCTTTTCGTGGAGCCATTTGAAGATGTGGTTGTAGTTGATTTCCCCGGTGTAGGGCTCACAGCGGCCGGGGTTGTCGCCGACCTGGATGTAGGCGATTTCATCCCACGCCTTGATCATGTTCGGGATCAAGTTCCCCTCGGTGATCTGCTGGTGATAGAGATCGTCGAGGATTTTGCAGGAAGGGCTTCCAACAGCCTTGCAGATTTGGTAGGCTTGGGGGATCTTCGTGAGAAAACAACCGGGGTGGTTAGCCCACGGATTGAGCGGCTCGAGCACCATGATCAATCCGGAGGGTTCGCAGATTTCCGCCATCGACTTGAGGAGGTCGATCACATTGGCGGTCTGGTAATCCCATTCCAATTTGCTGGTGAAGGTGCCGGGGACGACGGTCGTCCATTTGGCATTCACCCTTTTGGCCGTCTCGAGGCCTTCTTTCATCCGGTCCTTGAGCATCTGCCGTGATTCCGGGGTCGGATCCGCGAAGGTCGGATTGGCGAAATCGGCATACGAAACAAAAACGCCCATGGTCATGCCCAGACGCTCCAGTTCCTTCCCGATTTTTTCCTGCATCTCCGGCTCGCGTTTCATCATGCCGTTGTCCTCAAGCGCGGTGAATCCTTGGTCGGCCATGAACTTGAGCTGGTCGATCAAATCCTTGCCGGCGGTGGCCTCGAACATGCCGAAATGAGGGGCATACTTGAGTTTGAATTTCGACGGCGCGGCGGCGACCGGCGGCGGGGCGTCTTGGGCAAGGGCGGAGGCGGCTAAGGAGCCGAAGGCTGCTCCGGTGGTGCGGGTGAAGGCACGGCGGGAAAAATTCTGGGAAACCATGGTCGTCAATACGAAGTGGTATGGCAAAACTTTCAGTTGTCGAGCTATTGCGGCAGATGATCCGGATAAAGGAAGGCAGGTCAGAACGTGGTAGGTGGCGGCAGGGGCAAATTCCGGCCCTCATAGTTTGTCTGAATGATCTGCCCCGAGGTGTTGGGCACAATTGCTCCGAAACCGTTGGGCGTCCCGCCCTGGAAGATATAGTTATGATTGTCGGCGTGGATACCCAGTCTCTGGACGGAAGTGGCATCGACGATGCCACTCGGGCGCACCTCGACCGTCCGCCCGGCGAGGCGAACCGTGTTGCCACTCAGACGCACGTAACCACCGAATTTCAAGATGGAACCCGGACCATCTGCATAGAGCCGGGCCGACTGGCCGGCGAGTATGTCGGAATTGACGATGTCGAGTACCGTGTTGGTTCCATTGGCCTGCACGATCACTTCGTTGCCCTGTAGCTTCACATCATCCAGGCGTATTCCCGGTTCCACTCCCCCGGTCGCTTCAAGTCGAACCACTTCCGTGGCTTCGATCTTGATCCCGCGGTCGCCTTCGCCGTCTCCTTCCGCATCGATGCGTCCATTGACAGCCAGCACATCGACGCGTCCCCCATCGCCAAGAGCCTTGATACTCGTGATGCCGCCCAGAATCACATTGCCGTTGTTGCTGCGGACGAGCACATGGGCGCCGGCGTCTGTCGCCGAAGCGAGGGAGGAAAGTTGGTTGGAGTCCTGCACGGTGATGCTAGTGATTGGCACGGTGCTGAGGGACGGAGTTCCCGCTTGCAGTGCCGAGTTGCCGATCTCGACATCGCCTCCGGCCTGCAGGCTCATGGACTGGGCCATCGTGGCGTTGATGTTGTTGATGATCAACTTGCCCGCGGTGTTGACTTTCCAATTGGCGGCGGAGATGGTGGCCCCTTCGCCGTAAGTCGTATCGCGCCCGGCCAGTGTGCCTAAGTTGCCGTCGCCCAACTCGATAGTGGCTCTCACGACGTTCAAATCACCCGTAGCGCCATTGGCGTGCAGCAATAGGTTCGAATCGGTGCCGCTAACAAAGAATCCATAGTCTCCCATGTTGATCGGGTCATTGTGCGTCATGAGCGCCCAGTTTTCCGCGCCCGCGAGGTCCCAAAAGACGGAGGGTGAGTCCTGGATGATCGGATTGGTGACAATGGGGTTCGGCGAAGCGATCATGATGTTCGGCGTGCCGTTCGGCGAGACCAGCGGCGTGCCGGCGAGCGTGAGATTCTGCAGCAGGTAAACACTCCATGGTCCACTGGCATCGAGAATGTCGGCAAGGTCGTTTCCGGGAACAGTCTCGAGTCTGCCGAACAGCCATGGATGGAGCGGACCTGTGGCATTGGGCAAATAGACCGCACCCTCCCCTGCCAGCGGTCCCTCACCTGCCAGCGGTCCCCGCTGGATCGTCGGGCCTTCCAAGGCGCGGTTGATTCGCATCAAGGGATCCATCCGCCAGTTGCCCGCGAGCAGCGGCGGCGGGGTGAACTGCTCTCCGGGCGGCAGGGGCCTGAGCGGTTTGCCTCCCGGCGGGACGCGTTTTCCCGGAGGCGGACCCTTCCCGAGAAATGCGCCATCGGCTCGAAGCGCCAGGGCAGCATCACCCGGCAGCACCAAGACCTGATTTCCGCGCCCTGGAATCACCAGATTGGTGCCGATGAGCTTCCCGTCTTTCAGTTCCTTGTTCTGGTTGTTGATGGCATCCTTGATCTCCTTACCGGCATCGCCGCCGACCGGATCGAACACTTTCCCATCACCGGCGAGATCGGACGTCTCGACTAGCTTGTCGATGTCCACGTCCACCGGACGGGGAAATCCAAGGGCGTCCGGGCGCATCATGATCATCTGGCCGGCCTTGAGGGTGGTGAAGACCCCCGGCCGATCGGGAAAGAAGACATCGAGCGTCCCCTCAATGACGATGATTTTGAGGACCTTGCCATTCACGTATTCCATCATGATGGTCGTGCCGGTGACAGCGGCGGTGACGGCGGCCGTGCGGATCTTCGCGCCGCCTGCACCCTTGGGCACCTGCAGGAAGATGACCCCGTTTTCAAGGGACAGGTTGCGGGTGCCGCTTTCGAAACTGAATTGTGTGTTCGCACCGAGACGAGTAAGGGTGGCGTCGGCGAACTTCAGCTCGGCGCGTGACTTGTCTCCCGTGCGCACGGCGGTCTTTCCATCAACCACGTCGCCGGGTTTCGCTTCGCGTGATTCACTTTCGCCGGGAAGGATTTTGACTTCGTTGTGCACACGGGTCACCTCGGCCTTCTGCAGGGGAGATGCCTGCAATCCGGTGGCCGTCACGGCCAGAAGGATGATACTAAGGGGGGTGGTTTTCATGGGTTGGTTCGTTGGTTAGAATTGCACACGTAGATTGGCGGCAATCCCGGCAGAGCCGGCTTGGTAGTCGAGGAGATCACTCTCCGAATCGTTATCCGACCAGGTGGCGGAAAGCTCGAACAGCGCCCAGTCGGTGGGGCGCCAAGTGGCGGCTGCACCAACGATGTGGTTCAACTCGTCGATGGGCGCGTTCTGGTAGTCGCGGTAGCCAAAACTATAGAACAACGACAACTTCGTGGTGTGAGTGAGCCGGAAATCATATCCTACCTGCGCGGTGTATTCGAAACGCTCGAGCACGTCGGGATCGGCCACCACATCGAAATCGGCTGTGCCGGCGACATAAAAACTGTTCTTCCGGTCAATCACGAAAACCTTCTGCAAGGTCAGCGATGGACCGTGACGCAAATAGGTTTCTTCGCTGAAGTCCCCGTCGGTCAGCCGGCGGTAGCCATAACGGATGCCCGCCACCACGTCGTGGAAATCCGCGAAGACCTTGATCAAGCCGACTCCGGCCGCGCTCGATTCGAAGTCGAGCACGTCGAATTTGTCATACCGGTAGAACTCCTGGGTCAGGGCGACATTGAGGAACCAGTTGTTCCCAAGCGAGGGTTGGGCACCCAAACCGATCATGCTGGTGAAATAAACATCATCCTGCGCGTTGTCAGGAAGGCGCGCGGCATTGTCGGTGGCGAATACCCCCGCGTTGACCATCGCCCAGAAAATCCGCGCCCGCTCCTGGCGTTTGAGGATCATCTGCAGGCCAAGATCGGAATCCCCAGGACTTGGCGAAGCCATATCCATTTCCCCATCCATAGCAATCCCGTCCCGGGTTTCGGGTGTTACGATGGGGGGCGAGCCATCCGGGCGATTCGTGCGGTCCACCAAACCGGGCGTGACTACCCCCTGGGCTGCTAGGGAGAGCGGAAGAAAAAAGCAGAGGAGTGGAAGAATGCGCATGGGCTCGATTTTTGATGGAATTCCGGGCAAAATCGCCCAGCGTTCGTTATGCTACAGGGCAAGACAAGCATTCGGCAAGCCACAAATTGAAAAAATGAGCGCCCCCCGCCCCATTTCCCGCCGCCACCGCCTCCAAGCCGCTATGATCTGCCTGGCCGCCGTGCTGCTGGTCATCGGACTGTATTTCACCCCGGTGGTGAGCACGGTACTTTTGCGGCTCGAAAGGATCACCCGCGACGCGATGCTCCGGCACGGGAAACTTGTCCAACCACGCGAGGACGTGGTTTTCCTCGGCATCGACGAGTCCTCCCTCGCCCTCGACACCCTGAGCCCGGAGGAAATCGCCGCCAGCCCAGTGCTGACCAAAATGAAGGAGAATTTCCCCTGGTCGCGGCAGGTGCACGCCGAGGCCGTGAAAAAACTCTTCGATGCCGGGGCGAGGGTCGTCATCCTCGACCTCATCTTTTCCGCCGCCTCGGGAGACCCGGATGGCGATGCCGCGCTTGCTTTCGCCATGGATGATTATCGTGATCGGGTCGTCATCGCCAGCATGTTTGCCAGTCAGAACGGGAAAATGAGCTACCTCCGGCCAGCAGAGGAAATTCTTGCCGCTGATGGACCGGGGGACCCGCGCGTCGGTTACGCCAGCTTCTGGCCTGATTGGGTGGATGATGTGGTCCGGGAAACCCATGCCCGGAGGACCCTAAGCGAGGCAAATGGCGAAGACGCCCGTCCCGGCGAGCCGATTTACTATTCCTTGGCTGCGGCCGGCATCCACCAACTCGGCCTCGCCGAAAAACTCCCTCCCGGCACCGGGCCATTCCCCATGCGCTTCTGTCGGCCGCGCGGGTTCGACCATCCGGGTGAGGACGCCATTCATCCGTATAAAATGCACCCGATTTACGAAATCTTTGTGCCTGAACTATGGGAAGCGAACTATCAAAACGGGGAATTTTTCAAAGATAAAATCGTGCTCATCGGCCCGGCTGCGAGTGTCTTCCAGGATTTCAAACCGACGCCCTTCGGCCAGATGCTAGGCCCGCAATTGCAGCTCACCGCCTTGACCTGCCTGCTCGACGAAGACGGCATGGTGCGTCCCTATACCAATTGGAGCATGCTCGGCCTTGCCATCATCGCAGCCTGCAGCGCCTGGCTAGCCACGGCCCTCCCACGCAAAGCTGGATGGGCCGTGGTTTTCCTCGGATTCGCCTTGGCCGGCCTTTTCGGCGGTTGTTCCCTCTCTCTGAGGAATGGCCAGATCTCGCCTGTGACTCCCACCCTGCTCGTGGCCGCCATCGGAGGTGGCGGCGTGCTCTTGCGGCAGTTCCTCGACTCGATGCTCGAACGCATCCGCCTCCAAGGCATGCTCTCGCGAATGGTCTCGCGTAACGTCGCGGAAGCCATTATCGAGAACAAAGACAGCTTCTACGCCACCCTCGGTGGCGTGCGGCGTCCCGTGACCGTGTTGTTCTCCGACGTGCGCGGCTTCACCTCGATGACCGAAGACAGTGATCCCGCCGCGCTCGTGAGCCAACTGAATGAATACCTCGAGAAAATGGTCGAGGCCGTCTTTGCCGAGAATGGCACGCTCGACAAATTCATCGGTGATGCCGTCATGGCCGTCTGGGGCAACCTCGGGGGACGCACGCCCGAGGAGGAAACCCGCGCCGCCATCCGCGCGGCCCTCGCCATGCTCGCCGAGCTGGATCGACTGAACACCGGTTGGAAAGCGCGCGGCCTCGAACCCTTCGCCATCGGCATCGGCCTGCATCACGGCGATGCCATCGTCGGGAATATCGGCAGCGACGAGAAAATGGAACCGACGGTCATCGGCGACACCGTGAATCTCGCGTCCCGACTCGAAGGACTCACCAAGATGTATGGCTGCGCGTTGTTATTGAGTGGCGAGACGGCGGCGCTGGCCGGAGATACTATCACCCTGCGTCCACTGGATCGGGTCCGCGTCAAAGGCAAACGCCTGCCCGTGGATCTCTATACCGCCCTCGATGGAAAGTCCCTCGAAGTGTGGCCAACCATGGGCCAACCATGGTCGGAAATTCTCGAACTCTTCCGCAGTGGAGACTTTACATCGGCGGCGGAAAAACTCGATGACTTCGTCGCGCGCTGGCCAGACGACGGGCCCGCGCGCTTGTTGCACGAGCGCTGCCGGAAATTCGTGCTCAATCCTCCCGTCGGATGGGACGGGATCTACACGCTCGAGTCGAAGTAGCCGGTGCCACGGTTCCGGATTTCTCAGGAATCACCGCGTCGTGATCCCCCTAACCGCTTGCGCAGGCTGTGACCAAACCTTTCAAGCCGCCGCTCAAGGCGCCTTCTGGCAAGAGAGAACATGGCCGACCATCGTCCGCGTGCCGGGCGCGGAAGGGAGGAGAGAAAATCGGCCGCTCTCTGACGCGCGGGGTGATCATCGGCCAGCCAAAGAGCCATTTGGCTGCAATGTTTACCGAGCAGATAAGCCGCCGGCGAAAGACCGTCAATCACATCGGCAATACCCTGATATCGCTCATTGTCGCAATCGGCGTAGGCCCCACCTTCGGGCTTGTAATCATGGAAAAGCACACAACCACAGCGGCGAACGCAACGCAGATCGAAGAGCACATCCCGCCAATGGTGACTGCCGTCAATGAAGGCAAAATCAAAGTCCTGGCTGGCGATGAAGGAGGCTTTGGCCGCATTGTATTGCCACCCGACTTCGCCGGGCGCGAGATATGGTGTGATTTTGTGCGCCACATCGCAACTGGCCCAGACATCCCTGGCCAATTTCCGGAAGGAGACGGGGCTTTTCTCGATATCAACAGTCGTGACCGTTTCGGCATGCCGGGCGAACAAGGCGGCGCTGATGCCGTGCCGGGTGCCGATTTCCAAAATCCGGCGGGGCTTGAGTTCCTCCAGAAGTCGCACCATGACATCCTCCTGGGCGATGGCGCTTCCTTCCGTCACTTCGGGTCCGAAACGGGCCCGGAGTTCGCGGAGAAGGCAGGAATGTGGCTGTGCGACGTCGGTTGGCATGAGATAACGGTAGGAGGGAAAGTTTGCAGCCGGACAAAACACCTCCCGATCCGAGTCGAGACCGCAAATTCTAACTTTGCCGGGCCGAGCTGCCAAGAGCATTTTAGGGGTTGATCGGCCTCGCCGAACGCTTTCGCGTTCCGGCCACCCGGCACGGGAAGCCGTGCCGCTAAGCGGGAAGCGTCAAGGAATTCCGCGCCCGCCCTCAGGTTCCCGGCACTTCCATACGGAAGGGCGGGATGCGGGTGAAGAAGAGCGAACCATCGTCGCTCTCCCCGAAAAGCGCGCCGCTGGCCTCGCTGTCGCGCGCGATGGTGTGGTAACTGTTGTAGGAGAAAATTTCTCCCGGTTCGAGACGCGGGGTTTGTCCCACCACGCCGTCGCCTTGCACAACGACGGTTTCCCCATCGGCCTCGCGCACGACCCATTTCCGGGCGCGCAATGTTACTGTACGGGGCGATTGGTTGCGCACGGTGATGAAATAGACAAAGGGGAATGGCTTGTCCGGCGGGCATTCGAGCGCGGGCATGAAGACCACATCCGTGACCTCCACCCGCACATCGGGAAGTTCTTCGATATTCTCGCTCGCCATGGCAGGGAAGATAGCGAGTGCAGAAGAAGGCGAAAGCGGAAATCCCGGCCCTCACCACGAGTGGCTGGCGGTAACCTTGCCTTCCGTATTCCTGACTTCGAGCTTGAGTCCCGGCGCTGCGTTCTCTTTCCACTCGATGGAGACCACGCCCCAATTCAGCGACGAGACAGGTTCGCCGACCCGGTGGCGGTTGGTTTCGCCTATCTTTCCACCTCCCGTGTGGGTCATGCCGGAGGTGGTCATTTCCACCAGTTGAGTCTCACCTACGGTCTGGCGGGAAATTTCCGCGAAATGCCGATCGCCGCTGAGCAGCACAAGCCGCCCCTTCGCGGCTGCAAGTTTGTTGAGCAGTTTCTCGCGTTCCAGTGGGAAGTTGGCCCACTTCTCGAAGCGGTGTTCCTCAGGCAGGATCTGGATGCTCGAGCCGATGATCCGGACATCGGCCGGTTGCGCGAGCTGCGTGTCGAGCCATTTCCACTGCGCTTCGCCAAGAAAGGTCTTCGCGGGATCCGGATCCGGGAGATAGGCCTTGCGACCATCAATCTTTTCCTGCCGCAGAGGCGAACGGAAATACCGAGTGTCGAGGAGAAGGATTTGCGTGCGTTTTCCTTGCGGGCCGAAGATCGCGCTTTGATAGACTCCCTCGCGCTTGCGCATGGGATGATCGGCGGGAATGGCAAAAAAGTCTTTTTGCACCTTGGCCGATTCCACCTTCGCGGGATATTCGACTCCGGCATCGTTTTCACCGTAGTCATGGTCATCCCAGGTGCCGAGCACGCGTGTCGACTGCCGCAGTTGTTTCCATGAGGTCACGGCATCAAGGGCTGCGTATTTTTCCTGCAGCACCTTCATGTCGCGGGTATCACCGTAAATGTTATCTCCGAGAAAGAGAAACGCGTCCGGTTTGGCCCGGACGACGCATGCGAAGGCCTCTTCACTTTTCGGGCCGGTGCGATGGCAACTGCCGACCGCGATCTCGCGCAAGACCGCCTCGTCGAATTGATCGCCGAATTCATCTCCGGCACATGACACGCCGGCAAGGAACGGAAGGACGCAAAAGGTGAAAAAAGAAACGCGCATCTGCAAGCTTAACGCGGCAGGCCATGAAGGCAAGGAAAGGCCTTGCGCATCACTGAGATTCCACCGCAGGCCATCAATCAACCGTTCCAATCCACATTTTCACCCCGCGTGTCGATGTGGGTGAAAGTGCTATAACGACCGATGCCACCCTTGAAGTAGCGTTTGTCACGGAGACGTTCGGCCATGGCCGCCACGTTACGGGGCGAAGTGGCAAACTTGAGGTCGAGGGCAAGGTTCCGCGTGTGCATGGACTCGCGTTTGGCCCCCGGGCAGCGGGCATTGTAGCCGGGAGAACGGTAGGCAGACACGACCTCCACCACCGGAGAACGCAACTCGGCTGCGATGCGATCCGCAACCCGCAGGGTGGTGACGATGTTTTTCCACATCGACCGGGGCGGCGGGGTGTTCCGCACGGTGCCTCGTGACTTCATGTGGGCAAAGATGACTTGTTTGACAGAAATATTCCGCAGCCGCTGTTTGGCCAAATAGGCAGCATAATCATTGATGAACTGGTTCCACCGGGGAGAACCGCCAGCCCCGCCGCTCGGCCAAGGTGCCGCAAGTGCTTCTTCAGGTGTCAGCACCAGTCCGGCAGCACCGGCTCCAATCACTCCAAGAAACCTCCTCCGAGAGGGGTTCATCTGACATTCAGGGGTGGAAGCTACGAGATGAGATAAATCTTCCATGTGAATCGTGGAGAGGTTGGATGAGTCGCTGGGGGATTGCGGTAATGTAGGTAAGAATGCACCTCTCATGGGTCCGCTGACCCGGGAGACGCCCGACGCTCCCGAATTGAGCATTTTTCGGGCCGAGAGCAAGACAAAACTCAGTTTTGGGATAAAATTTTTACAAGTTTTGCCCCGAAGCGGATAGGCTTACTAGAATTTTTATCCATTTTGGCCAAAAATTCTCCATGAACGGAAAAATCATGGGAATTCTATCCCTGCCCGTTCTCAGCGGATCTTTCGAGTTGGGTGAAAACTGTGCTATGTTCGGGGCCCGGTGCGAGGCGTAAGGTCTCCCGTTCTCCAAATTTCTCCCTCATGGACATCTCCTTGCTCGGCCAAGTGGCCGCCGAAGTTCAACCTGCCAATCTGAAAATCTGGGCCTACGTGGGGTTTGTCGCCCTCGTATTTGTCTTCCTTGCGCTAGACCTCGGGGTTTTCCACCGCCATGCCCATGAAGTCACGATGAAAGAAGCCCTCGGCTGGTCGATCGTGTGGCTGACCTGCGGGGTGGCCTTTACCGGGTTCGTTTACTCGGCCTACGAAAACCACTGGCTGGGGCTCGGACTCAACACCCCGCTCTACGACGGTGGGCGGATCGTTCTCGGCGAGGTGAACGGCTCAACCGCCGCCATTCAATACCTCACCGGTTATGTCGTCGAAAAGTCCCTGGCCATGGACAACATCTTCGTCATCGCCATGGTCTTCGGGTATTTCGCCATCCCGCGCAAATACCAACACCGGGTCCTCTTCTGGGGCATTCTCGGTGCCCTGCTCATGCGGGGCGGGATGATTTTTCTCGGGGCGGAGATGATCCTGCGTTACACATGGATCCTCATCTTCTTTGGTCTTTTCCTGCTCCTCACCGCCCTGAAAATGGCCATCATTGAAGGTGAAACCGACCCATCGAAAAATCCTGTGGTGCGACTGGCGAAGAAGTATTTCCGCTCGGTGGACTTCCTCGACGGGCAGAAATTTTTCACCCGCCGCACCGTGCCGCCGGCTTACCGCATTGATGAAACGACCGGGCACGAGGTGATGGAACCTGCGCCCGCTGGCACCTTGTCGGTCAAGGCCGCCATGACCCCGCTGTTCCTCGCCCTCATCATGGTGGAGATCACCGACCTCGTCTTCGCGGTCGATTCCATCCCGGCCATCTTCGCCATCACTCCGGATCCGTTCATCGTCTTCACCTCGAATATCTTCGCCATCCTCGGATTGCGCGCGCTTTACTTCTGCCTGGCCGCCCTCATCGCGAAGTTCCGTTTCCTCAAGCCGGCGCTTATCCTGATTCTCGCCTTCGTGGGCGTGAAACTCCTGCTCTTGGCCGGCCCGCCCTATCTTGATAACCTCGGCATCACGGCCACGGAACCGAAGGCCATCAAGATCGACCCGATGATTTCCCTCGGCGTTGTCGTGGCTACCTTGGCCATCGCGACGATTCTCTCTGCCTTGATCCCGGCGAAGGAAGAGGACAAAACATGACGCCCATCGGCAAATGGATCTTCTTCGCGGGACTCGCCTTGGCGGCGGTCGGGCTCGTGCTCTGGCTCACCGGTGGCCGGGGCTGGTTGGATTGGGTAGGCCGATTGCCCGGGGACATTCGGATCGAAAAAGAAGGCTCGCGGTTTTACTTTCCAGTTGTCACCTGCATCGTGATTAGCATTCTGGCGAGTCTTCTGCTCGCGGTGCTGCGGAGGTTTTGGCCGTGAGCGGCGATGGAGAACAAGAGGAAATCGAGCCGGTGCGTATTGAGCCCGGTCCCGAACTGGACCTGCACACCTTCCGCCCCTCCGACCTTGGGGATCTCCTGCCCGAGTGGCTTTCTATCTGCCGGGAGCAAGGTATCCTCCGGGTCCGTGTCATTCACGGCAAAGGCAGTGGCGCTCTTCGTGAAGGAACGCATCGCTTGCTCAAGAAGCTGCCCGGTATCGCTTCGATCCACTGGCCGGCGGCCGCCGACGAAGGCGGATGGGGAGCCACCATCGTGTGTCTGGTGGGCCTTGAAGATCGCACCTGAGGATTGAGCGACCACCACGCTACTCCCCTCCCCTCACCTCACCTCGTCACGAGAACAATTTCCGGATGCCGGGTGCAAACTTCCTTGGCTTCCTTGAGATTGAGGACGAGGAAGGCAGTGGAAAACGCATCGGCAACGGAGGCCATGGTGGTGCGGACCCAAACGTGATCGCGACCACCGATTTTGACGGGTTTGCCGCTCCGTGGGTCAATGACGTGCGCTCCCTTGACGGAAACACCGGAGCCGGAGATGGACTCGTCGCGCAGATGAATGAGACGACCGGAGCGACCGGCATGCACCGGCCAACCTTCGCCATTAGGTCCGGGTCCGGTGGCTAACAATGTGCTGTCACCCGCGTTGATCATGAAATTGGCGAGACCGAGATCGGTGTGGAGGCGAAGCGCGGCCTGATCCACAGCGTAACCCTTTCCGATGGCTCCGAGATCCACGATCATACCCTCGACCTTCACGCCGAGGGTAAGGTGTTCCGGCTCGATGATCAGGTTTTCCATGCCGCAACGGACACGGGCGGAGGCAAGTTCGGCGCGGTCCGGGCGGCGGGGAATATAGTCGGGCCCAACCCAGCACTTGAGTAATGGTCCGATGGTAATGTCGAACGCACCACCGGTGGCCTCGTGCACATCGCGTGCGAGGAGCACGCAGTCCATGGCCGCGGCTCCGACGCGGGTTGTTCCGCCGGCAGGGAGTTGGTTGAGACGGCCAATGTCGCTATCGAGGCGGAAGCGGGTCAGGTCGGTCTCGAGATGATCGATTTCCCGGAAAGCGAGATGCGCAGCCTCGGCGGCATCAGCCTCGTCTCCGGCGATAAAGAGCTCCCACATCGTGGCCATGGCCTGATGGGAAAACTGGCGGACGGGCAGGCTCATGTTGGGATCAGCGACGCCCTTCGTCGAAATCGATATAATCGAAGAAGGTCTGGATGTCGTCCCGCTCGGAAGCCCCGGCTTCCTCCTTGCGCCAGATGAGGCGTTCCGTCATGTCGTCGCGGAATCCCCGTTTGGCCATGTATTCATTGAACATCTGGACCTCAAACTCGTTCGGCCGACGCCCGTTTTCGAAACACCAGGCCAGCGCTTCATCGTCCTCCAGACCAGCGGTGATTTGCTCGCGGACCTTCTGGTAATCGATGCGGAGGAACTGGCAAGTCCAGCCGTCCATGGCTTTGCCAAGATTCGCCTCGTAAACCTCCGGCAAGGCACCGGAAAGGTGGAGGCGGATTTTGTCCAGCATCCGGGGGAAATAAACCATCCCGCCGCAGCTCACGGTGGGGGAAATGGGAAATCGTTCGGCACTCATAGGGTCGGAATCGGTTGAAAATCGCCGCCGGGACGGGCGGGCAAGGAAGAAACTGGAGAATTTACTTGCGGAATCAAGGAAATAAGGCAAATTCCCCATCCCGAATCATTCAATTATGGCAAAATCGAGCTGGATCAACCGCAACGCGCGCAAACAAAAAACCGTCGCCAAATACGCCAAACTTCGTCAGAAGATGAAGGAGGAGGGCGATTACGTCGGCCTCACCATGCTGCCCCGCGACGCCAGCCCGACCCGCTTGGTCAACCGCTGCAAGGTCTCCGGCCGCCGCCGCGCTTTCATGCGCCGCTTCGAAATGTCCCGGATTACCTTCCGCGAAATGGCCTCCATGGGTATGCTGCCCGGAGTCACCAAGTCGAGTTGGTAAACATCTCCGAAATATCTTCATCCGGATTGCTCCGGAAAAAATTCCCGGTTTCCCGCAAGGGAGCCGGGATTTTTCTTGGCTGGAACCCCGGCCCGTGGCACTTTTCCCCTATGCCCCTCTACGAATACATCGCCGACGGAGAGGGCGGCTGCCGGATTTGCAAAAAAGGCTTCGAGCTGCGCCGTCCGGTGGACCGTGCTCCGCTCGAAGTTTGCCCGCTCTGCAAACATCCGGTCAAAAAAGTCATCAGCCAGATGAATACCCCCCGGATTCACAAACCTCTTTCAGTCTCCGACGCGAAAAAAGCCGGGTTCACGATCCTCGAACGCCGCGACAAAGGGGTTTACGAGAAACTGTGAGGGCATAGAAACCCGCTTGGGAAGGTCATTCTGACAGGACCGCGCGCGGATAAAAGTGCCAAGACCTAGCCGACCACATCAACGCGCAAATCCCTCAGCACCCGCAGGCCTCCCCACTGACCGAACCTCATCGCCACCCCGGGCTTGCCTGTTGGTTGAGCCGATTGTTTGAAACTCGCCACGTCTTCCGGGGCATCGGAAACCTCTGCGCCATGCCCTGTCTCCTCCTTCTTCTGTCTTCCTGCCCCGACTTGGTCGGGACTGTCTTCGAGCGAAGCGTTCTTCCGTCTCCCGCAAGTCAACCTCCGCAAGAACTCCTCACTCCCAATCGCCGCGCCATCCACCAGATACCGCGACCTCAAACGCAGCATCACATTCAGCGGCAACCTCCCTCCCCGCTTCCTCTCCTCCCACACTTTCCGCGCATCAATCCCCACCCGCGTCTTCATTTCTCCGGTTCTTGTGTCTTGAGTCTTGCTGTCTTGTGTCTTCTGCTCATTCCCCTCCTCAAATAAATACAGCCGATACTCCGCCAACGCCCCCTTCAACCCCCTCCGCTTGCCCCACACGAGCAAGAGCCCTTTCGCGCTCTCCTTTTCGCCCACCAACGCCTGCGAATATCCACACCAAGCATACTCGGCCGGATCTTCGACCATGCCGGCTCTGACCGGGTTCAAATCGATATACGCCGACACGATCCTTGCCGCCGCGCCCAACGTGGCCAGATCCTGGATCTCCACTGCCACACTCCGGTAGCGGTCTTCCCACAAGGTTCCCTTCCTGCGGTTGCGACCATTATACCAGCGGCTGAACCGCTGCTTCAACGATCGCATGAAAATCGCCAGATCCCCCATGCGCTTGGTAAACCGCTCCAGATACCGCATCCGCGACGCCGCATCGGAGCATTGCGCCAACACCCGCTGGATATCGGCCATCTCCGCCTTGCCGTAAACCAGACGCAGCCGCCGCAGGATCTCCTTCTCCGATAAACCCGCCGGACCTTCCCGCTCCCGCGAAGGCACATGCAGCAGAAGATGAAAATGATTATCCATCAGGCACCACGCTGCGACCGTGATCCCAGAAAACCCGGCATAGCTGACCAGCCATTCCCGGAACTTCTGCTTCTCGACTTCTCCGAAAATCATCCTCCGGTCCACCACACGGCTGACCACGTGGTATAGCCCGTCCATATCAGGCGGAACAAGGATGCGGGGAGGTCTCATGATGGGGTGATTTTAGCCAGTGGAGGAAAATTGGCAAGCGTTTTTAATATAGTGCCAGGCTTTTTGTGTTGTTGGGCTTTTTGTGTTGTTGTGTTTTGGTGCCAGGCTTTTTGTCTTCGTCAGGCTTTTTCGTGTTCTCCGGCGAGCAGTGCCTTTTTTTCCATCACGATGGCCATGTTGGCGACGATGCCGACCGCGTTGACCGGTCCGTAGCCGATACCCATGCGACGGCCGGAGCCATCGGGTCGAAACACGGAAGCGCTATGACCGAAGGTGCCGTTGATGCTTTGTGACTCGGCGAGCTTGATCGTGTAGCTGTTGATACCCGGCAGCACGGCGGAGTCGCCGGTGGCGAGATAATATTCCGCGAGGAACAAGCCGGTGTAAGCCCAGTCCCAGATCGGCAGGCTCACCGCCTGTGGTCCGGCGCTTGCGCGGGCGCGGGCGTAGGTTTGCAGGCGGGATTGGACGTCGCTGAAGTTCGGATCTCCCGGCTGGACTCCCGCCAGTAGGGCGAGGCCGTTGATGGCGCCATCCCAATCATTTGAAAGGAAGGTTGAACTGGGGGCGAGGAGCTGGCTGACCAGTTTGGTGCGGGCGTTGGCAAGAATCAGTGCGGATTTCGGGCAACTGTAGGGCGCGGTGGCAGTGTATTCGCCCATGATGGTCATGGCGATATTTTCTTCGGTGATGGTGCCCGCCCGCCACCGTTTGACGCGGAGGGTGCCGGCACCGGTCTTTTCGGCCGCGCCGAACGCCTTTCGGGCATCACTGGTGAAATTCGGCACGGTGCCACTGTCGGCCGCCATCGCGCCGAGGATGACATCGTCCACGGCCAGCACGGCATTGCCCGGAGCACTGGCCACGGTGACGAGGATTTGCCGGCTCTCGCCGGTCATGGTGCCGTCCGCGCCGTGAGTATTGCCGGCCCCGCCGCTGAGATAGATCCATCCTCGCAGAACGGTCGGGCCAAGGTTGTAGGTTTCGCCATAGACAGGTGATGCATTCGCGTCCGCCTTGAGCGCGGTAATGGCCCCGGTGGCGGTCAAGTCAGGCGGGGCAGCCTGCAAGCAGCAGGGCAGGGCCAGCAGGATGAGCAGAAACAGCGATCGGGCAGGACCGCAAGGCGGGAAAAAGAAGGCTCTGGGAGAGATGAATCGATGAAAACTGAGTATCCGGGAGAGGAAATAGACTCCACACGTCGCCTTTCCGCCCAAATTGGGCAAGGGATGGTGGCTTGTGACCGGATTCATGGGGAAATACCTTAATCGGAAGAATAGCTCTCCAGGCCGCTTTACCAAGAAATTTTCTGGTAGTAGCCGGGCTTAAAGCCTTGGTCCTTTTGGGCATAGCGCTAGGTATGCTTCTTTTTTTGGAAATTCGCCATTGGAAAAGGGCGGGGGGGCCGTTGCTCTTTTTAGGATCGGGTGAGGTAGCAACTCACAAGGGCGAGTTTCGGTCGTGATTCTACTTAGCCCGAAGGGCTCTCAAAAGCGTGCAGCGAGCGCTGACCCCGACCCTCCGGTAAAACAGAGAAGTGAGACAACCGATCAACAAGGACGCGAACGAAAACTCACGCCACTTCGAGCAACCGGCGTTTGCGGTAGTCGCGGGGAGCCTCGCCGACGAAGCGGAGGAAGCTGCGGTTGAACTGGGAGAGCGAGGAGAATCCGACCTTGTAGGCGATTTCGGTCACGCGCGCACCCGGGCGGAGCAGTTCGCGGCGGGCCCATTCGATGCGGCGGCGGTTCAAATGTTCGGTGAAGGTGACGCCGGTGGTTTCCTTGAAGACCTTGCAGAATTGGCTCACGCTGAGGCCGGACTGCACTGCGACCTCGTCGAGGCCGAGACGGCCATCCAGGTTGCGCTCGATGAATTCGACGGCTTTGCGCACCGGCATGGGGGTTTTCTCCGTGCGGCTTACGATCAGGTCTTTCAGATGTTCCGTGAGTTGGCGTCCGAAAGTGAAAAGCAGGATGACCATCCCTTTGTAGCGAGTTCCTTCCACGACCGGACTGTCGAAGTAGGCTTTGCGGAGCAGGGTGATTTCCGCGCCGGATTTTCCCTGGCCGAGCAGGACGCCGGCGATGTGTTCGAAGTCGCGGTCGCTCGGTTGGTGGGTGAGCACTTCGCCGGTTTTCAGGAAGGCGAGGGTCCGGCCGGCATACTGGATGGGGACGGCGGTTTCTTTCATGCCGGCGAAACAACTGATGGTGGTCGCTTCCTCCTGCGCCTCGCGGCCGAGGAGTTGGTTGACCTCCCGGCAGCAGGAACACATCCCGTTCTCGTTCAGCGTCTTGCAGAACTCGTTCGTTTGTCCGGCCGAGCATCGCCGATCCTCCATGCAGCCTTCACGAAGCAGTTGCAGGGGCAAGCCGGTGGCCACCCTGAACGCATCCTGATAGGTGCGGAACAAGGAGCAATCTCGGAGAAGCTCGAATGCTCTATTTTCCTCCAAATCTTGGTCCAACATACGTTGCTGCCATGTTACCAGACCTCGGCAACAGTGCAACTTTCTTGCGAAAGTATCCTGCCGAGGGCGGATTCTTCGGGCCAAAGTGAACGCGCTCATGCGGTCCCCCCGGTTGAAGTGGCGAGGCGGGCGTCCTCCCGGTGAGCGGCGTGCGACCAGGTGCGAGCCACGGGCGGAAGCAGGAAACGGTGAGACCGAGGGTCAAAATCGAGCCGGCGGGCATGGCGATGGCGGCAATGACCGGGTGCATCCAGCCGCAGAGGCAGACGAGCCCGGCGATAAAATTGTAGGTCGCGGCGAAGGAGAAAATCCGGCCCACGGCGGCCCGGCGCACCGCACCCACACGGAAAAGCACGGGAAGGAACCCCAAACCCCGACCGGTGAAATAGAAGTCCGATTTTTCCTCAAGCAGCGAGCGGTCCATGAGCGGAGTGCCCGAACGGGCGGCTTCTTGGGCGGCGAGACTGTCGTTGGCTCCGTCACCGAGGAAGAGCGTCTGGTGTTTTCCGCCGTCGGCGGCGCGCAGGCCGAGTTGATCGGCCACGGCCTGGACCTTTTCCGGGCGGTCGCCGCTGAGGATCTCGATGCTGAGGCCTTTGGAGCGCAACCAGTCGATGGCTTGGCGGGATTCGGGGCGGAGGGAGTCGCGGAAGCAGAACCCGGCGACCAGACGGCCATCGCGGCGGAAATGGGTGTCGAATTCTCCGGTTCCGGTCTCTTCTCCGTCAGCAGCCACAAATCCCGGCCGCCCGAGTGACCAGGTCACCCCCGTCGGATCGGTGAATTTCATCCCTTGGCCGGGAATTTCCTCGACTTCGGGCGGAGTCCCCTGCCCCGCTCCACCGACACTTTCGAGCAGGCGGCGGCTGATCGGGTGGAGGCTTCCGGCGACGAGGGCGCGGAGATTTTCCCTCTCGGAGGCATCGAGGGCATCGAGAGCGGCGGGATTCAGCAACTCCGGGCGCTCCATGGTCAGGGTGCCGGTTTTGTCGAAGAAAACCTTCCGAATGCCGGGCAGTCGGGCCCAGAAGTCGTCGCGGCGCAGGAAAACCCCGGCGCGTTGCAGCAGGGTGCGGGAAAGATCGTCGGCCAAGGGGGGCGCGAGCCCGGTGGAGCAAGGACAGCTCACCACCAACACACTCACCAGGACCTGCAGTGCTACGACCCAACCGGCTCCCGTGGCGAGCCAGAATCCCGCCCCGCCGAAGGCGAGCAAGAGCACAATCACCACATACCATTTCAGCACTTTTTCAAGCAAGGGTCGGCAGCCTGGTCCATACGTCTCGGCCCCCCCGGCCAAGCGATGGAGCAGGCTGCCTTCCCAAGTTTCGTCCGCCCGGAGTTCGAGCGTTTGGCGGCCGACGTTGATGGCCCCCGAGGGCACACGGCGTCCGGCCGACCAGAGATGGGTATCGGATTCTCCGTTGATCCATTCGAGACTGAGTTCCGCGGCCGCGTTTTCCATTTGGCTGGCCACGGGCACAACGGCTCCGGGAGCGACGAGGTAGCTTTCGCCGGGCTTGAGTCCTTCGACCGGAATCTTTTTTCCCGCCGGGTCGGTCACGATGCGCGGGAGTGCCGCGGCTCCAGCGGCGCGATTGCGGTGGCGCTCGACGGCGGAGATCTGCAAGAGGCGTCCCGCCAACATGAGAGTTAGGAAGAGGGCAACAAAGTCGAAGTAGACGAGGGAATCCCATCCGCCCATCCATCCGGCGATGGACGCGATCCACGCCACGACGACACCCACGGCGATGGGGAAGTCCATGTGCAAGACCCCGTGTTTGAGGGCGGCCCACGCGCGTTGGATGAAATAGGTGCCACCGGTCAGCATGGCCAGGGTGGCAGAGAGCGCGACGATCTGTTCGAACAAACCGGCGAGGAAGAAATCCTTCTTCATGCCGAGGTAACCCGGCAATGTGAAGGCCATGCAATTCATCATGAAAGCGGCGGTCAGGCCGAGACGCAGGCGCAACTCGGAGGCTTCGGCGCGTCCGGCGGAGGCGCGGGCTTCCGGCACGATGGTGTAGCCGAATTGCTGAAGCTTGCGAGCGAAGGCCGCGATATCACATTGGCCGGTTTTCCAGCGCAGCCGGATTTTTCCATTCGAGGGATGGACTTCGCAATCCATCGCACCCGCTTCGCGTTGGAAAAGTTTTTCCAGCAACCAGAAGCAGCCGATGCAGGAAACTCCTTCCACGCCGGCGGTGAGCGCGCTTACCTCGCCGGAAGCACTTTCGATCTCCCGGGTTTTCTCATCGAGCCATGACCAGTCGAGGGCGGTGAAAGCTCGTCCGCGCACCGGTTCGAGGGCTTTGTCGCCTTTGAGATCATAGAAGTGATCCATGCCTTCCCCTTCGATCATGCCGTGCACGAACTCGCAACCATGGCAGCAGAAATCCTCCATCCCGATTCCTTCGGGAACCGGAGAGCCGCAGTGGAGGCAGGATTTCGAGTGGGAAGACATCGGAGAAACGTGGAGACCTGATGGTTTGGAAATTCACCCGCAGCAACCGGGGCCGGCGAGTTCGACCCATGGGAGGGTGCCGCGCAAGCGCCAGATCAGAACAAGTGCGGTGATGACGGCCAGACTCCGGCGGGCATACTCGAGCCCATGGGCTCCGAAGCGGCCGCGCAACCAGAACCATCCGCTCTGGGTTACCCATAACAAAGGAATCGTTCCCAAAGCAAACGCGGCCATGAACTCCGCTCCTTTGGCAATCGACCCGCTCACCAACGCAGCCCCGAGGATGAGATACAACGGAGTGCAGGGCAGCAAGGGCGTGGCAAAACCGAGCACGAGCCCGCCTTTGCCGGCCCCGAGTTTGGAGAACAAACTCCGCAGGCGCAGGCTGAGACGGGTCATCGCGGGAATCCGCGGGACAAGACGTTTGTCCAGTCCGAGACCGGTGACCAGCAAGGCCAGAATCAACATCCACGGCAGCAGGGCGGCGGGGCTTTTCACGAGGGTGGCCACGGGCACTTGTCCGATGCCGCCGGCGGCGGCCCCTAACAACGTATAGATCACCAGACATCCGAAGTGATAACCGGCAACCGGCCCGTGTTTGATGCCCGTGCGGCAACCAAGCCCGGCCACGCCGCAGGCGAGTGGTCCGCACATGCCGACGCAATGCACACTCGTGATCAATCCGGCCACGAAGGCACCGGCGGCGGTGTTGATGAGTTCGAGTTCAGCGGCCATCGGAAGCTCCTTTCTCTTGCACGGCGGCTGTTGGTTCGGGTTGGAGAGGGTTGGCCACATCTTCGGGCCGGTTTTTCACCGCGATGGTGATGAGGATGGTCCATGCCGTGATCAACAGGACAAATGCGGCCACAACAAAGAGCCACGGGCGTTTGCGGAAGAAACCATGTTCGGCGGCGCTCACGGGTTACCTCCTTCTTTTTCGACGGCTGGCATGAGGCGGGGATCGGGACCGAGGAACTCGACGGCATTTTCGACGCGCCCGCCTCCCGGTTCACCGGTCACTTCAATGATCAGCGGAGTCGGGCCCTTGTAATGCTCGCGATCCATCGTCACGACAAATGGCTTATCGATCTCCGATTGGCCGGGCACGGGGATGGCATCCTCGCTGGTCGGCACCCAACGCATTCCCACGGGTGCATCCTTCACCCGAATATGGAAAATGCTTTCCTCATTCCGTTTCGTGGTGAGACGCACATTGAACTGATTGCGCACTTCCGTGGCGGTCACGTAATGCGCGGGACCATTCATGCGGGTGATGGCCACATGGAAAGGCGTGAGGCGTCCGAGGAAGAACGTCAGGACACCGGCACCGAGGAGAAGGAGAGCGGTATAGAGATAGGTGCGAGGCCTCAGGTAGCGGTGTTTTTTCCTTGCAAGCCGTTGAGCGAATCATAACGCACCAGGCCCTTTGTTTGTCCACCTTCTCCATGATGTCGTCGCAAGCGTCGATGCAGGCGGCGCAACCGATACACTCGAGTTGGAGTCCATTGCGAATGTCGATGCCCGTAGGACAAACCTGCACGCAGCGACGGCAGTCGATGCAATCGCCGACACCTTCTTTTCCCTTGCCGCGTGGTTCACCGCGTTTCTCGTCGTAGCCGATGACAATGGTATCGTCGTCGGTGAGGGCGGACTGGATGCGGCCGTAGGGACAGAGGATGATGCAGAATTGTTCGCGGAACCAGGCGAAGCAAAAATAAAGTGCACCGGTCAGGGCGGCCACCACGGCGAAAGAGCGCAGGTGTTTGCTGGGTCGTTCCTGCATGAACTCATACAAGCGCGGCAGGGAAACTAAGTAGGACAGAAAAAGATGGGCGATGAGCGCGGCGCATAGGAGGTAGAGCCCATGTTTAATGACACGCTTGAAGAACTTCGAAGCCGACATCGGTTCGGCGTCGAGTTTCTTCCGTGCCACCGCGTCGCCATCGATGAAGCGTTCGATTCTGCGGAAAACATGTTCGAGGAAGACGGTGTAGGGACAAGCCCAACCGCACCACAGGCGATCGAAGAGCGAGGTGATGTAAATCAAGGCGAACCCGAAACCGCTGAGAAGGAAAAAGAGCAACCACAGGTCCTGGGTGAGAAAGGTCAGCCCGAAGACATGGTAGCGTCCATTCTCGACATCGAAGAACACCGCCGGATGCCCGTTGATGGGAATCCAGGGAAGCAGCACGTAAACCGCGATCAAGATCACCGCAAAAAGGCGCCGGAAGCGCGTGAACCAGCCCTTCACGTCGGCCGGGTGGAGGAAGAACCGCGAACCATCGCGGTTGATCGTCGTTACGGAAACGAGATTCGGCTTTATACTAGAGGGGGGCGTGGACATTTGAGCAAGGAGCCTGGGGGGAGAGCGGCTCCTCCTCGTGGATTACTGGACGGCGGGCGGAGATTCCGCGGCTGGTTCCTTGGTCGCTTCAGGCGGAGCCGCGTGGTGACTGAGCACGAAGGCGGTGACATCGGCGACGCCGTCCAGTCCGATATCCCCGGCCCATGCCTGCATGCCGGCGGCCTTGTCGGGCGAGCCGTCCTTGATGATGTTGAAGACATTCATCGGCTCGAAGGGCGTGCCCCCGTATTTCCATTCCTTGTCGTTGAGCGGAAGACCGGCCAGCTTGATACCATCCTGCATCGCCGAAAGATCCTTGCCGTGGCAGACGACACATTTGCCCTCGAAGATGGTCTGGCCTTTGTCAACGGAGGCGCTGTTCAGGCTCATGCGCCACAGCGTGCCATCCGGATCCGTGGAAAACATCTCCTGGAGTTTCGCGGCCTGGATTTCCGCGACCTCCGCCTTGAACTCGGCCATGGAGGCCGCATCGTCCTTGCCCCAGCCGAATTGGTAGTGGGCGACCCACCAGATCGCAAACCAGATGATGGCGCCGTAAAATGTCCACAACCACCAGTTGGGCAGGCGCTGGTCGAACTCTTCGATGCCATCGAAGACATGGGGGCGGAGATGCACGCCGGGCGGAAGTTCTTCCTCGCGGGTGGTGTGTTGATCTTGGTTGGGGTGCTCAGACATGATTGTCTCCTTTCTCATCGGAAAACGGAAGGGCGGCCAGGTGATCCATGTTGCTCTTCTTGGCCGCCACGGCGCGGCCAACGGCCAGCATGAAGACCAGGAAAACCATCATGAAGGAAAGGAAGGTCAGTGATTGCAAGAGCAGGTCGGAAAATCCGACTTCGAGCATAATTCGTTTCACAAGTGAAGTCATGGTGAATTGGATGGGTTGGAGTTTCGGAATTAACGGGCGGCGGACTCTGAGCGCTGGCGGTCGGGCACACCGAAGCCGCGATCCGGCAAGCCGGGTTTCGGCTCGGCGGCGGGTTTCGCCTCGACCTTCTCGTAGGTGCCCAACTTCTGCATATAGGCGATGAGAGCAACCATCTTGCTCTGGGCGAAACGATTGGCCATCTCTTCGGGTGAGACGCTCTGTTTGCCTTGCAGGTCCTTAAAGAATCCGCCCTCGGGGATTCTGGTCATCTCCGGTGCCATGGCGATGGCC
The DNA here is from genome assembly GCA_046075565.1 of Verrucomicrobiales bacterium. Lineage (GTDB taxonomy): Bacteria > Verrucomicrobiota > Verrucomicrobiia > Verrucomicrobiales > SLCJ01 > JBJTQJ01. Next base: position 12,342 of record JBJTQJ010000113.1, on the reverse strand, counting down.
ATCTTCATGGCCTGGTCGTTGGCCGACTGTTCGATCTCGTCTTTTGTCATCGCCGGATAAGGCACCTTGAGGTAATCACGTTGCACGGCAATTTTTCCGGGCAGTGCTTTTACATCGAGTTTCTGCTCGGCTAGCCAGGCGTAGTTCGGCATGATCGAATCCTTGTTCCCCCAGCGCGGATCCATGAAGTGGTTGTAATGCCACGAGTCGGTGCGTTTGCCGCCTTCGCGGGCAAGGTCCGGACCGGTGCGGCGTGACCCCCATTGGAACGGATGGTCGTAGATGCTTTCGCCAAGTCGGCTCCAATCACCATATCGGGCAACATCGGGCTTGATGGTGCGGATCATCTGCGAGTGGCAGTTGTAACAGCCTTCGGTGATGTAGATGTCGCGACCGGCCAGTTCGAGAGGTGTGTAAAGCACTTGCTTGCGATCCTCGACACTGGTAGCCCCGTGGGCGACCACGGCCGGGATGATTTGCACGGCCCCGCCGATGGCCACGGCGATGAGCGTGAGCACGGTGAAGGGCAGCCAGTTCGTTTCGAGGCGTTCATACCATTGCGACCATCCGCCGTTGGAACGTTTGAACGCTCCTACCGCCATGATGGCGAGCAAACCGGTGCAGATCATCGCGGCGAAATTCGCTCCGGTGGGGAGGAAGAAAGCGAGCAGGAGGAAGACGACCCCGAGGCTGATGTAGGTCATGGGGTCGTTCTTGAAGGTTGCGCCCCAGGTCATGGTGTCTTTTTGCAATTTTTCCGGCACCACGAACTCTTTCGTCTCGACCACGGGCGTCGCGCCAATGGCGGTGCGGGCGATGTTATAAACCAGGAGAAGGAAGCCGACGAGGTAGAGCAGTCCACCACCGAAGCGAACCCAATACATCGGCATGATGGCGGTGGTGGTGTCAACAAACTCCTTGTTCACCGGCACGCCATCCGGGCCCACGGAGTTGAGCATCAGGCCTTGCATGATGCCAGCAACCCACATCGAGAGCATGTAAATCAGAATACCGACGAGGCCGAGCCAGAAGTGCATGTTGGCCAGCGCCTTCGAATACAGCGGGCGCCCCCACAGGCGCGGAGCGAGCCAGTAGAACATCCCGGCGGCCATGAAGCCGTTCCAGCCGAGGGTGCCGCCGTGCACGTGGCCGATTGTCCAGTCGGTGTAGTGCGAGAGGTAATTCACCGCCCGGATCGAGAGCAACGGGCCTTCGAAAGTGGACATGCCGTAGAACGTGACACCGGCCACGAAGAACTTGATGACCGGATCGGTGCGCAGTTTGTCCCAAGCTCCGCGGAGAGTGAGCAGGCCGTTGAGCATGCCGCCCCATGACGGTGCCCAGAGCATGAGCGAGAAGAACATGCCGAGGTATTGCAGCCATTCGGGAAGCGCGGTATTCAGCAGGTGGTGCGGGCCGGCCCAGATGTAGATGAAAACCAGCGACCAGAAGTGCACGATGGAGAGCCGGTAGGAATAGACCGGCCGCTGGGCCGCCTTCGGCATGAAATAATACATGATGCCGAGAATCGGAGTGGTGAGGAAGAAAGCGACCGCGTTGTGACCATACCACCATTGCACAAGCGCATCCTGCACCCCGGCAAAGAGGCTGTAACTATGATTCCACGCCGTCGGCACGGAGAGGTGGTTCACGATGTAAAGCATGGCCACCGTGACGATGGTGGCGATGTAGAACCAGAGTGCGACATAGAGGCTGGGTTCGTTCCGTTTGGCCAGGGTCCAGAAGAAGTTGATGGCGAAGACGACCCAGATGACGGCGACCATGATATTGATCGGCCAAATCAATTCGGCGTATTCCTTGCCGCGCGTGTAATCGAGCGGGAGCGAAATCGCCGCGAAAACGATGATGAGCTGCCATCCCCAGAAGTGAATCCAGGTGAGCAGATTGCTCGCCGTCGCCACTTTGCACAACCGCTGCGTGGAATAACAAACCCCGGCGAACATCATATTCCCGACGAATGCGAAAATCGCGGCATTGGTGTGCAGCGGGCGCAGGCGGCCGAACGTGATTTATTCCAAGCCGAGGTTGGCCTGCCAATGGCTCAACTGCAGTGCGGCGAGCACCCCGGCGAGCATCGCCACCACCCCAAAGATAATGGAGGCCCAGATGAAGTAGCGGACGGGTTTATCCTGGTAGGTCACGCTGACCGTGCGGAGGGCACCGGAGCCGGCGGGCAGGGTTTCGGTTTTCGAGTAATCGTGCATGGCGGTGTTGGGATGAAAGATTCGGGCGGGTTGTTCGCGGGATAGCTGGGTTCAGTTGCCGATCTGTTCACGGCGGCGGTTCGGGCGCGTCCGTGCCACAGGTTCGTCGTCGGCAAATGGAAGAAGACTTTCCCTCTCCAAGGAAGTATTTCGCCCGCGGACCCATTCGACCGCGAAGGCGATGATGAAAAAGATGGCGAGCAGGCTACTGAAAAGTATGGTCAGGGGGAGAACGTTCATGCAAATTGGGGGGAGCGATGAATGGGCCAAGTGTAAATGATCGCACCCACCCGATTCTCCGCAGATCCTCCCAAAAAATCCGCGCAATTTCCGCCATGCCTTCCGAAGCTCCCCTCACCATCTCCGATCTCCGCAACTGGCTCGAGCGGGGCTTGCCTGCCGACGGCCTGCGACCGGGCGTGGCTGTAATCGGGGATCCGGTGGCGCATTCGCGGTCCCCTGGCATGCACCAACCGGCGCTCGACGCCCGGGACCTCGGGCTCCGCTACGTCAAAATTCACGTGCTTCCCGGCGAGGTCGCGGAGGTCTTTTCCCTTCTCCGGAAACTGGGTTTTACCGGCACCAACGTGACCGTGCCCCACAAACTCGAGGCCCTCCGCGCCTGCACCGAAGTCGATGGCGCGGCCTCCCTTTTCCAAGCAGTCAACACCGTGCATTTCCGCCCGGATGGGGTGACCCATGGCTCGAATACCGATGGCCCGGGCCTATCCGCCGCCGTGGAAGAGGCTTTCGGGAAAAAACTCTGCACATCGAGCATCGCCATTGCCGGAGCGGGTGGCGGGGCTGGTCGAGCGGCCGCCCTACAATGCGCCCTCGATGGTTCGCCGAAGATTGTGCTCATCAACCGGACCGTCGCAAAAGCCGAATCGGTCGCCGCGGAAATCCGCCAAGTCTCGCCCGCTATGCAAGCAATTGTGCTGGCCATGGACGATTTCCCCGCCATCAAAGCCGCCTTGGCGGGCTGTGATCTGCTGGTCAATGCCACCTCGGCGGGCATGAAACCGGAAGACCCGCTGCCCGTTCCCGTCGAAAGCCTGCACCCCGGCCTCGCCGTCTACGATATGATCTACAGTCCTCCCGAGACCGCCTTGCTCGCGGCCGCCCGGAATGCCGGCTGCCCGACCGCCAACGGACTCTCCATGCTCATCCATCAAGGCGCGATTTCATTTTCCCGCTGGTTCGGAGGGGCTCCTCCGGTAGAGATCATGCGCCATGCGCTCATGCGGCCAAACGGCCCGTGAATATATTGCTTTGCCTCCGATCAAAACTCCAAGGCCGCATCACCCTGCCACGTTTGCGGGTTCGGCCAATTCGCCGAAAACGATGCGGCCGGTTGAGGTCTGGATCGTGCTGGAGACGACGATTTTCCGCGTCGCGCCGATGAGCGTGAAGGCATGATTCACGACCACCATCGTGCCATCCGGAAGGAACCCGACGGCCTGGTGATCATCTTTGCCCCGGCGGACCAATCCGAGTTCCAGAACATCGCCAACCAAGACTTCCGGACGCATGGCTTCGGACAGGTCGTGGAGATTGAGCGTGTGCACCCCTTGCAAACGCGCCACTTGCCCCAGATTGGCATCATTGGTGAGCAAACGGGCGGCCAGCCGACGGCAAAGCTGAACAAGGCGCGTATCCACGGGAAGCGAATCATTGTCCTCGTAGTCGTCGTGGACACTCACCTCGACATTCAGCTTGCGCCGCAATTCCTGCAGGTTGAGCAATCCGCGTTTCCCCCGATCTTTTTTCTGCCCGGCGGGCGCGTCGGCGAGGAGTTGCAGTTCATCGAGCACGAAACGGGGAACGACGAAGGGCCCGCGCAGGAACCCGGTTTTCACCAGCTTGAGAATTCGCCCATCGATGAGGATGTTCGAATCGAGCATCGTCGGCTGTTCTTCGATGGCCTCACGCCGGAACCGGACGTAGGGAATAATGAAGGAAAATTCTTCCCTGTTTGATCGCAAGGCCAACGAACTGCCAAGGAATCCCAAGGCAAGGTAGAGCCCCAGTTCAAGGACTCCCCTCAATTCGTCACCATACGGGTTGCTCTCGGAAAAAATCGGAATCGTACCTAAATCGATGCGGGTGATAAGCCAGGCGCAGAAAAGGCCGACCATCAGCCCGAAGGTGCCGGAAGAAAAGTTCCGGAACGACCAATTCCGGGCCAGAAGGTCCACGGCGATGAAGATGGACGCGAAAAAGGCCCCGATGGCCGTGCCTCCCCACACATTCCACACCAGCCCTTGGGCGATCAGCGCCCCTACCCCCCCGGAAACCAGGAGGAAGAAGAACCTGACCGTATAAACCGCTTTCCTTGAATACATGGACCTTAGAGCTTGGAGGGAATCCAATAAACGGTGGGAAACCCCTGAAAGCAAGCCTCGTCCTGGAATTTCCGGTTTCCGACTTCTGCCCCGCCGGGACGAAAACACGGAAGATTCAGCACTTGAACGTAACGGCTGCCTCCCTAGCTTATCCGTCTTCCGCCTCCCCGGCGCGCCGCAGCATGAATATCCACGAATACCAGGCCAAAGAACTTTTCGACAAATTCGGTGTCCCCAGTCCGAAAGGCCGGGCCGCCTCCACGCCCAATGAGGCCCTCGAAGCCGCCAAATGGCTCGGCGTCAAGCACCTCGTCGTCAAAGCGCAGGTCCATGCCGGCGGCCGCGGCAAGGGAACCTTCAAAAACGGCTTCCAGGGCGGTGTCCAGCTCGTGGAATCCCCCGAGGCCGCCCGTGACGTCTCGGAAAAAATGCTCGGCCAGGTCCTGGTGACCAAACAGACCGGAGAAGCGGGACGCCTAGTGCGCAAGGTCATGGTCGCGGAATCGGTGGAAATCGCCCGCGAACTTTACCTCGCTGTGCTCATGGATCGTGAGACCCGCCGCCCGGTGATCATTGCCTCGACCGAAGGCGGCATGGACATCGAGGAAGTCGCGGAAAAAACTCCGGAAAAAATTCTCCGCGAACCGGTCCACCCGCTTGCCGGCCTCCAGGCCTATCAGGTGCGCAAACTCACCCACGACCTCGGCCTCGACACGAATCCCCGCCAATTCGGCCGTTTGCTCCACTCCGTTTACAAGCTCTTCACCGATTGCGATTGCTCGATGGTCGAGATCAACCCGGTCGTTGTCACGAAAGACGACCACGTTTACGCGCTCGATGCGAAGTTCAACTTCGACGACAACGCCCTCTTCCGGCATCCCGACATTCAGGCCATGCGCGACAAGGATGAAGAGGATCCCCGCGAAGTCGCGGCCTCCGAATACGGCCTCAACTACATCGGCCTCGATGGCAACATCGCCTGCCTCGTCAATGGAGCCGGCCTTGCCATGGCCACCATGGACATTATCAAACACTTCGGCGGTGAACCCGCCAACTTCCTCGATGTCGGCGGCGGAGCCACCAAGGATCAGGTCGTGGCCGCCTTCAAAATCATCCTCGGCGACCCCATGGTCAAAGGCATCATGGTCAATATCTTCGGCGGAATCATGGACTGCGATGTCATCGCCACCGGCATCGTCCAAGCCGTCCGTGAGGTCGGTCTCAAGCTCCCCCTCGTCGTCCGCCTCGAGGGCAACAACGTGGACGCTGGCCGCAAAACGCTCGCCGAATCCGGTGTCGCCGTCATCAACGCCGACAGCATGACCGACGCCGCCCAAAAAATCGTCGCCGCCGTCGCCTGAACCCCACTCGCCCTTCCAAACTAACAAGCGCACATTCTCATGGCCATTCTCGTTGACGAAAATACCCGCATCCTCGTGCAAGGCATCACCGGCAGTTTCGGTGCCCGCCACGCCCGCCTCAGTCTGGACTACGGCACCAAAGTGGTGGCCGGCGTCACTCCCACCAAAGGAGGCCAGACATTTGATCATAACGACCACAAGGTTCCCATTTTCGATACCGTTTCCGCCGCGATTCGGGAAACCGGAGCCACTGTTTCGGTAGTGTTCGTGCCGCCCGCCTACGCCGGCGATGCCATCCTTGAAGGCGTCGATGCCGGGCTCGACCTGGTTGTCTGCATCACGGAAGGCATCCCCGTCATGGACATGATGCGAGTGCGCGCCCAGATGTCGCATGCCAAAACCCGGCTCATCGGCCCGAACTGCCCCGGTCTCGTCACACCCGGCACGGGCAAGAACTCGCACGATGGTTGCCGCATCGGCATCGCCCCCGGCTACATCCACCGCCGCGGCAATGTCGGCGTCGTTTCCCGCTCGGGCACCCTCACCTATGAGGCCGTCTGGCAATTGACCAGCCGCGGATTCGGGCAAAGCACCTGCGTCGGCATCGGCGGAGATCCCATCAACGGCACCTCCCACCTGGATGTATTGAAAATGTTCAACGAAGATCCCGAAACCGAAGCCATCATCATGATCGGCGAAATCGGTGGCAATGGCGAAGCCGAAGCCGCCCGCTGGGCCAAGGAAAATTGCAAGAAACCCGTTGCCGGATTCATCGCCGGAGCCACCGCTCCTCCCGGACGTCGTATGGGCCACGCCGGCGCCATCGTCTCGGGAGGCGACGACACCGCCGCCGCCAAGAAGGCCATCTTTGCCGAATGCGGCATCGCTGTCGCCGAAACCCCGTCCGACATGGCTGACACCCTCCTCCGTCACTGGGGCAAAATTTGATGGCATCTGCATCTTATTCATCAACCGAGCACCATCCACTATCATGATACTGAATCGAGGACTCGAAGGGATCGTCGCCGCTGAAACCCGACTGGGCGAAGTAAAGGGCGATCAAGGCGTTCTATTCTACTGCGGATATGATATCAACGAACTGGCGAGCAAGACCTGCTTCGAGGAAGTCGTCTATTTGCTCTGGCATAACCGACTCCCCACGGCCTTCGAACTCGACCAACTCAAGACCGCCCTCCGAGCCGAACGAGAACTGCCCCAGGGCGTGATCGATTTCCTCACCCACGCTCCGAAAACCGCGCGCCCGATCGACGTCATGCGCACGGCCGTGAGCATGCTCGGATGTTACGACACGCTGCGCTCCGAGATCACCACCCCGGAAAACCAGCAGATTGCCCTCAAACTTGTCGCTCAAATCGGCATCGTCGCCGCTTGGTTCCATCGCGCGCGCATGGACCTGCCGCTTCCCCCGATCCGCAAGGATCTCGACGAAGCCGCCCACTTCCTCTGGCTTGTCACCGGCGAGGAACCGGGAGCCGAAGCCGCACGCACGCTCGATGTCTCCTACGTCCTGCATGCCGAACACGGCTTCAATGCTTCTACCTTCACCGCCCGCGTCGTCGCTTCCACGCTCAGCGACATGTATTCATCCATCAGCGCCGCCATCGGAGCCCTCAAGGGACCTCTCCACGGTGGAGCCAACGAAGGTGTCATCCAGATGCTCCAGGAAATCGGTGACCCCTCCAAGGTGGATGCCTACATCGACGAGGCCCTCGCCCAGAAGAAAAAAATCATGGGCATCGGCCACCGCGTTTACAAGGTGCTCGACCCCCGCGCCCCCCACCTCCGCGAAATGGCCATCCGCCTGAGCAACGAACTCGGTGAAGCAAAATGGCTTCAGATGAGCGAGCGCATCGCCCAGCTCATGAAGGAGAAAAAAGGCCTCAACGCCAACGTGGATTTCTACTCCGCCACGGTCTATTACAGTCTCGGCATTCCCACCGATCTCTTCACCCCAATCTTCGCCATCTCCCGCATGGCCGGATGGACGGCCCATGTTCTCGAGCAACTCGGCGACAACAAACTCTTCCGCCCGCTCAGCGCCTACAACGGCCGCCCCTATCCCCAGATCGTCGAGCCGATCGGGGAACGTTGAGGAGGCCCGCTGCCGCTTCTGCATGGCCAGCCTGCTGGCCATGGCATCACCCGCCGGAGGGACACGATCCACGAGGGTCGTGTCCGCTGCTCGCACGAAAGATTGGCCATTTCAAACCAGCCGCCGACTCATTCGCCGGCCATCGGTTGGCTCGACCATCCATTGGTTGCCGATTCGCATCGCTGCATGAAGACCAATCGATTCCCTCTGCTTTTCGGCTTGCTCGCCATTTCCCTCAGCCCGGTTCACGCGCAAGAGGCAGCCCAAGCCGCTCCCGAGGAAAAAACCGAACCAACCGTCGAAGAAGTGACCCGTTACGTCGGCCAGATCACCGACCGCATCGGGAAACGCAAGGAACGCGCGACCGCCATGGTCAATGAGATCGTCGCCCTCGACAAATCCATCCAAGGTAACGTGGACCAGATCCTGAAAACCTTGGGCGGCATGACCGACAGCAACGACTCCCGCACCCGTGTCGCCCGGACGAAACGCGACATGATCGAGCGCCTCGGCAAAGCCGCCCAGTATTATGCCCGCCTGCGCGCCGATTTGGAGGAACAACTGCGCCACAGCGACAATCCATTCCGCAAGGAAGATCTTTTCAAGGAACGGGAAGCCTTCGACGAGCGCATCGACAAGATGATCCAAGGAGCCGTGGGTCTCGCCCTGAGCATGGATACCCATGAGGATCACGACAAATACATCGTCGAATCCGGCGGTAGCGATTGGGGCTGGGACACCAACTACCGGGACAACCCGGAGTTCGAGCAGAACCGCCGCGCCGCCCGCCAGACCGACTCGACCGTACGCGCACTCGGCGAGGCTTTCGACAAAGCCACCGGACGACTCGACCTCAAGATCAAGGAGATGCAGCAGTCCCTGCGCGCGACCGACCTGGACGCGGAGAAGCGCAAGGCCATGGAAACCGAACTCACCCGCCTCCAGGTCCTTCGCGAGCAACGCGCCGCTCAGGAAGCCGCTCTCTACACCCATCATGACTCCCCCGCGACATCGGACGTTGGCCTCAACGAAGCCGTACGCTCGGAAAAGTGGGTCGAGTCCATCGCCCAGGAAGCGCGGCGCGATTTCAACCAGATGATCGCACGCTACCGCGAACTGCGGGTCGAACGCGACACCATCGCCGACCTGCGCAAACGCCTCGACCACGCGGAAGGTTGGCTGAAAGCGAAACAGGAAAAACCGTAAGCAGGGCGGGAGCGGCTAGGTTCGGAGTTTATTAGAGAAAATTCGTCGCAGGGCAAGACCGGGAATGTCAACTCGGGTTGGTTTTCCGGTCTGAATCCTGCTAAGTTCCGACCCATGACCGCGCGCGCCAATTTCTTCCGCATCTTCGCCGTCCTCTTGCTGGCTCTCCCGCTGCCTGCGAAGGATGCTTCTTTCGCCGGCAAATGGGAAAGCACCTTCGGCGAACTTTCCATCTCTGAAGAAGCCGGCAACGTGACCGGAAGTTATCAGATCGCCAACCTTCTGGTGGGCGAACTCCAAGGCAAAGTGAGCGGTGCCACCCTGACCTTCACCTACGCGGAAGGTGAGATTACGGGCGAGGGCCAATTCTCCATGGCGGAAGACGGCCGAAGTTTCACCGGTCGCTGGCGCGAGAAAGACAAGGAAGATTGGCAGGCCTGGAGTGGAAAACGGATGGAACCGGCAAATCCCGGATTCAATGGCGTCTGGAAAACGAATCTCGGGCCGGTCCGTCTGATCGAAAAGCAAAACCAGGTCATTGGATGCTACCAGAGCGATGGCCAGGCTGAGATCGAGGGAACGGCCGACAATGGACTATTCAAATTCACCTTCCGTGAACCATCTGGCAAAGGCGGAACCGGTGAATTCAAACTGGAGGAGGATGGTGCTTCCTTCAGTGGAACATGGAAAAACGAAGACGGTTCCCCCGGTGGCGAATGGAGCGGAACCAAGATTCCCCCAACCAAGGGGCGTTCATGGCTCATCATCCTCGAAGCACACTGGGAGAATAGTTTGCAGGAGGCCGAGTATTCCTATGGCAACATGCTCCAACAGTTTTTCACGAGGGTGCCCGAGGTCGAGATCCGTCACCGTTTTTTTGACGAAAAGGAAGATTTCGCGAAGTGGTGTTCCGAGTTGCCTTATCTGAATGAACCCACCGTGCTCTATGTATCCAGCCACGGGAAAGAAGAAGGCATCACCGTGGATGGCCATGTGCTCGACGGGGAATTCATCGGACGCCAGCTTCGCTACGCACCCGAGATCAAACTCGTCCACCTCGGGGCCTGCCTCGCCATGGCCGGTAAGGTCCCACATGAGATCCGCAAGGCTGCCGATGGTCACTTTCCGGTCTCCGGATTCACCAAAACGGCCGATTGGGCGGGCAGCGCGGTCGTGGACTTCGCCTATCTGGACCTCGTGCTCTCCCGTGGCATCAAACCGGGAGATGCCGTTCGCCAAATGCGCAAAAATGTCACTTTCGCGACCGAAAAGTCGAAACCCGGATGCATAATTCCACCCATGGACTTGAAAATCGTGGAATAGCCATCGGGTGGCGGGTCCGTCCGGTGCGCCTGCCCCTAAAATTCTGATTGCTACCCGGGGGATAATGCAGTCGTATCGCCCGAAATCCCCCCTCCTTCATGAACTTCCGTGCCTTCTACTGCCTTGTGGCCTTGGCTCTAGGACTTGCCGCGTTAACGTCGCGCGCTGCCGCGCCTGGTTTGGTGCAGGTAGTGGAATTCTGCTCGGACCCCTCGGCCACCGGCCCAGCCGATTGGACTCCATCCACCGGTCCGGAAACCATCGCCCCGATCAACGCCCAATGGGAAAGAGTCACAGTGGATGACATCACAGGCGAAGGCCAAGCCCGTCGCTTCGGGCGCGTGCGTTTCGAAGTGACCCGTTGAAACCGGCGCCCGGGTTGGCGCCCTCGCGCGCAAGCAGAGATTCCGGCGGTCCATTTCATTGCCTCCTGTTTCCCCGCATGGCCTCCAACCTTGCCGCAGGAAAACAGAAAGCCTAAATCACCTTTTCCGGCTGGTGACCACCCGACAACCATTTGTCAGGCACGCCATTGGCCGCACCGAGCACCGAACCGACAACCGCACCACGGTGGCAGTTGTCGCCACCGACCATGGCATTGACAATGATCCCTGCATCAAAGTTATCGTGATATTTCCAGCAGAGGTAAAGGGAAGCAGGCATTGACTCCGCAATGTAACAGGCGGGACTGAATCGTTCGCCGATGACCCATGTATCGGGCTGGCGCGTCCATTCATTCGCCTTGGTGCCTGAGATCCAGTCGCCAGCCTCGCGTCGGATGGCATCATGCACGGAGAGACCTTCGCGGATCCGGAACAACAACCGGGCCAGCGTGTCGGCTGCGCGGAGCACGTTCGCGTGCGCGTGGGTGAGACCGACATGCTCTTTTACCGCCGCGCGGAGTTCGGGAAGTCCGGCTTCCCGCAGGATAAAACATAATGCGGGCACCTGGGCGAGCCCTCCGATGTGTTCGTCTTGAATGGCACATTTGCGGGGAGGTCTGCCCGTGGCGTAGCGGGTGAAAAATCCGCGGTGGTATTCTTCGAGATACGTGTCCCGATGGCTGCCGGGTATAAGCATGAATTCGATGTATCTGGCGAGCCAAGCATCGGGATCGTAGCCACCGGATTTTGCGCACAACCGCACCAACTCGTCGGCAAGTTGGAAGTTCAAGGTATTTTCCCCGGCCCGGAGAAACTGGTGGTAGTGAATGCCACGCTGACCCCAGTAACGGGCCTGATCATGCAAGATCTCCCCTTTCGCATTCGGTGCGACGTAGTGCGAACGCCACAAGATCGACCCGGTATGAGGGTTCTTCGGCTCGAGATAACCGGTGATCTCGCCATACTCCGCGCGCAGGGCATCGCGGTCATAATACCAATGCACGGGCATGGCCAGGGCATCCGCGGCCCTCGCGCCAAGATAGGCATTTTCAAAAGTGTCTGATGTCATGGATGAATTGGGGCCGAAGACGACGGGAGGACGAAATCCCGAGGCCATCTTTGGCCGGTGATGCGTCGGCCCGCAGAGGGGATTTCCCAGGCTCGCAGGTTCGATTCGACTGCGGGATGACCATACGCCGATGGCCGCAACAACGGCCACCGCATTGACCCGCATTTCTCCCACCGGTTCCCGCCAAGACAAGAAAAAGAAAAATCCCGCTTGCCAAGAATCAAATATCGGCATATAGTGATACATGACAATATCGAACACCAAAATCGTGGTTGTGGGCGGGGTGGCTGCCGGAGCGTCGTTCGCCGCCCGGGCGC